>JAGQQW010000009.1 GCA_020426005.1 Planctomycetota bacterium | reverse complement strand
TCCTCGGCGCGATGGAGACGATGTACCAGCGCAGCAAGATCCAAGAGGAGTCGCTCTACTACGAGACCCTCAAGGCGAGTGGCGCGCTGCCGATCATCGGCGTCAACACGTTCCTTTCGAGCGAAGGCTCACCGTTCGTGCGTCCCGAAGAAGTGCGCCGCAGTTCGGAGGACGAGAAGCGCTATCAGATCGCCGCATGCAGGGCCGTGACCGAGCGGAGCAAAGAGCGCGGCCCCGACGCCCTCGCGCGTCTCGAACGCGCGGCGACGTCCCGTGCGAATCTCTTCGCCGAGCTCATGGAAGCGTGCAAGGTCTGTACGCTCGGCGAGATCTCGTCGGCGCTCTATCGCGTCGGTGGGCAGTATCGACGCAGTATGTGACCGTTGGCGCTGCTCAGGACGCGAACAGGGCGCCACGCACGTTGCGTGACGCCCTGTCATGGTTTTCAGCCATGCGCGTTCGAGTCGAAACGCGCACGTCGATCGCTCACTGGAAGCGCGTGATGATACCGCCGTTCCAGGGGCCACTCGTGGTGGTCGTGCTCGTTGCCGTCGTCTTGTAGTGGTAGAAACGCGTCACCTGGTAGGGGACCGGATCCGCCGGGACCGTGATCTTGCGACCGGCCGACAGCGCGAACGGCAGGCCTGCCTGGCCGAGGTCGACGCCGACGTACTGGAAGTAGAGGTCGTTGCCGATGACCGACGGGACGTACGGGAGGTTGTCGATGTAGCCGCTACCGACGCGACCCGTGGCATCCGAAACACCGAGCGGGATGTTGATCAGCGGCATCGCGTGCAGCTTGGTGCACAGGCCCGGCACCGTGAGGTTCTGGTCCATGCCATCGATCCACATGAATGCGGGCGAGTTGGCCGGCATGTTGTAGAGCGAGTAGTAGATGCGGAACTTCGTGACGTGGTTGTAGAACGTCACGTAGGTCGAGATGGCGCTCGTCATCCCGGTCGCGGTGCAGTCCGTGCCGACCGCCGTGCCGCCCGTCGAGCTGTAGGTCGACGACGTGCCCACGTACTGGAAGTCGAACGAGTAGTCGGTCGTCACCGTGTTGCCGGAGTAGATGACTTCCCAGACGAACGGGTCCGAACCCGTGTAGACGAACGGCGCGTCGAACTTGACGACGGTCGTCCACGGCGCGGGCGTCGTGGTCGGCGGCGCCGAGATGTCGACGACGCTCAGCGTGCGGGGCTTGACGACCTGGACCTTCGAGCCGGTCTTGTAGTTCTTCTCGAGGTCGGTGACCTGCAGGGTCGCCCAATCGGCGAGACCCATGTTCATTTCCCAGTTGGACATCGTGCGGGCCGTCCAGGTCGAGTACGTCGTCGAGGTGCCGTCACGGCGCCAAGCGACTTCGTTCATGACCTTGGCGCCGGCGCCGACGTGGCTGCGGTCGATGCCCTGCCAGCGCATCTCGTACTTCGAGAAGAGCATGTAGTTGTGGCTGGACGTGCCTTCTGTCGTGACGTAGCCCTTGGGCGACGTGATCTGGGCGGAGGCGACGGTGGCGAGGAGCGCCGTCGAGAGGCAGATACGAGTCAACATGTTGTTGTCGGTTCTCTTGGGGTTTGGCTCAGATAGCGCGGCTGCGCGGGAACGAATGCGCATTCGCGGGCTCGAGGTGTTCTTCCTCGAACCGCCCTTCAGTCTAACGAATGGCCGAAGTCTCCATGGAGACGGTCTAGCGCGAGACCGCGGTGCGATGTCGCGATTCGGTCTGGCGCTTACTTCGAGAGATCCACGTCGAGGAAGACGTTGGACATTGGAACCTGCCGTGAGACCGTTGGTTCATTGCCCAGCCGTGCGAACGCCTCGAAGCGCGGCGTGATCTCTTTCGTGACGTGGATCACGAACTTTCCATCGCCGTCGAGTGCCATTTCGGGCACCGGGAGTCCGAAGTAGCGCCAGACTCGCATCCGGTATTGACGCCCAGGTTCTTCGATCCGCGCGATCTCGAGCACGTCGGCGCTCGTCGCACCCGACAACATGTAATTGGTGGACCAGCGACCGATGACGGGATCGTTCGTCGTCGACGTCAGTCCCGATGGACGCAGGCAACGCATGGCCTCGGGCGTCGCCGCGGTGAGGCGGCCGGCGAACCATCGCTCGGGATCGGGGCGCAGCTCGATCGTCCGGTCCACGTCCGCTGTTCCGCTCTCGACGATCAGGGACCTGGGCGTCGTGAGGAGCAGGGAATAGACGTATCCCTCGGGTACGAGGAACGTGACACGCCCACGACGATCGAGACGCGTGCGCACCGGCCAGTTGGGGCCTTCTTGGGTGCGCTCCCCGACTTGGAGCACTCCATCGATCGGTGGGCGACCGTCGATGCCACGACACTGCATGTGGAGCGCGATCAGTGCGTCCGTGCGAATGGTCCCGAGATCGATGGCTTCGTCGAGCTTGCGTGCATGTCGGTACGCGAGGACCACCTCGGACGCGATCGGAGACCCATCTCGCTCCAAGGCACGACGCTGAGCTTCGGTCGGAATCCACGTCACGCGAAACCCGTCCTTCGTTCCGCGGCCCGGAATCTCGAAACGCCCTTCTGCATCGCACGGAACGATGCGAGGTGCGCATGCGCATTGCCCGCCGCCCTTGGCGCCGTAGAGGGAGTTGTAGACGAGGAGGCGGGCGCCCGATGCTGGGCGGTCCTTGGTCAGCATCAGGCGTCCGCGCGCTACCGTGGCCTCTTGAAGTTCGAAGTCGACGTAGTGCACACCGTCCTCGATGACAGTGCCTCCAGCGACAGTGAGGTTCTCGAACGCGTCCGCCGCATCCTTTCCGGAGATGACGATCGCCGCGTCTGCGAGCGTGTTTCCATAGAACACGCCAGGCGCTTGGAGCTTCTGAGCATCACCGGGATCCGCAAACGCGACTTCGAGGTCGAAGACGCCGTTCTCGTCGAGCACGCCCATGTCGACGAGTGGCAGTCGTGACGGATTGCGCCCGAAGAAGACATGCGCACCCACGCACGGTTCGGCAACGTTCTTGCCGCCGGCATACTTCGCACGGATGCGGAGCTTCTTGGGTGGCGCCACCGCGATCCGGATCGGACTCGCGGCGTCATTCGAGTCGTTCGGTCGTACGTGAGCCGTGAAGACGGGTCGTCCCTTTGCATCGTCGACCTCGATCCATCCACGTTCGCCGGGCAAGTGCGGCAACGTCGCGGTGCCGTCCTCGGCGATTTCGAGCGGGACTCGGTACACCGTCTCGGGCACCGGGTCGACGACATGAGTCAACAGAGGTCCTCGTGCCTTCCATGCCGCGAGGCCCTCGAAGCGCACCTGGGTAACACGCATCGGATCGTCGCCCATCTCGAGTCGAATCGACTTGGGGCCACGCACTCCGTCGCTCACGCTCGTGACTCGATACGTTCTCGCGTCGCCGATCGTTGCCCAGATGGAATAGTCGCGATTCTCGAGCACCGAGGCGCGAAAGCGTCCGTCGTCGTCCGACTGTGCATGCACCACGTCGAGCTCGCCGCTATCGAGAACGGTCGACAATGGTCTGGAAACGAGGACGACCCGCGCATCTGCCACCGGCTTCCCCTCAGTGGACGAGACCACACCAGAAACACGCGTGCGCTGTTCGGCTGCGCCGAGATCGTTCTGCGGGTTCCGCACCGCGAACGCATGCGCGGATGTGACGATTGCTGCGAGCGCAACGAGTGATACGCGTGCCGGCCTTGCGAACGTGGAAACCACAGCACGTGTTGTACCCGATTTCGCGCGAGCGCCGGCGTCCGACCGGATCGTTCAGAACTTTCGCTGCGAACTGCGTGCGATCGACCACAAGAGTCCGACTCCGATCGTGACCGAACACAGGAACCCGAAGAGCCCGAGGGCCGGCATACCGAATATCTTCGGTCCGCTGTCGATCGTCATCGCGATCGCGGTGCCGACGATCAGCGCGGCCGTGATCATGCCGATCGTCAGACGGTTGGCGCTGCTCGAGATCTGGTTTCCGAAGCGATCCAGTCGCTTCATGTCGAGTTCGAGATGGACCTCTCCGCGACGGACGCGCGTGAGCAAGCGGCGCAGATCCGTCGGGAGTTGGATCATCAGCGACCGCAAGTCGCGCACTCCGCGGCGCATCATGCCTCGTTTGGAGAGCAAGTTGCGCTCGAGTCTGTGTGCAGCAGGTTCGATGTGCGTGCTCAATCGGAACTCGGGGTCGAGCGCCCGCCCCAGCCCCTCGAGGGTCACGAACACCTTGATCAAGACGGAGATGTCTGCCGGAAGATAGAGCTCGTTCTCACGCACGATCTCGCTGACATCCATCAGGAGCCTGGCGACGTCGAGCTTGTCGAGCTCGATTCCGTGATAGCGATCGATGAACGCGCGAACGTCCGCGGCCAGCGCGTCGACATCCGTCGATGCACCGGGGGCCCACTCCAGGAGGACGTCGACTGCGCGCTCTTCGTCCCGTGCGAGGACGCCCGCGAGCAGCTGGACGAGCTGGCGACGTCGCGACTCCGACAAGCGACCGACCTGTCCGAAATCGAGAAGTCCGAGTCGCCCGTCCTCGAGGAACATCAGATTCCCCGGATGTGGATCCGCGTGATAGAAGCCGTCGCCGAAGACCATTTGGAGAACGACGTCGGCTCCGACGTGCGCGACGGCACGCGAATCGAATGGCTGTTCTCGTTTCGTGCCGGCGGATTGGCTTTCGAGCCAGTCGGCTGCGGACAGACCCCTCAGTCTCGTCATGACGAGCAGTCGTTCGCGCACGAGCGTATCGATCACATCGGGGAGGACCACTCCGTCCATGGACTCGAGGTTGCGCGCCAACGTGCGGAGGTTGCGTGCCTCGGTCGCGAAGTCGAGTTCTGCTCGCATGGTGCGCGCGAACTCACGCACGACGCGAACGGGACGAAACCGCCGGATGTCGCCTCCTTCGTCCTCGAGTACGCGTGCGAGGCGCGCCATGAGTCGCAGGTCGGCGAAGATCGTCTTCTCGATGCCCGGTCGCCGGATCTTGACCACGAGGTCGCTACCATCGTGCGCCGTTGCTGCGTGGACTTGCGCGATCGAACCGGCTGCGAGCGGAGTCTCTTCGAATCGTGCGAACACGCGGCGCGGGTCGCCCCCCAGATCCTCTTCGAGCTGGTGACGTAATTGTTCGAACGGCACCGGTGTGACGCTTGCATGCAAGCTACCGAGTTCGGTGGTCCATTCGTGGGGCAACAGATCGTGCCGGCTAGCGAGGAGTTGACCGAGCTTCACGAACGTCGGGCCGAGCTCCTCGAGCGCCCGGCGAACGCGAGCCGGTGTCGTCGTCGCGCTGTCGCTGGAGAATGGCTGCCAGTGGATCTTCGCACCGGCGCGTTCGAGCAACGCTCGGATCCCCGAGCGTTCCACGAAATCGCGGAAGCCGTAGCGGACGAGGACCGAGGCAATCTCGGACAGCCGCCCGAGATCGCTCACGGCACCGAGAGTCTCGAATAACATCGTGCACTATCAAAGCGGGCTCATGGCACGGGTAGAAGCGCATGCACGAAGAACAACGCGACACGGACGCTGGACTCGATCCCGAAGAACCGCTCCGGAGTCTTGACCCGGCGGCGCTCGAATCCCTGTTCGCGCGCAATCTCCCACGCCTCGAGGCGTTCCTGCGTGCCAAGGCCGGTGGGGTGGCGCTCGCGCGCGAATCGGTGCGCGACCTGGCGCAATCCGTCTGTCGTGAGGTACTCGAGGACTTCGACAAGCTCGAGTGGCGCGGCGAGAAGGCGTTCCGCAGTTGGTTGTTCTTGGAAGCGACCAGGAAAGTCCTCAAGCGCGCCCGTGCCGCGTCTGCGCAAAAGCGCGACATCGCGCGCGAGGAAGGAGTCGACGACGTCCTCGATGGGTTCGCGGCCTCGTGTGCGTCGATGCTCACTCCGAGTCGTCAAGCCGCTGCGCGCGAAGAAGTCGATCTTCTCGATGCGGCACTCGAAGCGCTGCCGTCGGATCAGCGCGACGCGATCATGATGTCGCGCATGCTCGGTATCGAGTACTCCGAGATCGCGACGACGCTCGGCAAGTCCGAGAGTGCGGTGCGTGGACTCGTTGCGCGTGGATTGAGTCGACTTGCGTCGATCCGCGAGCGTTGGGACACCGAAGGTCGCTGAGTCAAAACCTCAAGACGTGGAAGCCTGGCGTCCAAGGGCCGCGATGGACGATCCGTCCTTCGAAGTCGCGAAACGACTCGCGTAACGGCACATCGGTGCTGTAGACGACATAGCGTTGCAGTGGAGGGAGATACCGGGGCGCTGTGTTCGTCTGTGAGGACTGCCCTCGCGAGCAGGTGTACGGTTCGAACGCCGAATCCCCGACGAAGAACGATTTCGAGCGGTCGGTGGTGAACTCGTATCGAACCGTCGACAGGTCGAGGTGCCAGATCGAGGGCACCGAGGCGGGTCTCTCGGTGTCCAGGTCGACGTCGAGGTCGAATTCGAGAATGACCTGCGTCGGTGTCGCGCCTCGGTCGACGAGTTCGAGCTCGATGCGTGCGCCACGAGTTCGTGGACACGGGAGCAGGCCCGAAGCGAGTTCGCCAAGCCGCTCGAGCCTGCACGAGGGACCATCGTCGCGAGCACCGGAGGCCATTGCTGTCCGGATGTGGGCCGTCACGGATTCGAGTTCGGGTCCGCAACCCGTGACGTGGATCCTCAGCGGGGCGGGCTCGACGGTCGAACCGGGTGCTTCCGGGCACCTCGGGAAGGTCAGCCGTTCTTGGCGATCCGGGGCCGCCATTCGTTTCGAAGACGAAACGAATGGCGGCGTTTCCTGCGTCAGCTCCGGAGCTGCGTGTCCGGATGCGAGTCCATGCCCATCGAGCGCCACACCGCTCGTTGGGCCGCCTGAGAAGTGCCACGAAACCGCCAGGACCAGCGCGAGCCCGAGGATGGCGGTCAGCGTGGCGGCGGAGATTCTCGGCATGGTTCGTCGTGGTCGGAGGGGAGGTTCCCGTCGCCGGGAGGGAGATCCTCCGCAAACGGTGTTCCGGAGCTGCGTGCCCTCGAGAGGCCGGCAGAATCGCCCGGCAGTCTTTTTCGCAAGGAGGCTGTTGTTGACGCGTGCATCCCGCTTCACCCGGTTGCTACACTGTCGCCGGAAGTCGCCGAACTCGAATGGCGAGGCGGTGCCTTCCTGCAGTCTGAAAGAATTCGCGTGCGTACGCGGCGGCGCTCGTCTCGATGGGGTTGGACCTCGAAAGGGAAGGCGCACTCGGTTTCATCCCGATGGGCTTTCCGTGGGGTGATCGAGTTGCCGGGATGTCCCGGCCACCTTGTGCGAAGACATGACCCGGGTGGCCATGGCACCGATCTCGAAGTCCGCAGCCGAAAGGAACGGCAACCTGCACGGGGTGTGACAGACAAGACCCGTGAGGCCATGACCCGACGAGGAAAGTAACGTTGACGACCAGACTTTTTGTAGGAAACCTCTCGTTTCAAACGACAGAAGAAACCCTCATCAGTGCATTCAGTCAGGACGAGCGCGATGTCCAAAGCGTTTCGATCATGACTGATCGTGAGACCGGCCGTCCGCGCGGCTTCGCCTTCGTCGAGATGGGTAACGAATCGGACGCTCAGGCTGCCATCGAAGCCCTCGACGGCACCGAACTCGATGGCCGCGTGCTGCGCGTCAACGAAGCGCAAGAGCGCAAGCCGCGCACCGGTGGTGGTGGCGGCGGCGGCGGTCGCGGCTTCGGCGGTGGTGGCGGCGGCGGCGGTCGCGGCTTCGGCGGTGGTGGTGGCGGCGGTGGCCGCGGCTACGGTGGAGGCGGCGGCGGCGGTGACTACGGTGGCGGCCGTCGCGGCGGCGGTGGTCGCGGACAGGGCGGTGGCGGAGGCGGCGGTGGCCGTCGTCGCGAGAACGACCGCGGTCGCGACTGGTAATCGCGTCAGGGTTCTGACGAGCCCGTTGGTTCGTCAGAATCCGATGTTGCGCAACGACGCTGCCAACGCTGCCAGTTGTTTGCTGAGCAGTGGATGATCGGCTTCGAAGTCCTCCACGAGGGATTCGAGTCGATCGAGCGCTCCGCCTTCACTCGACGTTGCTCTGGCTTCGGCTGTGGTTGCACTCGGGGACGCGTTCTTGTCGAGCGAATGCGCGATGTCGCGCATGGCTTGCTTCAAGGCATCCCGGTCATCGCCGTCGATCGACGACGCGGCTTCGAGCTGATCGTGAAGTTCGGCGAGAGTCTGCCTCAGTGAGCGAATCGGCATTCGAGCCACGATAGCCGATTCGCGTGGGAATCAGTGCACGATGCGGCTGTAGCGGTAGTAGACCTGCAGCGTGAGTACGGCGAGCGCGGTCGAATAGACGCGTCCCCCGTCATGGCCCCAGGCTCCAACCGGATCCCAGGAGCCTCGCGCTGCCCCTTCCCGTCGTTGCGACTTCACGAGCGCGGGTTCGAGGCTCTTCTTCCACGTTGACCAGCGCCTGCCACCGACTTGGAAGAGGGCGTAGCTGCCGTAGTACCAGTAGTAGAGATCGATCGAACCGTCGTTCTCGTTCCAGACCGGCGGCTTCTTGACGAGCGTGTCGGCTGCGGAGGCGAGAACTGCATCGTTCGGGGACTGTCCGAGGAAGATGCGACTCAAGAGCCCGACTGCGGTCAGGGCCTCGGTCTTGCTCGACGGGAACTTCTCGGCCATGCCGAGTTCGCGCGAGCTGCCCTCGCCACGCTTGGTGTATCCGCACTGGCCGGTCGACGGATCCGTGACTTCGTCGAACCACGCCTTGCTGTAGGCGAGCGCGTCGGGGTCGATGCGCAAGCCGAAGTCGCGAGCCGACTGCAGAACGAAGACCATCCAGCCCGTGACCGACGAGTCGTTGCTCCCGTCGCGCGGATAGTAACGCCACACCGAGTACGGATTGCGTGAGGAGCAGATGTAGTCGACGGCGCGTTGCGCGTATCGCTCGAGGGTCTTGTACTTCGAGAGGCCATAGGCTTCGACGAGTGCGAGGGTCGCGATCGCGTGGTTGTAGACGTGGGCACGGTGAGAGTCAGGACCGATTGCGCCGCTCTCCGCCTGTTGGTCCTTGATCCACACGACCGCGCGCTTGATCTGGTTCTTGAAGGTGCCACTGCGCAACGTCGAGCCTTCGGCCAAGAACGCCAGCGTCGCGAGACCGGTCAAGCCGACATCGTGAACCGCGCTGCCCACGCCATCGCACCGGTCCTCCGCCGGATCGTGCTTCATGAACTCGTCTGCATCCCAATGCCCGTCGGCGTCCTGATGACGTGAGAGCCAATCGAGACCATCGATCACGTTCTTGTGCGTCGTCGATCCGTGCCCGAGTCCGTTGCCGCCCGGTCCGCGACCGCCGTACTTGCTACCCGCGTCGCCTCCGATCCCGATCACGTCATTGAGCGCGGACTCGTCGAAGGCGGAATCGGCTTGTGGTTCTTGCTGATCGTCGAAGTCCGCATTCGGGACCGTCGGTTCGAGCACGGGAGTCTCTTCGGGGACGACGTTGTCTTGGATGACGGGTTCGATCTCCTTCTTCTCTTCGATCTCTTCCGGCGGAACGTCCGGTAGCTGCTCGGGCAGCTGCGCGTTCATCGCGAGTGGTGTCGGTTCGATTCGTCGGTCGATCTTGATCTGCCACAAGATCAAGAGGGCGACTGCGTGAATGAGGATCGCGATCGCGAGATAGGGGGCGTGCCGCAGTTGTTCTGCCATGACGTCCGCAAAGGACTCATGGTCATGCAGCGCGTGCGATGCTGGATGCGGGATCTTGATCCCGGTCGGGTCGATGGATGCCATGTCGGCGTTCTCCTGGATAGAGGCGGCCGTCGAACACGTTGGTGCGCGCGTTCGGTCTTCGACGAGCCATGGGGTTGTCACCCTTTGGCAACGACGTCGTTTGCATCGAGGTTCACGCTGTGTTGCGTGGTGTTTCCAGACACTGTGTGCCTTGACTGCATGCCTCGGCAAACTCGAGACACAGCGTCGAGACACGCCTCAAAACGCAACGCGGGCGAGAGCTCACGCTCTCGCCCGCGTTGGTTCGCATCGGCCTCGCATCGCATTCGACGCAGGCCATGCTGCTCTGCGATCAGCGAATCAGTCGGCTGTATCGGTAGTAGACCTCGAGGCACAAGACGCCGATCGCGGTCGAGTAGACACGACCACCGTCGTGACCCCAGGCACCGATCGGATCCCAGGAACCCTTGGCCGAGCCTTCCTTGCGCTGCGGCTTGATGAGGGCGGGCTCGAGCGACTTCTTCCAGCCGGTCCAGTGACGACCACCCATCTGGAACATCGCGTAGCTGCCGTAGTACCAGTAGTAGACGTCGATCGAACCGTCGTTCTCGTTCCACACGGGCGGCTTCTTGAGCATCGTGTCGGCGGCGACGTTGAGGATCGGATTGTCCTGCGGAGTCTGGCCGAGGAAGATGCGGCAGAGGAGGCCGACGGCGGTGAGCGCTTCGGTCTTCTGTGCCGGGAACTTCTCGCCCATGCCGAGTTCTCGCGAGCTGCCTTCGCCACGCTTCGTGTAACCGCACTGGCCCGTCGACGGATCGGTGACCTCTTCAAACCATGCTTCGCTGTACTTCAACGCGTCATGGTCGACGGTGAGCTTGAAGTCGATCGACGACTTGAGCACGAAGACCATCCAGCCCGTGACCGACGTGTCGTTGGCACCGTCGCGAGCGTAGTAACGCCAGACCTTGTACGGGTTGCGGAACTTGCAGATGTAGTCGACGGCACGCTGTGCGTAGCGCTTGAGGGTCGTGTACTTCGAGAGGCCGTAGGCTTCGACGAGCGCGAGCGTCGCGATTGCGTGGTTGTAGATGTGCGCACGGTGCGAATCCGGACCGAGTGCGCCGCTCTCTTCCTGCTGGTCCTTGAGCCAGATGATGCCCTTCTTGACGACGTCCTTGTAAGGACCCGCGCGCATCGTCGAGCCGTCGCCGAGGAAGGCGAGCAGAGCGAGACCGGTCAGCCCGATGTCGTTGACCGGGTTGCCTTGTCCATCGCACAGATCGCTCGGTGGATCGTGCTTCATGAACTCGTCGGCGTCCCACTTCCCGTCGTCGTCCTGGTGGTCCTTGAGCCACTCGAGGCCCATCTGGATCGCCTGTGCCGTCGGACGGCCGCCCTTGCCGAGACGACCACGTCCTCCGCCACGACCGCCGAACTTGCCGCCGGCACCGCCACCGATCCCGATGACGTCGTTGAGGTTGTCGCTCTCGAAGGCGGAGTCGACCATCTGCTCTTCTTCGAACGTGTCGTCGACCGTTTCTTCTTCGGTGACTTCACTGTCCTCGATGACGGGCTCGGTCTCGACCGGCTCTTCGATCGGCTCGGGCTCTTCGATCTCCTCTTCTTCCGGCTCCTCGATGACTTCCTGCTGTTGCATGTTCATCGCGACCGGCTCTGGCTTGTCCTTGTGGACGATCTTGATCTGCCAGAGGATCAGGAGGACGACGGCGTGGACGAGGATCGCGATCCCGAGATAGGGCGCGTGCTTGAGCTGCTCGGCCATGACGTCCGAGAAGCTCTCTTGGTGCTCCCACGGACGTTCGAGATGCGATTCGACGTGGATTCTTGTCGGATCGAGATGCGGTTGGTTCACCATCGCGGTCGTTCCGGCCGCAGGGCCGGGTCGGGGGTCAGCAAAACCGGAAAATCCTGGTCCGTGTAGGACTCGTGGACGTGGATCCGGTCGAACGGGGGCGAGCGAGGACCGGTTCAGAGGAAGTCGCCCGTTCTCGGGAACTCCCAGCTGCTTTCCGGACGGAAAATCCTAGCCAGCCAGGCCGGTCCTGTCGCGGCCGCACCGGCGGAATTCCCCTCAGCGGCCGAACAGATCCGGTGGCCAGAACTGCGTGCGGCGCTGCTCCTCGCCGAAGAGCTTCTCCAGCAGGGCGTTCTGCCGTTCTTGGGCCAGTTGGGTGCGCATCTCCTGCTGGACCGACTCGTCGGAGAAGGGGCGAACGCCGCCGACGGTCCGTGCGTGCAGACGGAGGAGCCAGATCGAGGACCCCCGCGCGAGCGGTTCCGATACGTCCCCTACCGAGCGGCCGTCGGCGAACGCGAAATCCCGCAGGACCTCGAGCGTGTTGTCCCCGGGCTGCATCCCGTCGACTCGGTCGGCTTCGGCGCCCGTCTCCTTCGCGATGACGTCCAAGTTCGCACCGCTGGCGAGGCCCTCCTTCGCCTTCTGGATGACCGATGCGTCGGTCGTTGCCGGGAAGCGCAGGAGCTCGAGGTCGGCGCTGTCCTTCCGCGTGAAGGCGTCCTTGTGCGCGTCGTAGTACTGACGGAGTTCGCGTGGTGAGACGAGGAGCTGGCTCGCGACGCGAGCTTCTTTCAGGTGCTCGCTGAACGCGATCTGGCGGCGAAACTCCGACCGCAGCTCGTCGCGACGACTTTCGTAGGTCGTGCTCCGTTCTTTCAGCCGCTCGAGATACTGAAGCGCACCGCCCGCCTCGCGCTCTTCGGCTGCCAGTCGTTCGTCGACGAGGCGGTTCACGATGCTCTCGACGCGTCTGGGGTCGACGCCGAGCGTGTCGACGCTGTCGGCCAGCAGATGGTCACGGACGCGGAGCCGCACGAGCTTGCGCTCGATATCGGCCATTTCAGCCGGTGTGAGGCGGTTGCTCGCGCCGTCGCCGGAGCGGTTGCGAAGCAGCGTGTCGGCTTCGAGAGCGAGCGATTCCTGGATCTGGGATCGTGTGACGACATCGGCATTGACGATGGCGAGCACCTCGTCGAACAAGACCTCGTCGTGTGCCGATGGAGCGTTGCCGGACCCGGCGGCAGAGTCGGGAGACGAGACGTCCGTGGTCGAGTCCGAGTCTGGCTTGCCCTGGGGCGTGGGCTGCTCGAGGACCGTCGTCTCGGGTGCGTCCGGGACCGTCGGACCGGTCGAGCACGCCGTCGCAACGAAAGCCTCGATGACGACCCACGTGGCGAGAGCGCCGAGCCGGATGGGCATGCATGGTCGATGCGGGCGCACCGTGAGCGTTCGGTCACGAGTCATTCGGATTCCTCCCGTCGCGAGCGCCGCGTCGCCGTCGCTGCCCCCGCGTTTTCTTGCGAGGCATCGGAGCGTCGCTCGCTGCCCGCTGCAAGCCCGAACCGCCGCTGCGCAGGCATTCGGTGAGTTTGGCGAGCACCGCGTCCGGGAGTTCGGCTACCGCCTGTCGAGCCGTGACCCGGTCGATCACCAGGCACGTCTTGTCGGGGCTGATCGGACGGACATCGTCGAACGCACGCAACCAAGCGCCGTGCGGACCGCGCCCCGAGGCATGGCGGACGAGGAGTTGATCGGGAGGCTGGAACCGCACTCCCGTGACGCCCATTCCCCCGAGCCGATGCTTGACGAAGAACAGGCGCAGCAGGTTGCGAGCGGGAGCCGGGAGACGTCCGAATCGATCCCGCAACGATGCGTGAATTCGATCGAAACTCTCGGTGTCAGTGGCGCCGTCCATCTCGCGCAACAACGCGAGTCGCATACGCTGATCGGGAGCGAAGGACTCGGGCAGGAACGCTTCGACACCGAGATCGACGTCGACTTCGCGCGCGTCGACGAGTTCGACGTCGGTCTCCTGGTGCTCCGTCGGGCTCTGCGTGCGCATCGCTGCGGCTTGCAGCAACTTGCAATACATGTCGTAGCCGATCGCGGCGATGTGGCCGGATTGTTCGGGGCCGAGCAGGTTGCCGGTTCCGCGGATCTCGAGGTCGCGCATCGCGATCTGGAACCCGGCGCCGAGGCCCGAGAACTTCGACATCGCTTGGAGGCGGTTGCGCGCGTCCGGTGTCTGTGGCCGTGTCGGATCGACGAGCAGAAGGCAGTGCGCCTTGTGCACGTCGCGGCCGACGCGCCCGCGAAGCTGGTGGAGATCGGCCAGCCCGAAGTCGCTCGCGTTGTCGATCAAGATCGTGTTGGCGCGTGGAATGTCGATGCCACTTTCGACGATCGTCGTCGACAGGAGGACGTCGGCGTCGCCGTTCACGAAGCGGCGCATCGCGGCGAGGAGTTCCTTCTCCGTCATTTGACCGTGGCCGACGACGAAGCGTGCCTCGGGCACGAGGTCCTCGAGCTCGCGCTTGACGATCTGGATGTCGTAGACCTTGTTGTGCAAGAAGAAGACCTGCCCGCCACGCGCGAGTTCGCGCAGGATCGCGTTGCGGATCACCGAACTCGACTTGTGCACGACCTGTGTCTCGATCTCCTGGCGACCCGGTGGTGGAGTCGACAGCGAAGAGATGTCCTTGATACCGAGCAGGGACATGTGCAGCGTGCGCGGGATCGGTGTCGCGGTCAGCGTCAGCACGTCGACGTGCGCTCGAAGTTGTCGGATCTTCTCCTTGTGCGCGACGCCGAAGCGCTGCTCCTCGTCGATGAGGAGCAGGCCGAGGTCTTTGAACTTCACGCTCTTCGCGAGGAGCTTGTGCGTGCCGATGACGATGTCGACGGACCCGCGCGACAGGCCATCGAGGATCTCACGACTCTCCTTCGGTTTCTGGAGGCGCGACAGGACCTCGACACGCATCGGGAAGCTCGCGAAGCGATCGCGAAACGTGCGACCGTGCTGTTCGGCGAGCAACGTGGTCGGCACGAGCATCGCGACCTGACGTCCGGCAGAAGCGACGCAGAACGCCGCGCGCATGGCCATTTCGGTCTTTCCGAAGCCGACGTCGCCGCACAGCAGTCGGTCCATCGGGCGCTCCTGACGCAGGTCGCGCAGGATCTCGGTGCTCGCTTTGCCCTGATCGGGCGTATCGGTGTACGCGAACGCGTTCTCGAACTCCGTGTAGAGCGAGTCCTCGGGAGGACACGCGAAGCCCCGCATCGCTTGACGCCGCAGCTGCACGTCGAGCAGGTCGGCGGCCATGTCGTGCAGAGCCTTGACGACCTGCAGCTTGCGCTTGGAGAACGCTTTCCCGCCGAGCTTGTCGAGTCTCGGCGCGAGCGCGCCACCCGCGCCGACGTACTTCTGGACGAGATCGATCTTGCTCGCCGGAACGAGCACTTCGACATCGTCGCGGAACACGAGGCGCAAATGGTCCTCGGTTCCGCCTCCGGTGCCGCGTGCGACGCGCTCGATACCCAAGAACTTCGCGATGCCGTGGACCGCGTGCACGACGAGGTCTCCGGTCGAGAGTTCGAAGAAGCTCGTGAGCGCCGTGCTGGCGATCGGTTCCTTCCGCTTGCTGCGCGTCGGGCGTCGCCGCAACGTGCCGGTACCGAAGAACTCGGCGTGCCCGAGGACCGTGCATTCGAGGTCCGGAATGCGGAAACCACGGGAGAGTTCGCCCGCGATGGCGGCGAGTGGCACATCGCCGATCGTCTCGCGTGCGAGTGCGAGTGTGCGGCGCACCTCGGGTTCGCTTCGCAGCACGAGCAGCAGGTGGTCGCGCAACTTCGTCGTCGCGAGCAAGCGGCCCTTGAGGTCCCAGCTCTCGAGCGGTGCGATGCGCGGGAGTTCGACGCCACAATCGTGCGCGCCCGGCGCGGGGAGCGTCGAGATCGAATAGGACGCGAGCCGTGCGAGTGCGTGCTCGAACGCGGCGACCGGTTTCGAAACGGTGCCGGCTCGCAGCGTGAAGCGCGAAAGCTGCTCTTCGAAGCGCACCGGCTCGACCACGATGACGAGCGTATCGTCCGGTACGTAGTCGAGCGGAAACGCGAGACGGCTCGCGGGCTCGTTCGCGGCGACGGAACCGCCGTGCTGCGCGTGCGCGACCCCTTTCGTGAAGACGAGTTCCGTTTCGTCGAGCCAGTCCGTGGATGTCTGCGTCGCCGGGTCGAAGCCACGCAGCGACTCGATCTCGTCGTCGAAGAGTTCGATACGCAGCGGGCGTCGTTCGGTCTCGAGCCAGATATCGATGACGTCGCCGCGTCTCGCGAACTCGCCGGTCGCGAGCACGTGCGGCACGCGCCTCAGCGCGTGGTCCTCGGCGAGCCGAATCAACGCGTCGACATCGAGTCTCGTCGACGTGCGGAGGGCCAGGCGCGCGTCGATCGTCGTGTCTTCCCGCGTCGCGATCGGAGCGAGAAGAGCGCTCATATCGGTCAGCAGGACATCACCCGGACCGATGTCCTGCACCAAGAGGCTGCGCGCGAGCAGCGACTTGGGGGCAGGTTCGAGGTTTTCGTCCCGCTCGAGCTCGGGAAGCGCGAGTGGTTCTCGTCGCCCTGGACGCGCGGTGGAGAACAGCGACAGATCGCCTTGCCACTCGAACAGGTCGTCCTGGTCCACACAGCAGACCACGATCGGGCGGGGGTTCCGCTCACGGAGAACGGCGACGAGGAGCGCCTTCGCCGAACCAGCCAGGCGGGCCAATGCGACGGGCTTCCCCCTCGATTCGGCGGGCAGGTTCGCGATTGCGTCCATGCGCCCGAATGCGTCGCGCAGCGCGATCGCATTCTGTGGGCGTCTGTCTACGCGAGCATCGGTTCGCGTGCCGCGTGCGTCAGGAGTCCTCGGGGCCATCGCCCGCATCATCGCCATTCGCCGGGCCGGCGCGACTCTCGGCTTCACGCAAGACGTCGAATGCTTGCTGCGCGGCGGCTTGCTGAGCGGTCTTCTTGCTCGATCCGGAGCCCGTACCGAGCACTTTGTCGGCGACGAGGACCTCCATCGTGAACATCTGCGCGTGCGCCGGACCCTCGACACTGACTTCGCGATACTCGGGCAGCCCGAGTCTCCGTGCGAGCGTGAAGTGCTGCAGTTGGGACTTCGCGTCCGTGTACGCCTCGGGAGCCGCCGCCTTCATCTCGCCACCCTTCGGTGCCGCGATGACGTGCGAGAGCACGAAGCTCTGCGCGGCGTCGAGACCGCCGTCCAGGAAGATCGCTCCGAGGCACGCTTCGATGAGATCGCTCTGCATCGAAGCCGTCGGCTCGAGATCCTGGTTCTTGCCAGTGCGGATGAGTTGGCTGAGCCCGATGCGTTCGGCGATCGTGGCGAGGTGTTCGCCGCGCGTCATCTGCACTCGGCGTGCGGAGAGCTCGCCTTCGTTCGCGTCGGGGAGACCTTCGTACAAGAACCACGACACGAGCAACGACAGCACGGCGTCACCGAGGAACTCGAGGCGTTCGTTGCTCGCGAATCCTTCGTTGCGCGTCGACGAATGGCAGAGAGCCCGCGTCAGCAAGTCGAGATTCTTGAACGTGTAGCCGAGTCGTTCCTGCGCCGTCGCGAGTCGCTGATCGGTCACCGGGGCAGCGGTGGTCGATCGCTTCGTCGTGGTCGAACGCTTGGTGCTCGTGGATCGTTTCGTCGTCGCCGCGCCACGCTTGGCTGCGGCGCGTTTCGTAGGTTTCTTGGTGTCGTCAGGCTTCTTCGAGACCATGGATGTTCCAACAGGCCCGATCGGCGACCGAGGTCGCCGATCGGGCCGGAGTGTGCCTAACAGCGCATCGGCGAAGGCCGGCGAGCGCGAACTGCGTTCGTTCAGACTGCATCGACGGGCTGCTTGGATTCGTAGGATCGAATCCGATCGGGGAAAGGCATGGCGGCGACAGATCGTCGCCTGGGGAGAGGTAGACCACAGATTCTTCGCATACCACGATACGCTTCCAGAGCTTTTTCGGACTGTCTCGATTCGAGAGAAGCGCGACTTCTTTCCTTGGCCGACTCCTCTGACAACGTGCTGGTCTCGTTCTTCGAGCGACATTCGAAGATCGTCGTCGTCCTCCTCGCCCTCTACGCGTGTTGGATGATCGCGAAGCCTCTGTCGAAGGCGCAGATCTCAGGGGACTTTCGTGGCATCCGGGTCGCTGCCGGACGCCTTGCTGCCGGAGAGCGCGTTTTCTTTCCCCAGCTCGATGCCAAGGACGAGATGCCCAACAAGCATGGTCTCGTCTTTCTCGTGCTGATGAGGCCGTTCGCCGCGCTGCCGGAGGGCATTGCGCAAGCGCTATGGGTCGCCGTGTCGTTCGTGCTGCTCGCGCATGCGCTGTTCTTGCTCTCCCGCATGATCGCGTTGTCTCACGGTGCCGCGCTGCTGGCGCTCGTGCTCGTCGCGCCGTTCGCGCATCTTCTCGTCAAATACGCCCAGACCGGCTTCTTCTTGTTGTGGCTGCTCGTGCTGGGAGCCTACTTCTGCCGATCGCGTCGACCGCTCGCAGCGGGAGCGCTTTTCGGAATCGCGGCCGCGATCAAGCTCTTCCCGATCGTGTTGCTGCCGTGGGCTCTCTGGACGGGGCGCGGTCGCGTGGCAGCGGGCTTCGTGATCGGAATCGCTGCATCGTTCGCGCTGCCGGCATCGATCCACGGAATCGACATGACGCGTTCGCACATGCAGGACTATGTCGCGATGTTGCGCGAGGACACCGCGGCGTCGAGTCATCACCCGTTCCACCAATCGTTGCGACCGCTCGTGCTCGCCAGCATCGCACCGCACTACGATGTCGGCATCGCCTCCGAGGCAGACGCGATCGAGGCCAGACGTTTCGATGGTGTGCGCAACTTCGCGTACGGCGACAGGCTGTGGAGATCCAGGGAAGTCGTTGTCGGAATCTTCACGTTCTTGTTCGTGCTCGTCTGCGCATGGGCCATTCCGCCGTGGTTCTCGCGGCGATCTTCGCGGCGATCGACGGAGGTTCTCGATGACACCGTTCTTGCCGAGGTCGGTCTCGTGCTATCGGTCATGGTCCTCGTGTCCCCGCTGGCATGGAAGCACTACTACGTGTGGTGTTTGCCGATGCTCGTCGCGCTCCTCGATCTTGCAGCGAATCGACGAATCGGTCGAAGAGCGCGTGTGTGGTCGCGTGTGGCCATCATCGCGTTCTTCGTGACACTCACCGTGCCTCACAAGGGACTGATCGGAGTCCGACTTGCAGAGTGGTACGCTGTGTTCCAGGGATACGCGGCGGGCCTTGCCGTCTTCTGCATCCTCGCGGCTATTGCCGTTCGATCGTCCTACGCGGAGCGATCGTCAGGAGAAACCGTGACCGACGATCCAAGGACTGCCGTGTCGTGAACCGATGAGCCAAGTGAACCCGAAGAACGAAGTGTGCATCGTCCCGACGGGGGACGCCAACACGAGGTCGGTGCTTGCCGCCTTTCATCGCCTCGGAGTCGACGCGAACGTCGCGGAGACCGCCGAGGAGGTGTTCGAGGCGGAGCGCGTCGTGCTGCCCGGGGTCGGCTCCTTCGCTGCAGGCATGCAGCGTCTTCGGGACTCGGGGTTCGATGTCGCGCTGCAAGAACACGTACGCCGCGGGCGATCCCTGCTCGCGATCTCGCTCGGCCTCCATCTCTTGCTCGAAGGGAGCGAGGAGTCACCACGCAGCACAGGGTTAGGCATCGTGCCGGGCGTCGCGCGCCGCCTCGACTCTCGTGGCGGGACTCTGCCGCAGCCACAGATCGGGTGGAGTCGGATCCTGCCGGACCGGCCGTGTCGGTTCTTGTTCGATGGATGGGCGTTCTTCGCGAACACGTTCGCGCTCGAGAGTCGCCCAGAGGGATTCCACGCAGCGTTCGCCGACTATGGCGGGCGCTTCGTCGCCGGGTTCGAGAGCGCCGAGGTCGTGGCGTGTCAGTTTCATCCCGAGCTGAGTGGGGGGTACGGACGACGACTCCTACGCACGTGGCTCGAAGGCCAGTCGCCCACGGCGCGAGGCGGTCCGACCATCCGTGTGATCCCGTCACTCGACGTGGAGAACGGACGCGTCGTGCGTCGCGTGCACATGAGCAGCCTCGACGATGCCGGTGATCCGCTCGAACTCGCGAGTGCGTACGAACTGCAGGGCGCCGACGAGATCGTCGTGACCGATGTGTCGGCGACGCGCACGGGGCATGCGTTCGCCGTCAGCGTCGTGCGGGATCTTCGCTCTCGGCTCGCGATTCCGCTGACGGTCGTCGGCGGCGCCGTCGGCATCGAGGATGCGCGCCGCCTCTTCGATGCGGGTGCGGACAAGGTCGCGATCGACAGTCGAGCCATCACGCATCGCGGACTGTTGTCCGAGCTCGTGTCCATGTTCGGTCGGCAGTGCATCGTGCTCGCGATCGATGCGGCCGTCCGAGAAGGCGGGGGTTGGAACGTGTTGTTCCGTGGTGGACAAGACGACAGCGGGCAAGACGTCATCGAGTGGGTGCGTGAAGGAGCCCAGCAGGGAGCTGGCGAGATCCTGCTCTCGAGTCGCGATCGCGACGGCACGAAACGTGGCTACGACCTCGAGTTGATTCGCGCGGTCCGCGAGGTCTGTTCGCTACCCCTCGTGGTCAGCGGCGGCGCGGCTTCGCCAGCACACATGCAAGAGGCCATCCAGGCCGGCGCGACCGCGGTGCTCGCTGCATCGATCTTCCACGACGACGAACACAGCGTCGCCTCGATCAAGGGCTGGCTCGCGCGACGCGGCGTTCCGCTGCGGCCGTGAGCCGGCAGGCAGGGGTTCGACTCAACGCACCTGGAGCTTCAAGCCGCGCGTGAACGAGAAGTTTTGCGTGGCACCCGAGTCGAGGTAGATCGCCTGGAAGAAGAAATCGGTGTTCAGCAGATTCGTGTCGTCGGGGATCTGGAGGGCCATCGAGTACACGCCGAGGGAGTTGGTGACGTGCGTGACGAGGAACAGCGGCGTGACGAGCAACGTCCCTCCGAAGACCGGCGCCGACAGCGGTGCGATGCCGACGACCATCGCGCCTGGCGCTAGCGGCGTGCCATCGGTCGTGATCGCGATGTCCTGTCGTCTCGCGAAGCAGCCTTGGTGATCGATCACCGGAATCTTGTTTCCGGACCCTGGCAGGCCCTGGCCGTAGAACTGCGTCGCTCCGCAAGGAAGACCGAAGCCTCGCACGGCGACGATCTTGTTGGACGCGCCGAACGTCGAGAAGATGAAGTCACCCGAGAGTGGATCGATTGCTGCGCCTTCACATCCGGACAATCCGCGAATGAAGCGTCTGCGAGTCGCAGAGAGCGGATCACCGTTGGCGTCGATGTCGTAGAACGAGATGTCGCCATTGCCGTACTCGCAGATCGCCATCGTCTTGAAGTCCTGGATCAGCGGCGACCCTGGCTGCACGTAGAAGATTCCCTCGGGTCCACCGGAGATCGAAGTGCCGACGGTCAGACTAGCGATGTCGAACGTTCCCGAAGTGTCCGGCGCCAGTGTGGCCGTCGCGATGTTGCCCGAGTTGTAGGACGCGAGCTTGAGCTGGCCAGCGTTCGGAAATCCTGCGGGAATGAAGGTCAACGAGCCGACGGAGCCCTTGAATCCACTGATGGCGAGGGAAACGCTCTTGTCCATCGACGCGCTGTTCGGCTTGATCATGCCGAGCGCGTGCGTGTTGTAGCGCGTGAAGAACAGCACACCGCCAGGACCGAACTGCAAGCCGCCGTCGATGTTGGGCGCGTCGGCGAACTTCACGCCCGGGCCAGAGAACGCCGTGATGTGGTTCTGGGCATCGCGGGTCACGGGGACTCGATAGACGGCACCCGTACCCGCGTTGGCGTTGCCGCCCACATAGATCGCATCCCGGTCCCCTGGCTTGAACGCGACCCCGCCGAGCCGCACCGGAACGCTCGGAGGTGTGCCCAATGTCACCACGCTGTACGCAGAATCGTACGGAGGGACCAAGATTTGCGCAGCGACCCGTGAGCCGAGCAAAGCGCTGACGACGGAAGCGAGAAGGAGAGACGCGAACGATGTGCGAGCGAGAGAACGAGCGATTTGCGACGTGCGATTCATGGCGGGTTTCCGAAGGTGCGTATATCGGACATGATCTTGTGCCTTGTCGGACTCGACCGCAACCGGTCCCACGACGAGCACAACGCTGTTTCCCCTGGATCGTCGTCGCCATTCTGCTGGCCATGTCGTCGAGGCACGACCTGGTTGCCCAGGACGCGGATACCCCGCCGACGTATCGCAGCCGTGTCACCGCCGAGTGGATCCAAACCTTCGATCGTGCGGTCGCGTCGTGGTCGTGTCGGGTCATTTGCCGACGTGCCAGGCAACGCCGTTCGACGAGTGGACCGGGACGACGAGGTTGGGCGTCACGTACCAAGCTTGCCACTGCACGTCGACTCCAACTACCGAAGGTGTGACCGGGATCAAGATCTTCGTGCTCGATCCGAAGATCTGGCGGATGAACGTCGACGTGAGGATGTCCGCATAGTCGTTGCAACCGAGCAAGGTCTTGGGAGTGACCGTTGCGTTGATCGCGAGGACGCCGACCGTCGCGCCCGGAACGGTGTTCGTGAAGATCGCGTCGGTGCCGATGACCGGTGCCGTCGACTCGATCCACGGATAGAGGGGGCCGCAGATTTCTCCGAACGGGACGGAGGTCGCCAACCCCGGCTCCCAGACGTGGGGTTCGACGCCGGTTGTCGGCGTTGCCGCACCGAAGACGACTTTGCCGAAGACGTGAGCTGCGCGTTGCAGTTCGCATCCCGCCGATCCCGGCATCATGTCGGCGATCATCTTCGTCCCGGCTTCCGTACCATCGGTGATCCAGGGTTCGAAACCGTGGACTCCGTCGTCGGCCGCGAAGAAGAGATTCTTGCCGAGCGCGACGGTCGCGGCGAGGAACTGCATGCTGGCTCCTGCACCGCGATTGATATCCGCGACGAGTCGAGTTCCTGCAGCCGTGCCATCCGTCTTCCAGAGTTCGCGTCCCGCGTTCTCCGTGCGTGCCGAGAAGTAGACGCCGTCATCCGATGCCGTCAGGCTGTACGGTGTCGAACTCATGAAGCCGGGCCAGATGTCCTTGACGAGAGACGTTCCGGCGCTCGTACCGTCCGTCATCCAGAGCTCCGCACCTTGTGACGGGTCACCGGTGGCAGTGAAGAAGCACTTGTCGCGCCACCGAACGAGGTAGTTCGGCGAACTCGACGCCGTGCCCGGACGGATGTCCTTCAGGAGTGTCGTGCCCGCGACGGTGCCATCACTCACGTAGAGTTCTTCTCCTGTGGCGCTGACGGTCGCGCTGAAGAGCAGTTTCCCCCCGAGCATGCAAAACGAACTCGGAGAGCTGTGCGAGCGTCCGGCTTCCAGGTCCAGGAGCTGCGTCGTGCCAGCTACCGTCCCGTCCGAGACCCACAACTCGAAACCGCTCAAGCCGTCGTCGTAGTTGAAGAAGATCTTGTCGCGATACACGACTGCTTCACGCACCGTTGCGCCGAATGGTCCGAAGAATGGCAGGGTTGCCACCAACGTGGTTCCCGCGGCAGTTCCATCGGTTTTCCAGAGTTCATTGGCGCTGAAGAACCACAGAGCATTCTCGAACCGCAACAGGTTGAGCGGATCCTTCGATGACGGACCCACAACGAGGTCTGCAACCAGCGTCGTGCCGTTCGGAGTTCCATCGGTACGCCACAACTCGCGCCCGTGTGTTTCTTCGGTGGCACTGAAATAGAGAAAGCCGCCATTGGCCGCGAACGAGTGTGGGGCGGAATCGCGTGGGACACCGCCAGGGAAGACGTCGTGAACGAGCGTGGTCCCCGCTTTCGTTCCATCACTCGTGTGCAACTCGCTCCCGACCATTCCATCGCTGGTCAACGTCATGATGACCTTCGAGCCGAGCCGGGTCAGGTAGCGTGGATCTCCGGTCAAGCTGCCCGGCATGGAGTCCTTGACGAGCCTTGTCCCGGTACTCGTCCCGTCCGTGACGTAGAATTCGCCACCGAGACTCTGGGTGTAGGCGGCGAACATCAGCAGAGGTCCGAACGCCGTCAGGTACATCGGTGAGGACGAGGACGATCCCTGTGCGATGTCGGCTACCAGGCGTGTTCCTGCAGCAGTTCCATCCGAGGACCATACCTCGTAGCCGTATTGAGACGTCAATGCCGAGAAATAGAGAGTCGAACCGACGGCCGTGAACCACAGCGGATTCGAACTCGCAGTGCCGTCGTTGATATCCGCGACCAGCGATGTGCCTGCCGTCGTACCGTCGGTCCTCCAGACTTCGTTGCCCGTCGATCCATCGTTGGCGACGAAGTACAGGAAACCACCGAGTACGACGCTGTAGTCCAAGTTCGGAACGCTGTCCGCACTTCCGGGCCGAATGTCCCGAAGTAACGACGTGCCTGCTTCCGTTCCGTCGGTGATCCACGGCTCGATCCCGTGATCACCGTCGTCGCAGCGAAAGACGATGCGATTTCCCAGTCGATGGAAGTAGCGTGGAGATCCGCCGGACGCGCCGGGCCAGATGTCCTTCACGAGCTTCGTGCCTGCAGATGTGCCGTCGGACCTCCAGACTTCGAATCCTGATGTTCCATCGTTCGCACCGAAGAGGACCGATGTCTCATCGAGTGGATAGAAGTAAGAACAGTTGCTCGAGGCAGGCCCGGGCCGGAGGTCCGCGATCAGGCGTGTGCCGGCAGGTGTCCCATCGGACGTCCACGGTTCGATTCCCGTGGTGCCGTCATCTGCGCGAAAGAAGATGCGGCCACTCGGCGTTGTCGTGAGGTACGACACGTTGCTCGAACTCGAGCCGCCCCGAATGTCCTTGACCAAGGACGTGCCCGATGCAGTGCCGTCCGATATCCACAGCTCTCGACCGTGTACTCCGTCGTCAGCGGTGAAGAACAACTTCGAACCGGCGACGATCAAGTGCCCGATCGATGCGTTGCCGGATCCCGCATTGATGTCCTTTACGAGTACGGTTCCGAGATCCGTTCCATCGCTTCGCCAGAGTTCGCTTCCGAGGGTGTCGTTGCTCGCCACGAAGAAGCACGTATCGCCGATCGTCACGAAGTCACGAACCTTCGCGCCTGCCGGTCCAAACGTGCGTCCATGGGTCGGGTAGCTACTATTGGCGAGCGAGAAGGGCTCGATGTCGCGCAACAATTGCGGTGATTGCGTTCGAGTCGAACCGAGACAAAGAGCGAGTACTGCGCACGGATAGAGTGCGGATCGATAAAGCAGGAGTGCACCTCGAGATCGCGACGGTCGATGCGTCGCTGGTATTGGGGTTGAGGTGCGATCGTATGCTTCGTTCTGCGCAGTCGATTCCGTTCGTGACTGAGAGTTTCGCGAATTCTACAGGCGCTGCGAAAAACTCTTCGAAACGTCGAGACAGCCATTCGGGCTCGCGACAGGCGTCGCGCCCGCGAGCCGCGGATCGCCGCGGTCCTCGATGGTCACGTGCACGAACTCGTTCTCGCTCGCGTCGCAATCCACCGGAAGTTCGCAGCGAATGTAGTTGCCGGTGAGGCCAGTCAAGCCTCCTCGTGGTCCGCGTTTGCCCTCGACGAGGAGCAACTCCTCGGAGCCGCTCCGGTCTGCGAGGAAGACACGACGCAAGTCGTCCTCGAGTCGGTGCAGGTCCTGGCTTCGAGCACGCTTGACGTCTTCGGCAACGTGGTCGGGCATGCGCGTCGCAGCGGTTCCTTCGCGCTGTGAGTAGGTGAACACGTGCAGATACGTGAGCGGCAAGGATTGGATCAAGTCTCGACCGGACAGGAATCGATCCTCGTCCTCACCGGGAAAGCCGACCATCACGTCCGCGCCGATCGACGCTTCTGGAAAGCGTGCGTGAATCCGTCGAATCGTGTCGGCGTACATCGCCGCATCGTAGTTGCGCCCCATGCGTCGCAGCATCGCGCTGTCGCCGTGCTGGAGTGGAACGTGAAAGTGTCTCGCGAACGCGGGCGAGGCTTCGATCGCGTCCAGCAACTCGTCCGTGACAGTATCGGGTTCGAGCGAGTTGAGTCGGAAGCGCATCCGTGTGTCGCCGACGTGCTGGAGTTCGCGAACGAGCGTCGCGAGCGATGTGGCGTCGCCCCGACCCGTGCGCGCGAAGTCGCGACCCCAGGATCCGGTGTTGACGCCCGTGAGTGCCAGTTCGCGATAGCCCGATCGCTGGAGATGACGCGCTTCGCCCGTGACGTTCTCGAGCGGTCGACTCACACTCGCGCCGCGTACCGTCGGGATGATGCAATACGTGCAGCGCTCGTCGCAGCCGTCCTGGATCTTCAACGTCGCGCGGGTTCGCAGGGAACCTTGTTCGCCATGCCCGCGTGCGGAGCCGTGGCTCAGAAAGCTTTCGGTGGTCGGCTCGCTGTCGACCCAGATTTCGCCTGCGAGACGACGGTCCAGTCGGAACCGCTCGACGTGGTCGAAGAGCTGCCCCTTCTCCTTGTTGCCGAGAACGAGATCGACACCGTCGAGTGCAGCGAGCGCTTCAGGGTCTCGCTGTGCGTAGCATCCGGTGACGACGACGAGGCCGCCGGCGCGCTTGCGCCTCACGGCTCGTCGCACGGTCTTGCGCGACTCGGCATCCGCGAGACCCGTCACGGTGCACGTGTTGATCACATAGAGATCGGCAGCCTGGTCGAAGTCGACGGAACGCCATCCTGCGTCGACGAAACGACCGCGCAGACATTCGATCTCTTCGAAATTGACACGACAACCGAGGCTCTTGAACGCGACGGCTCGTGCATCGGGTTCCTCGTCAGGTAGACCGCAATCGACAGGTACACCGCTAGCGTTCATGCGGGCTATGGTAGCCGCGTGATGCACCGAAATCCGAAGCTCGATGTCTTGCCGGTCCTCTTCGCGTTCCTTCCACTGACCGCACGCCTCGGCGCGACTCCTCACGTCGACGGCACCGAGCAGAAAACCGACGAACGCGCGCCGGACAAGTCGTGCAAGCCACACGTCGTCTACAAGTGGAAGTCCAAGGGTGGGCTCGACTTCACGTATTCGGTGCCAAAAAGAAGGGTTGGTTCGCCAAGCCGGGTGCGGAAAAGGACGGTGCCGAGAAGGACGCACGCTCCCTCGTCGTGATCTGCCATGGCACGGGGCTCGACTATCGATGGGGGCACGCGAACCACTCCCCGCAAGTGCTTCGCCCGGACAACGTCCTCGTCTCGGTGTCCGGCCCGTCGCCAGGGCAGGGCGAGTCCCGGCTCTTTCTCGGTGAGGACGGCGATCGCAAGGCGTTTCGTGGTTTCTTGAACGAGCTGCGAGAGCTCTTCGATCCGACGCGGGTCTTCCTCTACGGGCACAGCCAGGGCGGGTTCTTCGTACTCGACTTCGCGGGTGCGTTCCCCAAGGAGATCGCTGGCGTCGTTGCGCACGCCTCCGGTGCTTGGGCGAGTTCGGCGACTCCCAAGGCACTCGCGTCGATTCCGCTCGTCGTCCAACACGGGTCTTCGGACCCGGTCGTGCCGTACGGACAATCCGTCGGGACGCGGGACGCGTACGAGAAGCGCGGTTTCCAGATGCAGCTGCGACGCCTCGAGTTCTACAACCACTGGCCGAACGAAGTGCGCACGCACGAGATGATCGCGTTCTGCGACGGTATGACTTGCGCCACTGCGGAGCATGCGATCGCACAAGTGCGGGAGATGCTCGAGCCCAAGAAGCCGGATCGTTATCAATGGAAGACGGCGCCTGCGTTCTCGGCAGCGAGGCGCGTGCTGCGGCGATTCGAGAGCGGCGGCGACTTCGCGAAAGCGGATGCGGGAGAGCTCGCGCGAGCCGCGAAGCTCACGAGCGCGATCGAGAACCACGCCAAGCTCCATGTGGCCGCCCTGTCGAAACTCCTGAAGAACAAGTCGAGCCTCGTGCTCGTGTCCGCGAAGGCGCGCGGTGCAAAGAAGACGATCAAGCCATGGATCGAGTGGCTACTCGCATGCCGTGAGGACTTCCGGGGCGTCGATGCGTTCGAAGAGTTCGCTAAGGAGCTGTCTCTCGACGACGTGATCGCAGCGCACGCGAAAGCCGCTTCGAAGATCACGCGGTCGTTCTACAACGAGAAGGACGAAAAGCGCCTCTTCAGGACCATCGTCAAAGAACTGCCGAATGCGTTCTTGTACGACGCCTTCCCGCACGACTTCCGCAAGCGCATGTTGGATCTCGAAGGGCGCGCGAAGGAGTTCGGTATTCCTCCCAAAGAACTCGCTGCAGCGCGCCACCTCGAGGAATATCGAACCGGGATCACTGGCGGGGCCGAGAACTACGCGGAGTTGCTCGCGAAGTTCAAACTTCCGTGATCCACTCGGTTGCTCGAGGGCCGTTGCCGCGCACGAGTTCGAGGTAGGTCGACTGGATCGCCTTGGTCACGGGGCCGGGGCTCACGCGCAGAGTCCGATCATCGACAGCGCGGACGGGTGTGATCTCGGCGGCGGTGCCGCTCAGGAACGCTTCATCCGCTCGGTAGAGTTCGCTGCGCCCGAAGCGCTCGAGACGCACCGGAATCTTGAGGTCGGCGGCGATGGTCAGAACCGTGTCCCGCGTGATGCCGTGCAGGATCGGTGAACTGTCAGGTGCGGTGAAGATCGTGCCATCGACGACGACGAAGAGATTTTCGCCGGTGGCTTCCGACAAGTAGCCGTCCCGGTCGATCAGGAGGCCTTCGTCGATGCCCAAGGCACGCACCTGACGCTTGGCCATGAACGATTGGATGTACTGCCCCGTGAGTTTGCCGCGGATCGGCGCCGCATTTCCCGTCGTGCGTTCGTAGCTCGTGATCAAGGTCTTGATCCCGTGCTTCATCCCGTCGTCACCGAGATAGCTTCCCCATTGCCACACGGCGATCAGCGTGTGAATCGGGTTGTCGCCGCCCGCCACGCCCATTGCGCCTTCACCCATGAAGACCAGTGGACGAATGTAGGCTGCGTCGAAGGAGTTGGCGCGCAGCGTCTCGAGCGTGGCTTCGCAAAGCGTGACCGTATCGTACGGAATCGAAACACCGAGAATGCGGCACGATGTCGACAGGCGCTCCATGTGTTCACGAAGACGGAATACGCCACCTCGTCCGCTCGCCTGGCGGTAGCAGCGAATCCCTTCGAAAGCGCCCGTGCCGTAGTGCAATGCGTGCGCGAGGGGTGAGACGCGAATCTCTTGGAGATTGCGAATTTCACCGTCGAACCATGCAAGCGTGTCGATCCCTGCCATTCGCGAGACCATAGCAGCATCGCGGCGCCATCCTACGGGCACGGTGTCGTGCTTTTCGGCGCAAGTCCGGGAGGGCTTTCCGTCGATCATGGCCGGAGATCATGACTGCGACAGGTGTCACCGAACGTCCTCCCCATCGGCACGTCACGACGGCGCAGCCTCCAACGGGTCGGTCCGCGCACGGAAGTTCCTTGCGACGCACGACGCTCGAAGTCTGCCGTGGCTATCTCGCTGCATTCCTCTACACGCCCTTACGCGTCGTCTCGCACTTCGTGCCGAAGAAGCCCGACCTCTGGGTCTTCGGTGGCTGTCGGGGCGAGGACTATGCCGACAATGCACGCCATTTCTTCCAATGGATGGCGCTGCACCATCCCGGCGTGCGGTGCGTCTGGGTGACGCACGACGCGGACGTGCTCGCAAAGCTCCAAGAACGTGGGCTCGATGTCGCCTCCACGTTTTCGTGGGAGAGCACGAAAATCCACATGCGCGCGAGTGTGGCGGTCACGAGCCACGGTTCCACCCGAGACCTGCACCGCTTCGTACTCGGTGGGGGTACCACGGTGGTCCAGGTCGGGAGAGGGACGCCGCTCGCACGAACCGGAAGAGATCTCCACGCCGGACCGATCCATGCCGGGCCCGTTCGTCGCTTCGCCTCCTGGTGTCGCGGCATGCTCGACCATCTCCTTCCGAGCGAGACGGATCGATTCGATCTGCTC
Organism: Planctomycetota bacterium; assembly: GCA_020426005.1. Taxonomy (GTDB): domain Bacteria; phylum Planctomycetota; class UBA1135; order UBA1135; genus JACKHW01. The sequence goes on along the minus strand of JAGQQW010000009.1, from coordinate 25,020 downwards.
ACCGTCGCGTCGACGCACGCGATTCCGAATGCGCTGAGCGCGTACGGGACGACGCGGGATCGTATCGCCGTGACGGGCCTCGCTCGTACCGACCTCATGGTGCAGCGGCAGCTTCGTGTGCGGCTCGGGCCGCGACGTGTCCTCTATATGCCCGGTGGTTTGGCGACGAGCTTCACGCACTCGAGTTTCGATGCACTCGCGAACCTGGAGCCGAGCGTAGCCGACAAGAAGCTCGAGGCCTGCGATGCCGAGCTCTTCGTTCCGCTCGGTGACGGTCACGTGCCGAGTTCGGACTCGCTGCGGCGATTGTCCATGTGTGAGCGCGTGCACCTGTTCGAGTGTGGAGACTTGCACCACCACTTGGATGGGTTCGATGTCTTCGCGACCGACGGATCCAACACGTTCTGCGACTACCTCTTGCTCGACCGTCCGATCATCTTCTTTCGCCGAGAAGAGCTCGACGCGGTCGCGGATCGAGAGCGATGGTTGTACTACGACTGGGATTGGCTCTGCTGCGGCCCGCTAGTCCGGACCTGGGACGACTTCTTCGACGCGATTGCGAGCGCGCTCGAGACTCCCGAAGATCACGAAGCCGATCGCACGCGTACGCGGCGGTTGTTCCACGATCACGTGGACGCGGAGAACTGCCGTCGAATCCACACGGCGATCCTCGAGTTTCGCGGTGATCGGGCGTCGGAATCCGCAGCCGAGTAACGCGAGCGTGATCCACGTCGCGGTCATTTCGCGTGGTATTCCCTGCAGTCCTTGACCGGGAAATGCCGATGAAAGCGGCGGATTGCCGTGTTCCGTTGTGTGCCGAGGTCCATCGGTCATTACGTGCGAGCGAAGATCGCAGATGACAGCACTCACCACGCCTGAGTTGGCGAACATCGACCCTGTTTCGAAGGAAGCTGCGTCCTGCCAAGTGCGCGCGAGCGGGATGGCAGTCGTCGGGTCGACACCCACTGGCGAGGCGTTCGCGAATCGTCACGGTCTCGTCGCTCGCGACCCAGCGATCGAAGACGCCTGGGAAGTCCACGATTGGAACGGTCCGGAGTGGTTCGTCCTCGCAGTCGATGCGGCCAAGACCGTCGAAATGGTGCAGTCGATCGCTGCGCGGCGTGCGGGTCCACTGCGCATCCTGCAACTGTCCCGCGGGCTCGATCCGTCCGGAGTGACACTCGGAGAAGCCATCGCCACGCGGCTCGGTTCGCGCCTGGAGAACTACGCGGTTCTCGCTGGCGGTCTGACGGCTCGAGATCTGCAATCGGTGACTCCGACGCATGCGACGCTCGCCTGCGAGGATGCTGAAGCTCGCGAAGCACTCGGAGAACTGCTCGTCGACGGCGATCTGCACTTACGGCGCAGCCCGGATGTGCGCGCCGTCGAATGGGCTGCCGCGTTCGCCGAAGTCATGGCTCTGCTCCTCGGGCTCACCGAAGGTGCCGAACTCACGACGGGCACGCGGGCGTGGACGCTTCGCGCCGCCAGTGACGAGATCGTCGCGATGTCGGAGCGCGAGCAGATACTCGAGGCTTCGGCCTTCGGAGGCCATCAAGGCCCGTGGGCGATCGAGTTGCCCTCTGCGATGCTCCATGAGACGGCGAGCCGACGGCTCGGCCGCTTGCTCGGCCGCGGGTTCACGCTCGACGACGCCGTCGTGCATCTCACGGAGGGGGACGCCACTTACGGTCAACGGTCGCGAATCCACACGGACGTGCCGGTCCTCGCGACGTTGCGCGGAGCGATGTCTCGAGGCATCACGTCCGCCTGCCCCGGTCTCGCGGCGCTCGCCGATTTCACTGCGAACGCGAGTTCGACACGCGAACTCTGGGAGCGACTCTTGCACCGCTCGATCGAGATGCCAGTCAAGGCAAACGCGAACGAGGGAGGCTCCGCATCGTGATGTGCCGCGCTGTCGTCTGGTTGCCCGATGCTGATCGTGGGTTCTGTGAGATCCGCGGCGAGAAGCTCATCGACTCGACGCTGCGCGCGTTGCGCGAGAATCACGTCTTCGAAGTCGCGATCCTCTGTCGCGGTGGCGGCGACGCACTCGAGGAATGGTGTCGTGCCAATCACCTCGAGCTGCTCATTCACGTTCTCGATCGCGATGAGCCGTCGGGGAGCGCATATCGGCTGTTCGACGCTCGCGACGTGCTCGTATCGTCGAGTGGCTTGCTCTTTCTCGACGGGCGCGTGTCGTTCGATGGAGCGTTGCTCAAAGCTCTCATTCAGAACGACCGCAGTACGTGTGCGATCGAGTTCGATACTTGGGACACCAAGTCGCCACGCGCCAGCGTCGAGCGCGACAAGGTCGTCGCCCTCGGGACGAGTCTCACCAAGAAGAGCTCGTCGGGACGCTGTCTCGGGTTCTACAAGTTCGATCAGGCGACACTCGACGAAATCCACAACAGCGTTGCGCAACAGCTCGCGTACAGCGGAGACGTTGGCACGTCCATCGAACAAGTCATCGATCGACTTCTTCGAAGTCGACGTATCGAGATGTTTCCCGCACCTGTCACCCAAGGTGCTTGGTTCCTCGTCGATCAGATGGACGGCCAATCGGAAGCCCAATCCGGTGGCGAGGTCGCGCGCAACGAACCCCATGCGTTGAAGTTCGATACCGACTGAGACACGGGCGTCTCGGCGGTGGAGTTTCGGAGTTCAAGATGGGAACGAATCCGAAACCAACGCACTTACGATGTCCACGCTCAGCCTAGTACCACGTTCGACCTCTGCGCCCAAGGAGGTCTTCCTTCATGGAATCGGTCGGTTCGGATTCGTGCTCCTCAAGGAGTTGGGCGATCGTCAGCCTGCCGGCTGGCATCTCCGCGCCTACGACACCGATGCAGAGCTCGTGCGATGTCTGCGCTGGGAGCGTCGTCACTCGCATCTGCACCCCGATGTTCGCATCCACGATCGTGTGGAGATCGCAGCCGATTGCTCGGCGATCGGTCGGTCGGACGTGTTGATTCTCGCGATGCCGTCCGAGGAAGTGCATTCCGTGCTCGACGACATCGAGGCGCACTGGACTCACCCTGTCGTCATCGTGTCGTCGACGTGTGCCGTCGATGCAGCGTCCGGCCGGTTGCTCTCGGACATCGTGACGGAGCGCCTCGGCGACAAACTGCGCGGATACGCGGTCCTCGCAGGAGAAACCCTCGCGAGGGATCTCGTGAGCTCGGACCCGTTCATGGCGACGATTTCTTCGGCGGATCCCGAGATCCTGTACGAGCTTCGATCGCTCTTTGCGAGCGATCGCATCATCCTCAATTCGGAAGATGACGTCGTGAGTACGGAGTTCGCGTGCGCTGCGACGCACGTGCTGGCGCTGCTCGCCGGTTGTGCACACGGTGCGGGTATCGGTACGACCGTGCTCGCGCGCCTGATCATTCGGGCGGCAGCACAGTTGCAAGAACTCGGAGTCGAGCACTTCGGCGCGCGCAGCGAGAGCTTCTCCATGGCTTCCGCGGTCTGGGGCGCATCGATCTGGATGACTGCGAGCGGGCATGGCGAGGACCGCGAAGTCGGCCTGCTGCTCGGTCGCGGATTCACCGCGGCGGACGTTCGGTCGACGATGCGGAACCTGCGGCGCTCGTGCGAAGGCCTTCGTTCGCTCGACGGATTTGCGGCGATCCCGGGCTTCTCGGAATGCACGCTGCTGCGCTGTTTGCACGAATTCGTCAAGGAGCGGATCGGCGTTGACGCCTTCTTGGACGAGTTTCGGCGCATTCGATGAACTGCGCGGCCCCAGATCGCGCATTTTTCCAACAGTCGATGCCCCTGTTCTGCCGATGAGAAGGCGCTGACAGAGGCGTCGGTCCGACTCGGTCGACGCCGTTCCCGCGACACAACGCGTCAATCGGAGCAGTCAATGGCCGAGGTCCTGGTTCGTCATGGCAGTTTGGAGCCCTTCGCGATCGGCTCGGGTGCACAGCTCGTTGCGCGCGGGGAGCAGCCGTTCGGCACATCGATTACGCATATCGCCGGTGATTCGATCGATTGCCCGGATGCGAGCCTCGACTACGTGATCGCACATACGGAGTCGCTCTCCACCGGATGTGAGACGCGAGTGTTCGCAGAATGGCGGCGCGCGCTCAAGAACGGTGGGCGGCTCGCACTCCTCATCGATCCGTCCAGGGTCGACGTGGCGTCGTTCGAGCGCCTTCTTGCCCACGAGGCAGGTCTCTTCGTCGACGAACGCCGTGAGGACGGGGATTGCATGCTTCTGCTGGCACGCCGTGATTTCGAGCGATCGATGCGGCGCCACTTCGCGGGTGTCCTCGCCGAGGCCGGGTGGGCGGGACGCCCCGAAGGCTGGAAGGACGAGTTGCGCTTCGACCTCGCTAGCCTGCTGTTGCAAGTCGGCGAAGGGCGATTGGCTGCCGAGTTCTACCGCGCCGTGCTCGTAGCCGACCCGGATTCGGTCGATGCGCGAGTCGGCCTCGCACTCTCGCTCGCGTTGCTGGAAGGCTTCGACGAGGCCAAGCAGATCTTGTCCGAAGTGCTGGAGGTCGACCCGAATCACGGGATGGCCGCCTCGTGGCTCCGCCGCGTCCACGAACGGGCACGCCCCGAACCCGTCGATCCCAACGTGCTCGAGCCAGCGTTGCGCAGGCCACGCGGCTGAGGTTCGACAGCCGGCAAGCCGTTCCGGCCCGACCCCGCGGGGTGTTGGGATTTGACGGAGCGTGGATATATTCTTCGTAAATGAAGCCGTCCACAGTTCCTTTCGGCGCCTGCACGGTGTTCGCGCTCGTCGCGATGCTCGCGGGCTGCGGCGGACGATCCGCTTCGAATACGAATGCCGGGCGTTCGGTCGCCCCGGCAGTCCCCGCCGGAACGATCTGGGGGCCCGGTGACTCGAGAGCCGCGTCGACGGTTGCCGAACGCGTGAACGGAGAGTGGAAGCTCAGCATTCGAGTCGCCGATACGACGGTGAACGCCGTCGAAGTTCGCGGTCCCGGCCCGGAGTTCGAATTGATCGAAACCATCGCGGCGACCCCGCGCCTCCAGGCCGGCGTCGAGGTTCGGGTTCCTCGAGGCAGTGTGCAGACCGGATCCGAGGTGTTCGTCGTCACGCGCTACGACGATGCGGCGATCACGGTCGCCCAGGTGCTCTTCGGATGAAAGTCGCAACGTTGAGCCGCATGAACATGCAGACGGCGCGTGTGATCAAGCATGAGCCTCGTGTGGACGTGTTCGTCGTCGACGGCGTTTGCGTCAAGGAATACAGGGTTCCGTGGTACTTGCGGTGGCGTGAGTTCTGTCGCCGGTCTCGGGCGCGACGTGAGTACGACAACATCGACGCGATGCACCGGTGTGGCTTGCCGACCATCGAAGCGCTCGATTGGGTCGAGGCGCGGCGCATGGGGTTCACGACGGCATCGACCCTGCATACTCGTTACCTCGAGTCGACCGAGACCATGCGGCAGCGGCTCGCGAATCCGGGGGGCGACGATCCGCGTCTCGCGCGATCGGTCGGTACCGCGCTACGCCAGATCCACGACGCTGGCTTCGTTTGCAACTCCGCATCGCCTCGTAATTGGTTGTTGCGGATCGGGGACGACACTTCGACGGAGATGCCGGTGCTCTGTGACCTCCCCTTCGTTCACCGACGTTCGCGAAGCGTCGTCGGCACGCGCGAAGCGATGGTCGACTTGTACGCTGCTGCGCTCGGCGAGAGCCGTCGACGAGAGACCACTGCGGACTGGAGACGTCACTTTCTCGCCGGCTATTGCTTGGACGATGAAGATCGCATGGAGTCTCTGCGAACGATCGGCGAAGGATGGACGAGGCGGCGGTTCCGCTTCGAGCGCGATTTCGGAATCGCGAAAGCGCACGTGCGTCGCTTGTTCTCCTGGATGTTCCGACGCACGGGGTCACCGGCGTAGTCGCACGATCTCCTCGGTCGCGTACCACGCCATGATCGTCCATGCTTCGCGGCCCTGCTCGGACAACAGGGGCATCACATCGTCCTTCGAGGTGGCGTCCAGGCACGCAAGGTAGCGGCGATTCGCGCCCCGACCCAAGATGCCGTCGAACAGGACGTGTTCGTGCGCGAGCATCGTGTGCGCATGAGCCGCATCCTCGTGGCTCACGAGTATGTAGCTGCGGCAGTGAAAACCGGGTGGGGGAGCTTCGATGCCGGATTCGACCACTGCCTTTTCGTGCATGTCGTTCAGTCGATCGATTGCATCGTTCGTCACGAACGGCTCGATGTCGAACAGGAAGATGCCTGCCCGACCTGTCGGGTCCGAACTCGCGATCGCACGCGCCGTTTGCTCGTCCGCTGTGTTCAGCAGGAACATGCCGCGATGATTGCGCTGGGCACGCGGCTCGCCGAATGGACCGGCCACGAGGAGTTGGCGGTCACGGGCCATGCGCTTCATGTTCGCGAAGTGGCCCTGGAACGCCTCGGTGCGCGCGGCGCCGGTCGTCGCACCGTCGTTGGGACCGGTGACGATCCATACCCATGAGTAGGTCGTCGATCGTTGCCCGTCGCGTGCGCCCCTTCCGCTCGAACAGCCAGGCCCGAGCAAGATCGCGACGCCGAAGAATACGTGCAGGAAAACGCGGACTACCGTGCGGTGCATACGTGCATCATGCCGCCGCGCTCCGCGTGCGAAGGCTGCAAAGCAATGTCAGCGTCGCGTCTTCGGGCGAATCGCGCCGTATCGGGACCCCTGTTCGCGCAGGACGATGACGTCGGCGGCGCGGCGCGTGTCGCTCGCGACGACTCCTGGATCCGTTCCGCGAAGAAGCAAGGCGGCCACGGCTTCTGCGCGCACCCGAGGGTCGACGTCGCTCGCGAGTCTCCGGAGGAGGGCGCCTCCATGCGTGTCCGATCGAATGCCTTGGAACAGCATGGCCGTTCGTCGGCGCCCTTCGACGTCGAGGCTCGCGAAGTCCACGCTCTCGGTCGTCACTTGCGCCGGCACGTCCTCGACCAGAACGCACTTCGCGACGGAGTGCCACGGTGCCCGTCGTGGTTCGAGCCAGAGGCTCCATGCGGTTTTGGCCGCGAACGTCGGGCTGACTCGCGTGCTTGCAGTGAGCAAACCGAACAGCCTCGACGATGATGCACGAAGTTCAGTCTCGACGGCGAGCTCGAGTCGAGCGCGGTCGTCGTCCTTCATGCGTTCGAGTCCCGGTAGCGTCGCGAGTGCCAATGCCGCGTCTTCCGCGATGCGCGAGTCCTTGGAATTCAAAGCACCGGTCACGAGGCGGATCATTGCGGCGGGCTCGGGTTCCGCAACGAGCGTGCGCATCAGCGCCATTCGTTCGTCACTCTCGTGCAGGAGTCCGCGTGAGCCGCCTCGAACGCGCAGTTGACCGTCGCGTTCGGTCGCGAACAGGATCATGCGCGACCCGACTTCGAGTCCGTGGCAAGCGGCTCCGCAGTGATGTGCACCGAGTTCCTCTAGTTCGAGCGCCACGGTCGGGTTGCCTCGCAACGCCTCGAGCATCGTGAACGTGATGCGCAAGGCCTCACCGGATTCTCTGCGATCGGTGACACGGACGTGCAGTACGAGCGGAGTTCGCTTCGCGAGCGAGAATACGGTCGTTGCTTGCTTCTGCGCGTGGATCGGGCTCGATGTCACGCAGGCGGTCGCAACCGTGAGCGCGCTCACGGTGATCGTCGCAAAGACGTTGTGGATCAGGGAAGCCATGCAGTACTCACTTGAGCAGGATGCGTTCGCGTAGATAGGCGAGATTGAGCGGGCGGAACGAAAAGTCGACGGTCGTCAGGCTCTCGTATCCGAGGATCGCGCTCATGACGTCTTCGATACCGGTCGTGGCGTTGTGCAGCGTGCGATCTCCGTGAAGCCCGGAGCTGGGAACGCCCTCGGGTACGAGGCCGATCGAGTGACCGATCTCGTGAGCCAGGATCACACCGATCGCCCGGGCGAGGTTGTCGGCAGCGGTCAGGATCGAGTCCTGACGCGCGCGCTCTTCGGGCGTCGCCGTGGCGTAGACGAAGGTGTCGGCGAGCACTTTGGCGTCGTGCGCGTGCATCCCGACGGGGGTACCTCCCATGTGCGGCGACAGCTCGCGATATGTCCGCCCGAATCGCGTGACGTAGTGCGGGTAGAGGTCGAGATACAGTCGAGACTGGTAGAGGAACAGCTCGCGAACGAACACGCCGAGGCCCGGATTGGTGCCAGTGTTGTTCTCGTTGATCACCGCGTTTCGATAGTCGAACAACGCCCGACCGAGGACGCCGGTGGAGTCTTCGCCGTACGTGCGCTTCGGATCACCCGTGGGATCGAGACCACCGACCGCCATGCGCATGTGAGGTGCGCCACATGGCTGTCGCGTCACGAGCCTCAGACGAACACTGTCTTCGTCGATCCTTCCACTCGTCGCGTTGCGACAGAAGAGCCTGTTCGCGACACCGATCGCGCCGTCCCGAACGAGTTCGATCATCTTGGCGTTGGTACCGATCGGGTCACCCGCAGCAATCAATCCGAAGTCGAGCAAGTCCTCCTCGAAGTCGGCGCGACCATTGCCCTTCCCGCCACCCTCTCGGTCCGAATCGAACATCGCCCACACGAGCTGAGTGCGCTCGAAGGGCCTTCGCTCGACCGTCGACGACTCGACTTCGAAGGCGAGCGTGGCGATGTTGCTGACGTTGCCACTCGTGTCCTGGATCCGCGCGGTCAGCGTGTAGGCGCCGTTCGCGAGAGCGTTGCTCGCGGGTAGCTTTGTCCGCGCACGGAGATTGCCCGAGAACGAGGTCATCGCGTAGAGCTCGTCCGAAGACGGTGTTGCCGTCGCACCTGTAAGCACGTACTCGAGGGTCGTCGGGTCGACGGTCGTACTGCCGAGATCGTAGCCCTTGAGATCGATCGTGAAGCCGAATGGAGGAACCGCCAGGCCCTCACGTCTGCTCTTCGCGACGTCGTTGAGCGTGAGTTCTATCTGCGGAGCGATCGTGTCTGCGTGCCCACCCGTGCGAAAGCTCAGATCCTGATCGTCGGCAAAGGCTCCTCCGTCGAGCATACGGATCCCACCGAGCCCGCCGGCGATCACGACGCGTACGATCCCGAGCGTCGGAAGCGAGTACGTCGGTTCGAAGACGATGGCCCGGCCGCCACGAACGACGGCGAGGGAGCCAGCGATGCGCGAGGTCAGTCCGTTCCAAACTTCGATGGTGCTGTCGTTGACCGACTCCGGACGGATCGACGTGGCGCTCTGCATCACGATGCGACTCGTCACCGGAACCGCCGATGCTCCGTCGCCCGGTGTGATCATCAATTTCGGCTCGTTGTTCACGGTCGTCGTTTCGAATCCGACGATCGCAGTCGTGCCGAGAACGTTGCCCTGAACGTCGCGAACTCCATCGGGCCCGCCGATGACTTCCAGTCTGCAATTCGTGCCCAGGGGAAGATCCTGGACCGCGTACACGAGGACCGATGTCCCCGATGCAGAGAGAGTGACGGCGCGTGGCTCGTCCGCGGCGAACAGCAGAACGGTGTCACGGCGGACCGACGCTGCATCGATCGCCTTGTCGAAGTGGACCTCGAGCGGAACACCGATCGGGACGCTGGTCTCGTTGTCAGCAGGTAGTGTTTTCGTGACCGTCGGACGCGTCGTGTCACTCCCCGTGCGGAACGTGAAGTCGATCGGTGAGACGATCGGATTTCCGCTGACGTCCGCGAGAGCGGAAGCTCCGACGGCTGCTCGCACTCGATAGTTGTCGTTGACGGCGAGTGGCGCACGTGGAGTGAGACGCACCGTTCGAAGATCACGGGACAGATCGACCGTGACCGGCACGGGGTTTTCGAAGTCGTCGACGAGCCGAAGACTCGAAGGCTCGTAGCTGTTCGGGTCCATCGACTCGTTGAATCGGAGTTCGATGCGCGCATTCGGCGAGATGTCCGTTGCTGCACTGGTAGGGAACGACGTGGAGATCGCGGGCGACGTTCCGTCGCTCGCCGTGGTGAAACGCGTGACCGTCGCAACGTCGAATTCGTTGCCGCTTCGATCCTTGATTGCACCATTCCCCGTCCGCAGTGCGATCACGAGGGACTTCGATCCCGGAAGATCGTGGATGCAACGTGCGTAGACGATCTTGTCCTCGTAGGACAGTTCGAGCGGATAGTCGGTTCCCCACTCGTCGCGAAGCGTGATGCTCCCGCTTCGAATCGACGACGTGTCGAGCTCTTCGTCGAAGCGAAACGCGATCGGCGAAATGCGGGACACGTCGACCTGGCGATCTGTGACGGAGGATTCGAGAAGCTTCGGCGCGATCGTGTCCGTCGTGCGAAAGGCGAACGACGGCGAGTCGTCGAGCGTGCGGTAGCTCTGATCACAGAGCGTCGGCTCGAGGGTGAAGCGATACGTCGTCGCCTCATCGAGCGGCGCCACGGGCTTGAAGTGAATCGTCCTGCCGCCGTTGCTGACGCGGAACGTGCCGTCGATCGGAGTCGTTTCTCCGTCGGCGCAGAGCGCCATCTCTTGGGTCACCAATGCCGTGGGGTCGATTGCAGCGTCGAAGCGCAGCGTCACCTCGACCTCGACATCGACTTGCAGAGCGTCCGCGTCCGGGTCGTGCCCCAGAAGGCGGAGTTCTCCGACTTCACCCGCTGCATTCCCGCCCGCGATGTCGCCATTCCCCGCGCCGCCACAGCCTGTGAGCGCGATCGCTCCGCAGACCGTGAGCTTGATCCACAACTGCTTTCCCACGATGAGGTCCCCGTTCCCTGATGCGCGCAGGATCGGGAAGCCGTGCGTCACGGCTTGATTCACGAGTTGCTTGGTGTCAGCTCGTCGATGGCAGCGTTGCGTTCGAACTGTCGTACTTCACGACAGTGCGCTTCGAAGCGCCGTGTTTCGCGTCAACGTTCGCGCCTCCAAGGCTCGGTCGGGCAGTCCTGTTCGGCGACGATCAGCTCGATCCGCGTGAGCTCGGCCTTCGAGAACGCACTGCGCGCTGCTTCGAGCGCGAGTTCGCGTGTGTTGTTCTTCTCGGACAGATGGGCGAGGTAGAGGCGTCGAAGGCGAGGTCCTTTGATCTGCCTCACGATCGTCGCTGCCTGTTCATTGGACAGGTGCCCGCGTTCGCCTCGTACGCGGTCCTTGAGCGCCTCGGAGTACGGACCGTTGCGAAGCAGTTCGACGTCGTGATTGAACTCCAGGAAGAGAACATCGAGCCCCGTGAACTGCTGCACGAGCCCGCCGCTGCTCGTTCCCAGATCGGTGGCGATCCCAATGCGCGTCGCGCCATCGTCGATCACGAACCCGCAGGTTTCTGGTGCATCGTGTGCGAGTCGAACCGCGGTCACTCGATAGCGGGCCACGTCGAACGTCGTTCCCGGGTAGTAGCGAAACCACGTCGTGATCGTTTCGCGATGCTGGTGCAAGAGGCAGCGCTCGGTCGCCCAGAGGGGGATCTTGTGACGCCGCGCCATCGTCGCCGCGCTGCGCGCGTGATCGAGATGTCGGTGAGTGACGAGCAACCCGTCGATCCCCTCGGCTCGTTGGCGCACGAGGTCGAGTCGATCGAGAAGGCTCGCGCGATCGAGACCTGCATCGACGAGGATCGTGCCAGCGTTGCCGCGAATCAGGATCGAGTTCCCTCGAGATCCGGAAGCCAGCGGCACGAACTCGAGCGCTGCTGCCGAGGTCTCTGCCGAGCGGCCTGGCGGTCGAAGCATCAGTCGAGGACGGGTGGTGCTGGTTCAGGGGTGCGCTTCTTGCGCCCCACGATGAAAAGCACGATGCAAGCAACGAGCGCGATGATCGAGGCAATGCCGCCGTAACGGAAGGGCGTTGGGTCGTAGTCGAAGCCGATCTCGTGCGTTCCCGGTGGGACGAACAACGCGCGATGCATGAGGTTGGCGCGGTGCCAAACCGTTGCTTGGCCGTCGATGCTCGCGTTCCAGTGACTGAACACTGCGTCGGACAGTACGAGCCACGCGCCGGGCGAGTTCTCGACCGCGATACGGAGCGATGTCGGTTCGTCGTGCACGAAGCGAACGGTCGCTCCGCTCGGGTCGGCTGATGCGTTTTCCTCGGAGAGGATCGACGGCGGCACGTCGTGCAACCACAGCTCGGTGCGAGGGTCGAAGTCTTCGGCGATGATTCTCGAGATGACCTCATCGTCCGTCGTTGCGCGCTTCGCCTGCTTCACGAGCCAAGCACGCGGCAGAGCGCCTTCGTTCTCGTACACGTAGGTCTGCGCGTGCTTTCCTTCTTCGAACGTGAAGACGGGTTCGCCGAGGGATTCGAAACGCTTCGTGCTGAGCCAGTAGCGCACGCCCATGAGGTCGAACAGACCGCGACTCAGGCGTTCGTCCGCCGGCAAGGCTTGCACCCAATACTGCCGCACCATCTGTCCGGGGCCATAGAGCTGCACGAACGGACGATGCGAGTTGGCATCCACGAACGCATAGCTGTTGAGGTCGCGGATGTGTTCCTTCATCAGGAGATTCGGTGGCAGCGGGATCGCGAGCGATGCTTGCTCCGCGACGCGGGCGACCATGAATCCACCATCCGCGTCGTGGTCGCTGCGTTGCTTCCGAAGGAACTCGACGACCGGGTTGCTGTCGATCGTCTTGCCAGGCAGGGGAGCGGGGAAACTCGGAGCGAGGTGCCGCGCGTGCGCGAGCCTGAATCCTGCAGTCAGGGCGATCGCGACCGTGACGAGCGCGACGAATCGGGTTCGGTATCGCGTGTCCGTCGCGAGTGGCAAGGACACGAGCCAGATCGCGATCGCGAAGAGAGAGAGAGCGGCGACGAGCAGCGAATTGGCGAAGCGTCGGTAGCTCTCCACGACGTACGGTCCGAACCAATCCTCGAGCTGCTTCGGATCGCCGGCAACGTCCGGATAGCTCGCACTCCAGTGCGCCCCGAGCTTCTCGATCATGTGTGCGAGTGCGTGGGGTGGGTCGTCGGCGAGACCTCGCATCGCGAGCGCGAACGCGAGTACGGTCGCGCATGCCGCGATGCACAGCGTCGCGGTCGTACGCCGACCGAGCTTCTGGAATCGATCGACGAGAACCCCGAAGCCGATCCCGGCGAGCACCGCGGCGAAGAAGCAGCACACGCCGACGAAGCGCGACGGTGGTGTCGATGCGAGTGCCGGGAGTGCGCGCGTCGCGGCTTGGAACAACACTCCACCCGTCGCGAGAAGGAACGCGATCACGAGGGCGAGCGATCCGAAGATGCGGAAGCGCACGCGCGCGAAGAGCGACGCGATCACACAGACGAGCGGAAGCACTCCGATCGTGAGTGCGTACTCGGTGTGGTTGTAGCTGATCGGCCAGAAGAGCCGCCCCGAGGACGGTGACGTGCGCGTCCAGAACCAATGCAAGAGGGGGTTGTGTTCGACCGGAACGGTCGCCTGCCCGATCGTCGTGCCGAACGGATACGGCATCGCGAATCCGATCAGAGCGAGCGGGTCGATACCCTGGCTCACGAGTTCGTCGAGGCTCTGCGAGAGATTACGCTGACTCTCCGGGAAGTAGTCGAGCATCGGGACGAGCTGCACGGCCGCGAGTCCGAGTCCGAGTACGGTCGCCGTGCCGAGGGCGAGCGCCGATCGCGCCGCGGGGCCGACGCCGCGCCGGATCATCCCTTCGATCACGATCCACGCCATGCGTCCGCCGAACGCGATGCAGCAGACGAGCGCGTACGGTGGAAAGCCAGCGAGCCACGTCAGCGCGAGGACGAGCGCGAACACGATCGCGGAGCGCCAGGAACCTGTCTTCGCGTGACGTTCCAGAGCCCAGAAACCTGCGGGCAGCCACGCGAGCGTTTCCATGCGCATGTAGAAGTGCGCGTTGGCCGCCAACGTGCCCGACAACTGGAACACGATCGCGCCGAAGAGCGATGCGACGAGCGCGACGCCGAGTTCGCGCAAGAAACCGAACATGCAGAGTCCGGCGAGCGAGAACGCGATGAACGCGACGATCCCGAACCTCGCCTCGGTCCGGCCGAAGTAGAGCGGCGCGTGCATCGGAGATGCGAAGCCGTCGAGCACGTTCGCGAACAGCGGTGCTCCCGAGCGCACGTACGGATTGAAGTGCGGGATCCTGCCGGCTTCGAGCTCTTGTTTGGCGACATCGAACTCCGGCACGACCAGCATGGTCTTCTCGGTGATGTCCCAGTTGCCCTCCGCACGCAACTCGGCGATGCGCGCATCGTCGAGCACGACGCTCGCCGGCGGGAAGACGCGATGGTCGAACGGGACGAAGTCGTGCCCGAGGAACAGCGACTCGAAGAGCAGCAGCGCAGGCAGTGCCAAGAGTACGAGGCATGCCAAGACGTGTTGCCTCGTCGAACGAGGGTTTCGTGACATCAGCGGATCCTCGATGCGCGATTGTGGAAGGAGAGCACGATCAGGACGACGATAGCGAGGAAGGCCGCAGCTCCGATCCAGAGCCCGAACGCTAGCGGGCGCGGTCGATAGCGCAGCTCGATGCGCCCTCGGCCACCGTGGTCGATGAGCACCGCAGAGAATGCGAGGTTTGCGGGCCGTGTTTCGTGTTCGATCGTCGTGCCGTCGTCGAACATCACGCGCGCGTACCAACCCGGCATCCAGCCTTCGGCGACGAAGACCATGGCGCTTCCTGCAACCGAGAACGCGAGGTCGATACGTCCACTCTGCCAGTGCACGACCTCGACCGTGTCGTTCGGTGACCGGGGCGAGAACTCGAGACCTGTCGAGGTCTCACTGCCGATCTCGGGTTCGAACAACAAGGTCGCGCGGGCATCGATGCTCTGCGTGCGGAGCGCTTCGAGTGCATCGTCGTGGTTCACGATCCGCACGGAGTCGTAGAGCCGTGCACGTGGAACCGGTGCCTTGCGTGCGAGAATGCGACCTCCGCGAACGTTCGTGACTTCATCCCAGGTCGCACTCGCCCGAGGGACTGCGTCGAAGTCGAAGTTGACGATCGCGAAGTTTGCCGCCGTCAGCTCGAGTCGTGGATCGAGCAGTACGCCGGGCTGTGTGAGCTTGCCGATGCCGGCGCCGCCACTCGGTGCGTCTTCTTGGATGCACGAGTAGAACTCCTCGATGCGCCGCGGCGGGATCGGTGCATAGCCGAGCACGTCGGCGAAGCCCGAGCGCAGCGGCAGGTTCGGTGGCCAGAACCTGATGTCGGACTTGCTGCCGGTACCCGACTCCACCCGGACGATGCGCGGCGCGATCGCTGTCCGATCCTTCGCCGCATGACGAGCGAGTTCCGGCGGAAGCGTCGCATCGAGTGCCGCCGATGGGAGCGAAGGTGTTGCCGCCCACGCGATGCCGATGAGTTCGAGCGTCGTGATTGCGATGAAGATCAGGGGACGGTGCCGCCGGAGACGCCCGAGCGACCCGCCGATCAGTGCTGTCAGTCCGGCGAGGAGAGCACCGCGAGCGAGCATCGACTGATTGAGCGCGAGTTCTCCTGGCGCGAACGCCGCAGCGATGGCGTCTTTGGGAATACCGTGTCGCCACGCGAGAAGCGAGGTGATCCGACTCGCGAGACTGTCGTGCTTGGCCGCGAACAGCGCGAGCCCGAGAGCGACGAGGATGAAGCCGGCGATCACGGCGCCGATTGCGACTCCGACCGGTGGCTTTCGAAATCCGCAACCCGCGAGCACGGGGAACAAGAACGCCGGTAGCACGAGCAGTCGCATCGGTCCGCCGATGTCGAAGCCCGGCAGACGACACATGAGGTCGAAAATACCTGGCGTCGCGAGCGCGAAGAGTAGCCCGAGGATCGCGAGCGCGAAGAGTGTCGAGCGCGCGGTGCGCCGGCGCGTGCGCTTCGAGAAGAGCGACGCGAACGCGAGCCCCGCGAAGATCAGCGGCCACAGCCCGAAGCCGATCGCGGTCTCGGTGTGGTTCCACGTGCCCCGACTCAGGGCCTCGAGTTCGTGCGTCGGGAACAGGAAGAGCGCGAGACAGGTCGGGCGTACCTTGCCGTCGAAGATGATGTCGGCGGGTGCTGCCATCTGCCCCGGAAACACGAAGTCGACGAGGTGTGCGAGTGTGAGCGAGGTCTGTCGCATTGCCTCGAAGTCGGCAGGCCGGCGCGATGAGTGCGCCGCGAGTTCGAGCGTTGGCAGGATCTGCGGTGCGGCTGCCAGCACGCCGAGGGCGACGCCGAATCCCGCGAGCAAGACCTCACGCCACGGCAGACGGCGCTCGTGCCGATAGCGCCCGACCGCGAGGGCCAGGACGAAGATCGTCGTGGTCTCGACGACCACGACACTCGCTTGGGCAAAACCCGCGAACCACGACAGCGCGATCGAAAGTGCCAAGAAGGCCGTCGACTGCAAACGCCGAGACGTCGTGGTCTCCGGATCGAGCACGCGATCCGCGAGCAACAACGCAGGCAGCAACCAAACGCCAGCGAAGAAGATCATCGGATGCTGTACGTGCGCGTGCACGTAGCCCGACAGCACGAGGCTCGCGCATGCGAGCAGACCCCCACCTTCGTTGGCGCCGAGTCTGCGCGCGAGCAGGTATGCGCAGAGTCCACCGAGCACGCAGTGCAAGAGGAACGCGAGCGCGCGCCCGGCGCCCGGTCCGGTCAGCGCGAAAAGTGCTGCCGTCGGATAGAACGCACGCGACGTCGCCTGCGCGAGTAGGGGAGCGCCGCACAACGTGCGCGTCTCCCATGCGGGGATCTCGCCATGAACCCAGGCCTCGCGCACCGCGGTGTCGAAGGGCAAGAACTGCAGGATCGCGTCCCTGCGGCTCGGCACCGCGTCGGCTCGCGCTTGCTCGAGCGCCGACTCGTCGAGGGCATTCGCGGTCCCCTCAGCACCGAGGGGCGGATAGATACGGGGATCCTCGGGCAGCAGCACGCGCCCGGGGAGCAATCCCGAACCGAGAGCGAGCGCCGCGAGCGCGAGAGCGAGCAGAGCCGCGCGGAGCGGACGGACGGGTGCTTTGGGGCTGTCCACGCGAGATACGTTCTGCTCGGTCGGCGCTGCGTTCAAGCGCCGCTCGGGTCGAGTGCGCAGAGTTCGATCGGAATATCGACCCGCTTGCCGTCGCGAGCGATCGTGAGCTGGATCTTCGTGCCGATCGGCCGTCCGCGCAGAGAGTTGCCGAGGTCGACCCGGTTGCGGATCGCGACGCCGTCGATGCCGATGATCACATCACCGATCGAGCGCACTTGTCGGGCCAAGTCGTTCCGCAACACTCCGGCGTCGTACTCCTCTGCGTTGATCGGCCGCAGGCCAGCCAGCGCCGCCGAAGTCCCCTCGTGCACGCGAATGATCGGGACGCCCACGATCCCGAGGCGCCTGCCGAACCACGGGTCGGCGATGTCGACGCCGAGGCCTGCACGCGCACCACCGCGAATCAGGTAGGGAACGACCGTGTTGACGAGGTCGACGGGGATCGCGAAGCCGAGCCCGATCGAGGATCCCGAAGGGCTGTGGATCGAGGTCGTGATCCCGATCAGGCGCCCAGCGCTGTCGAGGAGCGGCCCCCCCGAGTTGCCGGGGTTGATCGCCGCATCGGTCTGGATCACTCCGTCGATGGTCTGTCCCGTTGCCGAGCGGACTTGACGTCCGAGCGCCGAGATCACCCCGGTCGTCAGCGTGTAGTCATAGCCGTAAGGGTTCCCGATCACGTAGGCGCTCTGGCCGACCTGCAGGTCGACGGCGGTCCCGATCGGTAGCGGCGACATCGGGCCGGATTCGAAGTCGGCCTTGAGGACCGCGAGATCGTTGGCGGGCTGCACACCGACGACGCGCGCCGCGACCGAACTCCGGTCCGCGCGTGTCACCCAGATCTCGCCTCCTTGCCTGATTTGGATTTGCGGCCCCTTGGCGTCGGGCTCGAGGACGGGGCGGATGACGTGCCAGTTGGTCACGATGTTGCCCTGGTCGTCCCAGAAGAAGCCCGAGCCCGAGGCCACGCCCATCGTGGGGGAGAGGGACGTCCTCTCCTGGAAGACCGTGATCGCGACAACCGAATCCCGGGCGTTCTCGAAGAGTGCGATCGTGCGTTTTTCCAGCCCGTCGAGGTCTTCTCGCTCGACGACCGGGAGCGGTTGTGCCGCTTCGTCATGCAGCGGCGTGGTCCCACGGCCGCCCCCGAAGCGCCAGACGACGACCACGCCCAGGATCAGTGCGGCGAGGATCGGCCATCGCCATGCATCGAGCCCGCGCGGGCCCGAGGACGTGGCGAGCGTTGGTGGAGGCTGAGTCATCGGTACTTCGGAATCCCTCGGATTGCCCTCGTAGTGGCCTCGTATTGCCCTCGTATTGTAGGGGGCGTGAGCTCAGGCCCGGAACAAGGTCCGCTGACCGCACCGAATCCCCTGCCCCCCGCGATCATGGGCGGCAGCCGTTACGAACTCGATCCCGAATACCCCGAGATCTTCGCGCGCGACGGATTCGTCGGTCCGATCGAAGTCTACTCCGAAGACTTCGCCTCCCGCCTCGCCGACTGTGCGGACCTCCTGCGAGCGCGGGCCCCGGAACTCGAAGCGCGTCTCTATGAAGTCGAGGCTGGCTCGCTCGCTCGCCCGGACGAGGTCGTGTTCCATTGCCTGGGCGGATGGCTCGTCGACGATCTCCTGCGATCGGTGGTCTTCGAGCCACGGGTCACGGTCCCCGCCGCGCAGTGCCTCGGCGTGCGACGGCTGCGCTTCTGGCACGACCAGATCTTCACGAAGCCGCCACGCCATCCCGGACTCGTGCCGTGGCATCAGGACTATTCGTATTGGCAACGGACGACACCCGAAGCGCACGTCACGGTCCACATCGCGCTGGACGACGCGGACGAAGACAACGGGTGCCTGCACTACGTCCCCGGATCGCATCGCTGGCCGTTGCTGGAGCGCACCGCCTTCGACGGTCCGATGGATGCGGTGCTCGAACACCTGTCGCCCGAGTGCCTTCGTGCGTTCCATCCGCGAGCGATGACGTTGAAGCGCGGACAAGCAGTCCTTCACCACGGCCGAACCCTGCACGGTTCGTACGCCAACCGCTCGGACCGTCCGCGTCGCGCGCTCGTCCTCAACTATTTCGCCGATGGTGTGCGGGCCGCGCGCGACGAATCGATGCTGCGTGGGCTCCCGATCCTCACGGCGGGGTCGCTCCTCGTCGAGCCGTGGTTCCCGCTCGTGCTCGACCGTGAGCCCCGGAGTGGTCCAGAAGTCGCGTCGCGGTAGGCCGCAACCCGCTGCTATACTTCTCCGCAATGACCAATCAGGTCGACATCGAAAGTCTGCTCGACGAGATCGAGCAGAAGCAGGGCAAGAAGCAGAAAGTCCGGCGGGATGGGAAGGGGAGACGCGAGCCGAAGCTCGTCTTCGCTGCCGAACCGTGGAGTTTCGAGCATCTCGCGATCCTCGTCGCGGTCACGGTGCTCGCGGGCGTCTTGCGCCTGTACCACATTGGTGAGTGGAGCCTCTGGATCGACGAGGTCCACACGCTTCGGGATGCCGTTCTGAAGACCAGTGAAGAGTTCTGGCGCGATTCAGGGACCGCACGCTATCCGGTCGGCTTCTACATCCTGCGGTGGCTCGAGCCATTCCTGCCGTCCGCGAGCGAAGGTTCGTATCGCTTACCCTTCGCGTTCTTCGGTATCTGTAGCGTGCCGTTGCTCGCGACCGTCGCTCGGCGCGTCGTCGGCGCCGGGCCGGCGCTGCTCGCGGCGCTCATCCTCGCGGTGTCGCCGTGGCATCTGTTCTGGTCGCAGTCGGTTCGCTTCTACTCGGTCGAACTGTTCTTCGTGCTACTCGCGGCCGCGTGCTTCTTCGCGGGCGTCGAGAGCGGTCGTCGTCGGTGGCTCCTCGGCTCACTTCTCTTCGCCGGGCTCGCCGGACTCACGCATCCGAGTGCCGCGCTCGTCGTCGTGGGGTTCGTCGCGTTCCTCGTCGCGATGCGATTCGGGCCCTTCGAGTGGCCCGAACGGCTCGACTCGCGCGCCATTCTGACGTTCGCGTTGCCGTTGATCGTCGGGGGGCTCGTCCTCCTCACGTCGGTCGTGGAAGCGTGGACGCAGTTCCGTTCGACGAAACCCGAGGACGAGACGCTCTTCCATCTGATCAACACCTCGGTGTGGTTCCTGCGAGTCCCCGTGATCGTCGCGGGAGTCGGCGGCGGCTATCTGCTGTGGCAACGCAGTCGGCGCCTCGCGCTCTTCCTCGTCTCGATGATCGCGGTGCCGAGCCTCGGGATCGCCGCTGCCTCACTCATGGCGCGGGCATCGGCGCAATACCTGTTCTTCACCCTGCCGTTCTGGTGCGTGCTCGCCGCGTTCGCAGCCTTCGAGATCGTCTCGCGAGTCGAGTTCGATCGGGGGCGAACGTTCGCGGTCCGTGCGGTCGTCTTCGGGTTCTTGCTGCTCGATCCGGTCGCTCAGGATCACCTCTACTACCACTACCGCCATGGCGATCGTCCGAAGTGGCGAATCGCTGCGAACTACATCCAGGAGAAATCGAGTCCCGACGACATGTTCGCGGCGACGAACGAGCCGAGCATGGAGTGGTACCTGAATCCTGTGAGCCCGCTGCAGGAAGTCCCGAACCTCGATGGGGAAAACCGGAAGACGATCGGCCTGATCGCGGATTGGACGATTCAGAAGCTTCCCGAGTTGCGGGACGCAGCCAAGAAGGCCGGTCGACGCCTCTGGCTCATCACGACGCCGCCGACGCTCGCGGAGGCGGATCGCCAAAAGAAGTGGGAGGTCTGGATCCGCAAGCACTGCCGTCAGGCGTTGAGTCTCCCCAACTGGCTCGGTCCGCGCGACATGACGGTGCAGGTCTGGTGCTACGATCCGGCGGCGGAAGCAGCTCTCGAGAGCGATGCCGACACGGGAGCCAAGCAGTCGGCGGACGATTCGTCGCGGGACCGAGGCAAGCGTTCCTGACGCGCGACCGTAGGTGTGTGAGATGAGCCGACACGCGAAACTCAAGACGCGTCTCCACATGTGCCGTCATGGGGAAGTCGATCCCGACCATCGCGGACGTATCTACGGAGACCTCGACGTCGCGCTCGCGCCCGAAGGGCTCGTGCGCTTCGAAGCCCTGGCCGAAGACTTGGCGGACTATCCGTTCGCCGCGATCTACTCGAGCCCGTTGCGACGGGCGCTCGACGGTGCGCGGTTGATCGCGGAGCCGCACGGGCTCGATGTCGTCGTGGACCCGCGCTTCAAGGAAATCCATCGTGGGCACTGGAACGGGCTCACCTACGAAGAGCTCGAGGCGACGCATCCCGGCGCGATTTCGAGCTACCTCGACGATCCCGATGCCTACGCTGCGGGTGGCGCCGAGACGCACGTGGAGCTCGCGGATCGTGTCGTGCCTGCACTCGAAGAACTCGCCGAAGCGCACGCGGGCGAGGAAGCCCTGATCGTGTGCCATGCTCAGGTCATGCGATCCTCGGTTGCACGCTTGCTCGGGATGCCGGGCCGTGGCAGTCTGCGCCTCATGACGAGCTATGGCGGAATCACGACGCTCGACCACTACGAGGATGGAGTGTGGATCGTCCAGGCCGTCAACCAACCGACCCTACGGCGTGGTCCGTGGGGTGGGCGTACGTTCCAACCCTGACACAGCGTTCACCGTCGTGGACGGGTGCCGAATCAGGTCGAAGCGATGGCAAAGGACTACACAGAAGAGCGTCTCATCCAGGCACTCCAGGCTGCCTTCGAGAATCTCGCAGATGACGACGATCTCGCGGGTGTTTCGATCAGTGACTTCGAGATGAGCAGTGATCGTAGGCGAATCGCGCTCTACTGGAGCGGACCGGGCGATGCCGACGAGGACATCGTCGAATCGGCGCTCGAAGAGCTTCGGTCGGAACTCGAGGACGAAGCCGAAGAGGTGTTGAAGAAGCGCCCGCGCATTCGCTTCGAAGTGGATCAGGGCGCGATCCACCAGCGTCGCGTCAATACGATCCTCGAGGAACTCGCGGACGACGACGACGACGAGCTGGACGACGACGACGACGATTGATCACCAGCCGCTGCGGCGAATGAATCCGGCCGAGCTTCTGGCTCGCGGCGGCGCGTTGTGGCAATCTCCGCGGCATGACAGAGAGCAACGGCGCGCGAGCGGATGCGCTCGAGAACGAGCGGCTCGACACGGTTCGGCTGTTCATCGATCAGTTCATCGACATCATGCTGAACCACCGGCAATCGGGGCATCCCGGCGGTTCTCGGTCGAAAGCGCACATGATCGCCGCGCTGATGGCGGGCGGCGCGATGCGGTGGGACGTGCGCGATCCGACCAAGCCGCTCGCCGATCGTTTCGTGCTCGTGGCGGGGCATACGATTCCGGTCGTCTATGCGGCGCTTGCGGTGGTGAACCAAGCGATGGCGCTCCGGTTCGAATGGACGGGCGACGAGCGGTTCCGAGTGCTCGGTGGCGAGCATCGCACCCTGATGCCGATCGACTTGTTGACGCTGCGTCGGCGCGGTGGGTTGCAGGGACATGCGGAGTTCGAAGGCAAGTCGCTCTTCGTCAAGTTCAACACCGGTCCATCGGGCCACGGCGCGCCGGCCGCAGTCGGACAAGCTCTCGCGCTGAAGGCCGCGGGGCACGATGACGTGCAAGTCTTCGCCGTCGAGGGCGAAGGCGGGCACAGCGCGGGTGCGCATCACGAATCGAAGAACAGCGCGTATGGACTCGGGCTGTCCAACCTCGTCTATCTGATCGATTGGAACGACAACGGCATCGACCCGAACGTGCACAGCAGCGTCGTCCATGGGACGCCTCGCGATTGGTTCGAGCCGTACGGATTCCGCGTGGTTGGTACCGAACGCGGAAGTGACATGACCGAAGTCGCGCGCACGCTGCGCGACACGGCGTTTGGCGACAATCCCGCGCGCGCACCGCGCTGTGCGTGGTTCAAGACCGAGAAGGGGCGTGGCTACGTCGTCACGGGTTACAAGTCGCACGGCGCCGCGCACAAGCGCAACCACGAGAACTTCTGGAAGTGTCGCGAGGAGTTCATCGCGAAGTACGGCGTGAGCTTCGAGGGTCAGGGGCAGGGAGACCCGGGGCCCGAGCACGCATCGGCGCAATCGTTGTCGCACATCCAAACTGTCGTGCGCGCGATGGCCGAAGATCGTGCATTCGTCGAGTGGTTGACGGATCGGCTCGTCGAGATCGGCGATCGTGTTCCGACGGCGACGGCTCAGGAGCGCGTCGATCCGAAGGTCGACCTGTTGCGCGACGATCCTTCGTTTACCGACGTTTCGTCGTTGCCCGCTGCGTTGTTCGCGGAGCCGGGCGCCAACCTTCCGAACCGTGCCGGCTTCGAGAAGTTCGGCGCGTGGTGGAACAGCTACGCACTCGAGAAGTACGGCCGTCCGATCGTGATCGCGATGGCGGCGGATCTCGCGGAGTCGACGAACATCGCGGGATTCATGAAGCCGTTCGAAGGACACGGCGGCACCGGTTGGTATCAACGAGACGAGAACCCGACCGGCGCATTGTTGCCGCAGCAGATCACCGAGTTCACCAATGCGGGTATCTGCGCGGGGCTCGGCACGGTCAACTTCGCGGAGGACGGGGAGCACAAGTTCGCGGGCTTCATCGGTGCTTGTGCGACGTACGGGAGCTTCTCGTACCTCAAGTACGGGATGATGCGGCTCTTCAGCCAACTCGCGCAGGACTGTGACCTGAAGACGGGGCGCATCCTCTGGGTCGCCGGGCACTCGGGACCCGAGACGGCCGAGGACGCGCGCACGCACTTCGGCATCTTGTCTCCGGGGGTGACGCAGCTCTTCCCGGACGGGCACGTGATCAACTTGCATCCGTGGGAGCACAACGAAGTCGCGCCGGCGCTCGCGGCGGCATTCGCGACCGACGTGCCGATCATCGCGCTGCACCTCACGCGACCGCCGGTGCAGATTCCCGACCGGAAGGCGCTCGGAATGGCGAGTCACCTCGATGCCGCCAAGGGTGCGTACGTGTTGCGCGCGTTCGACGATCGCCCGCACGAGGGTGTCGTGCTGTGCCAAGGGACGAGTGTCGT
This sequence comes from Planctomycetota bacterium, assembly GCA_020426005.1. Classification (GTDB taxonomy): domain Bacteria; phylum Planctomycetota; class UBA1135; order UBA1135; genus JACKHW01. Next base: position 1,074 of record JAGQQW010000009.1, on the reverse strand, counting down.
CGCGAACATCGTCGGGATGTTGCCGTGGTTCGCGTCGGATGGCCCCAACGTCAAGATCGTCTGCTGTGTCAGCTCCGAGCTCTTCGCGCGCCAGTCGCAGGAGTATCGCGACGCGGTGCTGCCAGAGGACGAGTGGCTCGATTCGATGATCTGCGCCAACCAGGGGCGACGCGTGGTGCGGGATTGGATCCTCGATCGTCGTCTCGAGGAATACGCAATGACGCCCGACTTCGACAACCGTTGGCGGACGGGTGGGAGCGTCGATGACGTCGTCGAGGAATCTCACCTCGATCCGGCGCATCTGAAGGAAGGGATTCTGCGCTTCGTGCGGCGAGGTTCGCAGAGCAGCTGAGCCGTCGACGGCGTCGGTGATGGTGTGCCGCGCATCGTCGTTCCAGGGCGATGCTCGGGTTCGCGCGGAGTTCGCGGTGCGGGTTCGGACCCGCCGAGCCATGCGGCTCGGATTCTCGGATGCCTGCTTGTAGACTGCGCCGCTCATGACGTCGTCTCGATCGCAGTGGAAGTCGCGCTTCGGCTTCATCCTCGCCGCGTCCGGTAGTGCGATCGGGCTCGGGAACATCGTGTTCTTCCCCGCCAATGCGTACAAGTTCGGCGGTGGCGCGTTCTATCTGCCGTACCTGATCGCGCTCGTGCTCGTCGGCATGCCGGTGATGATCGCGGAGTTCGGCCTCGGTGGGATGACGCGGAAGAGCTTCCCACTCGCGATGCGCGAGATCGGTGGGTCGTTCGGTGAGTTCTTCGGCTGGTTCGCGATCCTCAATGCCGGGTTCATCACGATGTACTACATCACGATCCTCGGCTGGGTCTGCGGCATGGGGATCGAGGCTGTGAGCCATCCGGTCGGGGAGGTCTTTGCGGCGTCGTCGACGACGCAGATCGACTGGCTGGGCGGTTCGGGTGGGACCTTGCCGAACCCGGTCGGCACGTTCTTCTCCGTCGTTTCGAGTTGGACGCCCGTGTACGCGGTGCTCTTCGTCTGGGTTCTCAACTTCCTCCTCGTGAGCCGTGGGACCAAGACGATCGAAGTCGCGGTCAAGGTTTTCGTGCCGCTGA
>JAGQQW010000098.1 GCA_020426005.1 Planctomycetota bacterium | reverse complement strand
CGAGCCCGACTTCCTCGCGAGATAGCGAGCGGCTGCACGGTCCGCTATTGGCCTGAGCCAATCGATCCACTCGTCTCGCATCTTCTCGAGACGCGCTCCGGCCTCTCGGTATTGCTCACGGCGAAGGCCGTACTCCTTGACTGTCGACCTGCATGTCCAATCTCCATGCACCGTCTCCGGCCGCAGATCAGCGATGTCGTTCTCTGCACCTTGCGCCATGACGGTCGGGTCCATGGCGACCCAGACCAGGGTCAACACAAGCAACTTGCGGATAACGGCTGAAGTCATGGCTTGCGGATAACGGCTGAAGTCATGGCATTCCGGCAAGTCGTGGCAATCTCGAAGGTCTCGTGACGCCCCCTACTCGAGAAGCGTTTCTGCACCCCTCGCGCAACCACTGAGCAGACAAGCGGGACCTGTGCGATTCTGCCCGCGACCGAGCGCGAAACACACGAGCTAGCTCTAACGGGCACTCATCGAAGAGGTTCGCAGCATCCAACACACAGATTCGCGATGCAGCAGCACGCTCGATCAATCGCCCTCGGCAGCCCCCACATCGTCGTGGAGCGCGGCTTCCAACTTTTCTCGCAGCTCGGCGGGGATCTCGTCGGTCGTTCGCAGCGTGCGGCACACGTCGGTCGACAGATCCAGCGTCGCGAACACCGCGAGGCAACGCTCACAGATGATCGCGTCGGCGTTCGGCATTTGCGTGCCGCGGTCGAGCGCTTCTTGTTTGGCGTCCAGGAGGTCGAGGCAGACTTGCTTGCTGTAGGCGGGCTCGGGGAGTTCGCGCTTGGGGAGGCCATCCGCGAGGGCATCGCGGACCTTGAGGCGTGCGCGGTGGACGCGGGTCTTCACGGTGTTCTGGGGAATGCCCAGGATCTCGGAGACCTCCTCGACCGAGAAGCCGACGATGTCCTTGAGGATCAGGGCCATCCGGAAGTCGGTCGGTAGGGACGCGATCGCGCGCCCCACGAGTTCTTGTTGGTCGCGTCGCACGTGCTGATCCAGCTCGTCGACGTCCGATGGGATCACGGCGATGCGTGGCTGGCCGAACGGCAGCAGCTCGTCGAGCGAGTCCAGACGATCGGGCTCGCCGGAGCGCTTGCGATGCATGCGCTGGCAGGCGTGACGCGCGATCGTGAAGAGCCAGATCCGAGGATCGGCATCACCGCGGAATTGGTGCCACTTGCGCCAGGCTTGCAGGAAGACCTCTTGGACGAGGTCGTCGGCTTCCTCCGGATTGCCGCAAAGCCGCCGGGCCAGGCCGTAGATCCTCCCTCCGTGCATGTCGAGGAGGCGCGGGACAGCCTCCTCGCGCGGTACGGCCCAGTCGTCGTTCGGCGCGGTCATGCGCGAATCTTGGGCCAGACGGCACCGGTCCGGAACCGCCTTTGCGCGGAAATCCGCCGCATGCGGGCCGCGTCGTGACCCGCCACGCGGTGTGGACAGGATCAGCGATCGCCGCGCAGCGTCTCACCTCCTTCGAGCCGGTACGCGAGGATCCCACCATCCACGACGAGCAGATCGCTCACGCCAAGCCGCTCGAGCTCCTGCCGTGCGAACTCGGCTCGCTTGCCCGATCGACACAGGATCAAGCGCGCACCCTCGATCGCGAGGATCTCGTCGATGCGGCGCACGAGCTCTTCGAGCGGGATGTGGCACGAACCTTCGATGCACTCCTCCTCGAACTCGATCTTCGAGCGCACGTCGATGACGACGTGCGCGCCCCGGTCCTCGACGTGCCGAATCGCCTCGACCGCCGTCGTACGCGTCACTCGTGCGCTCATGCCCCGCCGAACTGATTGAGAGGGATCTTGAGGTAGCGAATGCCGTTCGATGCCGGCTCCGGGAGATGGCCGCCGCGCAGGTTGACCTGCAACGCCGGCAGGATGAGGTTGGGCGCGGGCTTGCCGGCCTCGAGCGTGTTGCGAAGCTTGACGAACGCTTCTTTCGAGACGCCTTCGCGCAGATGCACGTTGGAGCGCCGCTGCTCGTCGACCGTGCTCTCGAACGCGAGCGGTCGACCGCCCGGTTGATAGTCGTGGAGCGTGAACACGCGCGTCGCCGACGGCAGTGCGTAGATGCGCTGGATGGAGTCATAGATCTCCGCCGAGGAGCCGCCGGGGAAGTCGCATCGAGCCGTTCCCGAGTCGGGCTGGAAGAGCAGGTCTCCCACGAAGACCGCATCGCCGATCACGAAGCTCATGCTCGCCGGCGTGTGCCCTGGCGTCGAGATCGCGCGCACGTCGAAGGGTCCGACCTCGAGGACTTCGTCGTCGTCGAGCAGGATGTCGTACTGACTCCCGTCGCGCGGGAACTCCGGGCCGAGATCGAAGAGGTCCGCGAAGTTCTTCTGGACCTGCACGAACCCACGACCGATCACGGTCTTGCTGCCGTACCGCTCCTTGAAGAACGGCATGGCCGTCATGTGGTCCGCGTGAGGATGGGTATCGAGCGCATAGGGCACTCGATATCCGCCCGCGTCGATCCACGCGGCCATCTCCTCGGCGGACTCGAAGAAGACACGCCCCGCCTTGGAGTCGTAATCCATCACGGGATCGATCACGATCGCGATCTTCGACTCGTCGTCGGCGACGACGTAGCTGATCGTCCCCGTGCGGGTGTCATAGAAGTGCTGGATCTTCATGCGAGGTCAGAGCCTTCCACGGAGCATTCCGTTCCAATAAAGCTCGGGTAATCCGTACGCCTTGAGCGCGTACATGCTGTACCGCTCGCGCCGCTGGTCGAACGGGAAGGTCTCCATGATCTTCCCGCCGTAGCCGAACTCCGCGAGGATCAGCTTGCCGTAGCCGGTCACGAGCGGGCACGAGGCATACCCGTCGTAGCGCGCTTCGAGCGGCTCGCCGCGGCGACGTGCGAGGAGGTTGTCGACCAGCACGGGCGCCTGCTTGCGGATCGCGGCGCCGGTTCGCGACGCCGGGAGCGAGCTGCAATCGCCGAGCGAGAACACGTTGTCGAAGCGCTTGTGCTGCAGCGTGAAGTCGTCGACCTCGACCCAACCATCGGTGTTCGCGAGCGGGCTCTTCTTGATGAAGTCGGGCGCGCTCTGCGGCGGAACCACGTGGAGCAGTTCGTAGTCGAGCACGAGCTCGGGGCCGCCATCGAGGTCCTCGAACACTGCCTTCTTCTCGCCAGGACGCACGGCGATCAGGTTCTTCTTGAAGTGCGTGTCGATCCCCTTGCGCGCGACGATCGCGTTGAGCGGTTCGGCGTAGTGCGCGACTCCGAAGATCGCCGGCGACCCGGCCGCGTAGATCACTTTGCAATGATCGCGCACGCCGCGACGACGAAGGTGGTCGTCGGCGAGATACATGATCTTCTGTGGCGCACCGGCACACTTGATCGGCGTCTTCGGGAACGTGAAGACCGCGTTCCCCTCGTACATCCCCCGTAGGAAGCGCCACGTCGACTCGACGGTCTCGAACGAGTAGTTGCTGCAGATGCCATTCGTGCCGAGTGCGCCCTCGAGACCGTCGATCGCCTTCCAGTCGAGCTGGATCCCGGCGCACACGACGAGGTAGTCGTAGGTGACGCGCTCCCCGCTCGCGAGCTCGACCGTGTTCTTGGCGGGGTCGAACGCGCTGCATCGATCCCGGATCCACGTCACGCCGCTCGGGATGTAGTCCTTCTCGTCGCGCTCCGAGATCGACTTGTCGAAGACGCCACCACCGACCAAGGTCCAGATCGGCTGGTAGTAGTGCTTGTCCGACGGCTCGATGATCGCGATGTCGAGGTCCGGCTGCGCAATGCGCAATCGCGCTGCGACGGTGATCCCGGCCGTTCCGCCACCGACGATCATCACGGCATGGTGCTTGGTCATGAGCATGTCCCCTTTTGGCCGCTACCAAAGGCCCGTGCGAATTCCACGAGCACGCCGAGCGCTCGCTTGCTGTCGGGATCGCGCATGGCGCGGAGCGCGCCGAACGGCCCGACCGGCGTCGTGCGAGCCGGGTCGAGCTTCCCGATCGCACACGCGGCTCGCCCGACCATGTCGACGGCACCGTGCGAGAAGACTCCAGAATCGAGCAGGTGCTGGATCTTGTCGACGTTGTCGAGGAACTCACTGACGACGGCGAGTGCCGCCGGCGAGGTGAGCCGCTCCGCGACCTTCGCCACGATGTGGCCACGCGCATCGACGTCGATGCCATGCTGACCGAGCCGATCGATGATCCCATCGATCGTGTCGGTCACGGTTGCCGCCATCTCGTGAGATGCCGCCGCCAAGGCTTCGGCACGTTCGACGGCAGACTCGATCCGCTCGAGCTTGCCTTCGATCCTCGCGAGCGCCGCGAGAACGTCGCCGGCCTGCGTCGCGCTAGGCACGGAATCAGTCATCGGTTTCTCCGGTTGTGTCAGTTCGAAAGCCGATCAGGCCGCTGACGACCATACCGGGCATGTGCGCGAACGCGCATTTCGAACCGAGAGGCGCGAGGCTCGCGATCGGTTCCCGGAACTTTTCCTATTGCTCCGACGGTGGACGCTGCTCCGTGGGGGAACGCTGTGGGAGCGCATCCCGAAGCGGCACGACGCTTCGCACGTGCAGATCGCGCTGGGGAAACGGGATCTCGATGTCGTGTTCTCGGAAGGCGTTGTCGATCATCGTGTTGATCTCGTCGACGAGCTGCGGATAGAGATCTCGCGTCGAGATGAACACGCGCAACTGGAAGTCGAGAGAGCTGTCACCGAAGCCGAAGAAGATTGCCTGCGGCGCGGGATCGTCGAGCACGATCTTGTTCTTCTTCGCGACCGCGAGCAGGAGTTCGCGCACGCGCTCGGTGTTCGAGCCATAGGCGACTCCCACCTTGAGGACGACGCGGGTGATCGGATCCGTGAGCGTCCAGTTGACCAGGCTGTTGGTGACGAACTCCTTGTTTGGCACGATCATCTCGCGGCGGTCAAAATCGACGATCGTCGTCGCGCGCATGCGAATCCGGCTCACGTAGCCATCGACGCCCGCCACCGTCACGAAATCCCCGATGCGGACCGGCCGTTCGAACAGGATGATCAGGCCGGAGACGAAATTGGCGAAGATCTCCTGCAAGCCGAAGCCCAATCCGACGGACACGGCCGCCACCAGCCACTGGACCTTCCCCCACCCGATCCCGATCGACGAAAACGCCGCGACGACCCCGATCGTGACGATCGCGTAGCGCACGAGGGTCGTGATCGCATAGCGCTCACCGGCTTCGACCTTGAGCCGACGTAAGACGGAGAGCTCGAGCAAGCCGGGGATGTTGCGAGCACTCGCGAACGTGATCAACAGCACGAGCACGGAGAGCAACACACTCCCGAGAGTGATCGGAACGATCTTCGTGTCGATCACGCCGAGTTCGCTCGTCGTCTCGACGTTGGTCTGCCAAAGCTCGACTTCGTCGAGCACGCCGAGGGCAGGAAGAACGTCGACCCAGATCGCCCACAGCACGAACAGGACGACAGCCGCGAGCGCACCACGCAGGAGCGTCTTCGTCTGTGCGTCGACGGCCGCTAGATTGATCTCTTCGTCCACGGCGACGGGCCCGACCTCACGCGCGGGCTCGCTCGAGGCCTCACCCTTGCCTGCCGCGAGCGCTGCTGCTCGCTCCGCCTCCCGGGCCTGTTTCGCAGCCTCGTAGCGAGCGCGTGCTTGCTCCATCGCGATCTTGCGCTTGACGAGCAACATCCAGCGCACGGCGAGTCCGTACAACAGCACGCTGACGAGCAAGACTCCTAGCGAGCTGATCAAGCGCAGCTCGAGCTCGAGTGCGGTGAGATGGTATCCAGCGGCGGCAGCGAAGAAGAACGCGACCGGTGCGAGCATCGCGAGCCCGAACCACAGATACCGGTGGAGTTCCCACCCACTCGGTTTGCTCTTGGTCGGAGCCGCCAGCGCACCTTTCTTGACGTTGAGCGTGAACCAAGCGAACGCCGCGATCAACGCGAGCTGGACCATCAGTACGATGCGATCCAGCGCGAACGCCCACGGCGCGTGATTGTACGTCGACAAGGCCCAGAGCATTGTCGACAACGGCACCATCAACGGCACGAACCAGACGAGATTCCGGCGCACGAGACGCGATCGCGACGGCTGCCATCGATAGTGCGCCTCGCCGAGCCCTCCGGGACGCAACGTCACGCGCAAGAGCGCGAGTCCGTACCAGACGGCGGCTGCATGCACCACGCCGGCAGCGATCGCGACGGTAAAGTCCGCACCACCTCCGTCGACGAGGACCGAATTGGCAACGTGCCAGAACGCGAACGGCCATCCGCCTGCCGCGAGAACCGTCAGCACGAAGGTCCACGCGGTCGGCATGAACCGCGTACACGAGCCCTTGCTCGCAGCGACTCCGAACTCTCGAATGCGCGAGAACATCGGCCGCTCGAACAGGATCAACAGCAACGCGACCAGCGCGCCGAGCACGAAGCGGACGGGGGATCGCTGGAGCGCGCGCCCGAGTGCGTCGAGGCATGTCTTCCACGAATTCCAGTCGAGGAAGAACCGGATCGAATCACTGAGCGCCTCGCCACGAGTCTCCCAGATCGGCGCTGCGCTGCGAATCCACAGCACACGCTCGTTGACGAAGCTCGCGTATTCGCGGGATTTCTGAACGAGGATCTGCTCTTCGGTGTCGAGTTCGACGAGCTGCGAGATGTATCGCTCTCGGTTCTTGCGGACGTTCTCGAGGAAGTCGGCGCGCGAGCGCACCAATTGGTCCGCTTCGGCGTGCAGCACTTCGAGGGTCGCCGCACTCGGTGACTCGACGGATGCATCAAGGGACCTCGACAGCTCGTTCGCCGCCACGGTCTGGAGCGTCGCGATGCGTTCTTCGGTGTCGATCTGCTCGAGCTGCTCGTTGCGAAGCGTCGACTGCCGATCTTCGACGCGGGCCGCATACGTCCGGATGTTGGGCAGCCGGCTCTTCTCCTGCCTCAACTGGAGACCGATCGCATCGGTCAAACCAGCAATGTCGATCCGGTTCTTGATCTCCTGGAAACGCTCGGCGAGGTTCGTGCGCAACTTCTTGGACGCGTCGAGTTCCTCGGTCGTGCGCGTGACGTGATCCGCGAGCTGCTTCGCCGTCTCGGCGAGCTTCGCGTTCTCGGCCGCGAATTCGCGCAGTACGGCATTCTCGCGAACCGCGGCTCGCGCCGCTTCTTCCTTGGCTTGCTTGGCAGCTCGGTCTGCTTCGACTTGGCGCTCCTTCTGGACGCGCGCCTGCCAAGCCTCGACGGCTTTGTTGGCACGCAGCGTCTCCCGCTCGATCAGTTGAGCTTCGACGACGAGCAAGTCGGACTCGGCTTCGTACGCGAGCTTCTCGGCCTCGAGGGACGCCAGGGTCGCCTCGAGCGCAGCCAACTTCGACCGCGCTTGGAGCTTCCTCGCCGGGACGAGCACGTCCGGCTCGTCCCGCGTCTCGGGAGTCGCGCTGCGCTCTTTCAGGACCGCGTCGCGCGCCTCCTGGATGCGCTTGGGCAACTCGCTGAGGCGAGTCGTGCGACGCTGTCGCTCGGAGTTGTTCGACGTCTCGCGTCGCTTGACATCGCTGAGCTCGGCCTCTGCCTTGGCAAGCCCGCGACTCGCGGATTCGAGGTCGAGTTTATCCGGGATCGTAGGAGCGGTGACCTCTGCGGGGAGTGCGGACAAGCGCTGCTTGGCCTCGACCAATCGGAGCGGCGCGGACTTCGCAGCCGCCTCGAACTCGTGCGCACGCGCGAACTCGGCTTGCGCGCTCTTCGCTTGCTGCAGCGCGACGGTGAGGACCTCGGTCAGGGTCTTCTTCGCCGCGGCATCGACGCCGGTGATCCCCTCGACTTCGGTGAGTCGTTTTTCGATCTCGGCAACTTGTTCGGCAGGGTCACCTTGGCGTGCATCCTGGAACAGGCCCGTATTCGCGACGACCAGCGACGATGCGCAGGCTCGGCGCGGAATGCCGCAGAGAGCGAGGAACAAGATCGCCACGAAGAGCCACGAACCGCGCCCCGAGGCGGCAGCCGACAACGATCGAATCTCGCGTACCACGTGTTTGCCCACCGTGCGCGACGTTGCGCGGAGGAGCACCGAGTGTCAACTGCCGGCTTCGGCACTTGCATCGCACCGAGGCAGCGCGGGAGCATGCTGGGCATGCAACCGTTCCATCTCGCCTTCCCCGTCGACGATCTCGAGTCGACGAGACGCTTCTATGTCGACATTCTCGGATGTGGCGTCGGACGCGAAGCTCCAGCGTGGATCGACTTCGAGCTCTTCGGGCACCAGATCTCGGCGCACGTGCGACCGCGGCACAGCGCGACCGGCGATGGGTTCGAGAACCCCGTCGACGGCGACGAAGTGCCGATCCCCCACTTCGGTGTCGTGCTCGAATGGCAAGACTGGCACACGCTCCGCGATCGCCTCGTCGCAGCCGAAACCTCGTTCGTCGTCGGCCCGCGCATCCGTTTCGAGGGACAGGTCGGCGAGCAGGCCACGATGTTCTTCCGCGACCCGTCGGGAAATCACCTCGAGTTCAAGTCGTTTCGCGACCCTCGCTCCCTGTTCGCGCGCTGAGGTCGGGGCACTTCTCGAGCACCGCACCCGCACAGCGCGACGAAGGAAGTGCGCCATCGACGATCATGTGCCGTGACGCATCGAACTCGTCGATCTCTTCGAATCGCGCGGACAGCGTCGCCCATTGATCTTCGCGCGCGTCCGACACTTCTCCCGGCCCGCGAGCACGCAGTCGCCTCAGGGACTCCGCTTCGTCGGTCTGACACTCGACGAACACGAAGCGGGCGCCATGGTGCCGCGCAAGCTCGTGGAAGCGCGCTCGCAGGCTCTTCGTTCCGAAGGTCGTATCGACGATCACGGATCGCCCGGCCTCCAGCACGAGTGCCGCTCGCCTGCACAGTTCGTCGTGCACCCGCGACGAGAACTCGGGCGTGTAGATCGATGCGGGGCCCTTGTCCGTATGCGCGAGCCCGGCCAACGCCTTGCGCGTCGCGTCCGCACTCACGATCGCGCACGAAGCTCGTCGTGCCAGTTCGCGCGCGACCGTCGACTTGCCCGAAGCGATCTTGCCTCCGACACAGACGAGGAACGGAGCGGGCCGAGGTGCAATCAACGCATCCCGAGCGAGCGCGAAATAGCGACGTGCCTCGGAGACCTTGCGCGCTCGCACGCCTTCCGCGGTGTGCGCATCGGCCGCGACGAAACACGCGACCTTGCCCCGCACGAACGCGCGATAGCTCACATAGCCATCGATGAGGGGCCAGAAGTCGTAGTCGTCGAACTCGTACGCCAAGCGCGCGAGCAAACTGTCCGCGAGGTCCTGTCGACCGTGATCCGAGAGGTCCATCGCGAGAAAGGCGACATCGAGCGCCCAATCACCGACACGAAAGCGCTCCGTGAACTCGATGCAATCGATCGCGATCGGCCCATCGTCCAGGAAGTACACGTGCTCGAGACGAAGGTCGCCGTGACCGTCGTGACTGCGCCGCTGTGCGAGCAGCAAGCCGTGATGCTCGAGCCACGCGGACTGCGCGGCGACGACCTCGTCGAAGCACGCCTCGGGGACGATCTCACCGACGAACGGGCGGGCCTGTCGAAAGTTCTCCTGGATACTCGTCGCGAGTGCGCCGGGCGACGGCTGGTCGTGCGGCACACTCGCATAGAACCGGCGCAGATACGCAGCGAGTTCGTCGATCTCGTCGTGACCGAGCCTGTCGGTCGCGAGCAACGCTTCTGCAGAACGTTCGATCGGCAAGCGACGCATGTGCACGGCGTAGTCGACGACGTCACCGCCGCGCACGAGCGAGTGCCCAGCATCGTCGAGACGCACGGGCAAGACGCCCAGATACACGCCGGGCGCAGCGCGCCGATTGAGCCGCACTTCTTCGTGGCAGAAGTGCTCACGTAGCTCGACCGTCGAATAGTCGAGGAACCCGAAGTTCTTCGCGCGCTTGATCTTGAAGACGTCGTGCTTCGTCAGGAAGACGTGACTCGCGTGCGTCGACACGACTTCGACCGGACCGTCATGCGGGTAGACGGGCAGATTCCGAACGTCTTGAAGATCGTCGAACAGCGAAGCCACGAAGCGATGTGAGCCGACTCGCCTGGAGTTTCCAGGCGGTCATCGGCCGCGGCGGCGCCCCTGGCGGAAACTCGGCGAACCGTCGGTCCCCGGCGCCGGTCGCTCGAACGCGGGTTGTTCGAGCATCGCAGGGTCGAGCGCATCTAGAGCCGCTTGCACCTTCTTCGCGGAGTTCTCGTCGCCAGACTCGCGGAAGCGCGCGATCAAGGCCTTCGCCGTGTCGACCGAGCTGAGGTTGAGTCCATCCCGCGTCGCTGCGGCATCGGGCTTGCGCCCGAACGAAGCGAGCAGTTCGTCGAGCGCACGGCCGTAGTTCTTGTCGTTCCAATACGCGCGTGCGCGGCCCGAGAACGCCATCGCGATGAAGTGATCGGTCGAGTCCTTGACCTTCTCGTCGGCCTCGGCCGCGCGCTCGAAGTGCGCGATCGCCCGGTCATAGGCTTCGCGCGACTCGGCGTTCTCGCCGCGCCGCCGCTGGAACTCCGCCGCGACCATGGATGCGTAGCCCGCGAACCATTCGAGATCCTTCGGCGCGTTGTCACGCGCGAGCATGCGTTCGTAGGCAGTTTCGAGTGCGTCGAGACCGCGCTCTTCGAGGATGCTGGTCCGGAAGCGGTCGTGCACGACGGGCGAACTCGGGAACGACTCGATCCCCTTGGCGAGCACCTTCGATGCCTTTTCGGCAGCGCCGAGGAACTTCAGGCAATCGTAGTGCGCGACGACTTGGTCCGCGGTCGCGAACGGGCTCGCGAGCACGACGGACATCGCCGCGTGCACGTCGGTGAGCCACGACTTCGACCAGTCCTTCTTCGCACGAATCGCGTCATAGATCGCATTGCGGCGCGCTTCTGCGAAGAGCCCGAGCACGCCGATCGCGTTCTTGTCCGTCGTGGCCTCGGGCAACTCGTCGACCGTGGCGATCGCGACTTCGTAGGCGCGCTGCCGTTCGCCGAGTCCGTCGAGCGCGATGGCGAGAACCGCGTCTGCACGCCACCCTTCGGCGCCGAGCTTCTTGGCTTCGAGAGCCGCGTCCCTCGCGTCGATCAAGAGCAGCCGCCCGAAGTCCGACACACCACTTCCGCGGATACGCCTGCCCGCGTACGTCTCGGGCTTGCGCCAGAGTTCGAGATTGGCTTCCGCGATCTGCAGCTTGGTGGCCGCATCCGCCGGGTTCGCGCGGGACTCGCTTTCCTTCTCGGTCAGCGTTTCGGTGATCGCTTGGTAGTTTTGCGGCGCAGGATACGAAGCGCCTGCAAGCTTCCCGCTCCACGCATCGACATCGATCGACTCGGACCGCGTGTCGAGACCACCATGGACGACGGCGAGCGTGCGCGCACGTGCCGAGTCCTTGCCGAGCCGTTCGAGCGCGGCGATCAACGCGCCCTTCTCGGATTGTTCGAGTGGCACGCGCAGAGCTTCGTTGATCACATCGACGGCACCGGCCGAGTTCGCGCCGGCGAGCGCATCGCGTGCGACTTGCGCGAGCTTGTCGTCGAGGCCGTAAATCGCGAGTCTCAAGAGTTCTTCGGGAGCTGCCTGCGGATTCTCCTTGGCAGCATCGAGCAGACGACGGCGCAGCTCGGCATCGCCTTCGAGGTAGGCCTTCTCGACGACCTCACGATCCTTGATGTCGCGACTCGCGACCCGTTCGATCAACGTCTTGTCCCCACGCACGATCGGCTTGGGTTGGATCGTGCGTTCGGAAATCCCGTCCGAGATCGCCGCGAAGACCGAGTCGGTGTCCCACGCGTAGTAGACGTCGTACTCCTCCTTCGCGGGTCGCCCGTTCTCGTCGAGCTCGACCATGATGTGGCGCGGCGCGATGCGCTTGCCGTCGAAGAACTTCTCGTACAAGACGGGTTCGATCGCGATGTGCTCGCCACACGTGACCGAACCGAAGCGCGGGCAAGGAATGCGCTTGCCCTCGTGATCGTGGTCGCGAGCCGTGTGGCGATAGACCGAAGCCATGACGCACACATACGGTTCGTACAGCTTCGCCTTCTCGGGTTGGCGATAGCGGATGCCCGCGTAGTGTTCACTCGCGATCTCACCATCCATGTTGACGCAAATCAGGATGGGCTTGCCCGTCTCGCGCGCGACCGCGATGGCGTCCTCCCACGTGCGTTGGAACTGGATCAGGCAAGGCTTCTCCCAGTCCTCCTTCGTCGGTGCGTACCACATCTGCTCGCGCGATACGCCTTGGGGCAGGCCGTTCTGCGCTGCGCCGGTTCCTGCACCGCGGCGACCTTGGCCCTGCTGACCTTGCTGACCTTGCCGATCCTGCGGTGCGGGCCGCTCTCGCTGCGGTTCGCGGGTCGGTTCCGGATCGTCTTGCGTGTGAGCAAGCGTCGTCGGGAGCAGGACTCCGAGCATGAGGGGCAGGATCGAAGAGCGACTGCGTTCGCGCGGGGACATCGTCATGGTCGTCGGTTGTGGTCTCGTCGAATCTCGAACTCGGTACCTACGAAACGCACTCTCGAGGAGCGAACTTTCGAGGAACGAAGAGGATACTTGATTCCGCCCGCAACGCGCCGGCATCGTTGAAGTCAAACCGCGGAGCCTCGGAGCCGTTCGTGAGTCCCACTGAAAACGCCAGACAGGGCGGCGCCCGGGAAGAAAGCGCCACCCGCATCGCCGAAGCCAGCTCGTTCTTGCGCGAGGTCGTGACCGAGGTCGAGCGCGTCCTCGTCGGTCAGCGCGATCTCCTCGACGGCCTGCTGATCGGGCTCCTCGCCGATGGACACGTCCTGCTCGAAGGAGTTCCGGGGCTCGCGAAGTCCCTTGCCGTCGAGGCGTTGGCGGGAGCGCTCGGCGGTACGTTCCGGCGCATCCAGTTCACGCCCGACCTGCTCCCGTCCGACCTCCTCGGCACGCAGGTCTACAACCCGAAGTCCGGTGAGTGGTCGCTGCGCGAAGGGCCGGTCTTCGGCAACTTCATCCTCGCGGACGAAATCAACCGCGCACCGGCCAAGGTCCAGTCCGCACTGCTCGAGGCGATGCAAGAACGCCAGGTCACCCTCGCCGGAGAGACGCGACGGTTGCCCGATCCCTTCCTCGTGCTGGCGACCCAGAACCCGGTCGAGCAGGAGGGAACCTATACGCTCCCCGAAGCCCAAGTCGACCGCTTCATGCTCAAGATCGTCGTCGACTACCCGACTCGCGAAGAAGAAGACCTGATCGTCACGAGAATGGCCAACCTCGGCAAGAAGCCGCGCGCGAAGGCGGTCGCGTCGCCGGCGCAGGTGCTCGGCGCACGTGCCCTCCTCGACGATGTCTACGTGGACGAACTCGCGCGTCGCTACGTGCTCGACCTCGTCTTCGCGACTCGGGATCCGAAAGCCGTCGGCCTCGACGAGATCGCGCCGCTGATCCTGTATGGCGCATCCCCGCGGGCTTCGATCGCGATGACGCTCGCCGCGCGTGCCCACGCCTTCCTCGAAGGGCGCGCCTACGTGAGCCCGACGGATATCCAAGCGGTCGGACTCGCGGTGCTGCGGCATCGCGTGATCCCCACCTTCGAGGCAGAGGCGAAGGCGATCACGAGCGACGACATCGTTCGCCGGATCTTCGAAGCAGTTGCCATTCCGTGACCGGCGACTCGACAGAACTCGAGGAGATCCTCGCCGAAGTCCGCCGGATCGAGGCCGAGGCGCACGACCTCGTGACGGGCGTGCTCGCGGGCGGCTACAGCTCGATGTTCCGAGGCTCGGGGATCGAGTTCCACGAACTACGTGAGTACGTCGAGGGCGACGACCCGCGCTCGGTCGACTGGAACGTCACTGCGCGTCAAGGGCGCCCGTTCGTCAAGGACTTCGTCGAAGAGCGCGATCGCACGATGCTGTTCTTGTTCGACATGTCGCCGTCGATGCGCGGCGGCTTCGGCGCATGGTCCGCTCGTGGACTCGGCGTGCGAATCCTCGCGTGCTTCGCGCTCGCCGCCAATCAGAGTGACGACAAGATCGGGTTGATCGGATTCAGCGACGACGTCGTGCACTTCGTGCCGACTCGGAAAGGGATACGACACACGTTGCGCATCCTTCGGGACTGCCTTCACCGCACTGCCCCAGCGAAGCACACGGACATCGCGAGCGCTCTGTCCTACGCGATCAAGGCCCTGCATCGGCGCGCGACGATCCTCCTCGTCTCCGACTTCATCGAGAGTTGCCCCGAGACCGAGCTGGCCGCCTGCGCGCGACACCACGATCTCGTGGCGGTACGCGTGTCGACGCCCGAGACGACTTCCGTGCCACGCGGGCTCTTCAGGCTGCGGGACCCGGAGACTGGACGGATGCGACTCGTCGACGGCCAGGATCAATCCGTGCGTGCTGCAGCCGCAGTGCGACTCGCAGAATGGCGCGAACACTGTGACGAGACGTTCCGCCGCGCCGCCATCGACGTGATCGACGCCGCGGTCCCGATGACGCCGAATCTCGATGCAATCGCGTTGCCGGTGCTCGGATTCTACAGGTCACGCGCACGCACGCGTCGACGCGCGCGGAGCCGATGAACGCCGTGCAAGTATCTCCTGCGCGCGCATCGCTCACGATCTCGGCACCGCATACGGACGCAATCGAGATCGGCAAGCGTTTCTCGCTGACCGTCTTGGTCGAGTACCCGACGACCCATCGCGCTCCGGAGTTCGACGGGTCTTCGCTCGCACCGTTACGCGCCAAGCTCCGATCGCGAGACCGCGAACGTAGCGCGACGTCGATTCGCGAGACGTCGATCTGGTCCGTGTGGCTCGTCGACATTCCCGAAGAAGGCGCGCTCGTCGTCGAGCCCGTGACCCTGCGCGCCGAACCCGTTGGCGGCGGCGAAGTTCTCGTCGCGACCTCCGAGGCACTGCGGCTCGCAGTGCTGCCACTCGCCTCCGAAGGCCCGGCAGAACTGCCTCCGGTGCCGACCCTTTCGACGTCGAATCTACGGCCGTGGGTCCTGACCGGAACCGGCCTCGTGGTCGGCGCGATCGGCTTCGTCCTCTGGCGTCGTCAACGCCTCGCCAGAGGCAGACGCCCCGAAGACCCGGATACCGCTGCGCGTCGCACTCTGGAAGGGCTTGCAACCCGCGGCGAACACGACGGATCGAGCGATCGTTCGCGCACGGATGCCCCCGTTCTTTCGCGAACACTCCGAGACGCGGTGCACCGCCACCTCGACATCGATGCGGTGCACCAACCGATCGACTTCGCGTTCGATCGCCTACCCGAGGATTCGGCGAGCCACGATGTGATCGTCCGCTGCCGCGAGGTCCTCGCGCGCGTTGATGCGATCAAGTTCGCGAGCGAACCGATGCCGCGTGCCGACTGGCGTGCGCTCGTCGCCGACGCGCGCGACGTCCTCGAAGCGATTCTGCGACTCGGCACACCCGAGACAACGGCACGGTGATTTGATGCCACCTTCCGGCAGCATCTCGTGGATGTTCGATCCGAGCGCGCTCGTGTTCGCAGAACCGGCCAGGCTCTGGCTCACGGCACTCGCGATCCTTCCGTGGATCTACGGACACCTCGCGCTCCGCGGAGAGCACCCACGCACTCCGCATGTCGACTTCTCTGCAACTCAGGCCCTCGCAAACGCTCCAGGGTCGTGGCGATCGCGACTCGCCTTCGTGCCACCGCTTCTCGTGACGCTCGCCGTCATCATGTTGGGCCTCGCGATCGCGCGTCCTCGAGAACGTGTCGTCAGGACGGACGAAACGCGCGGCATCGACGTTCTTCTCTGCATCGACGCTTCGTCCTCGATGGCGGCACTCGACATGAGCCCGACCCGGACGCGGCTCGACCTCGCCAAGGCCTCGGCTCGCAGGTTCATCGATGGACGACCTGCCGACGCCATCGGCATCGTACGCTTTGCGCGGTTCGCGGATCTCGTGTGTCCGACGACCCGTGACCACCGCGCACTCGCCAAGATGCTCGAGCAGGTCCAACACGTCGAGGCCGACGGGCCCGAGGACCGGACAGGCATCGGTTCGGCGCTCGCGCTCGCGGCGAAGACGCTTCGCTCGAGCACGTCGCGATCGAAGGTGATCGTGATGCTGACCGACGGCGAAGAGAACGTCGCCACGACTGCGACCCCGGACGAGATCGGTCCCTTGCTCGCTGCCGAGCTGAGTCGCGAGTACGGGATTCGTGTCTACTCGATTGCCGCCGGGATCGGGAAACGCTCGGAAACCGGCGTGCTCGAACCGCTCGATACGACTCAATTGCGCGGGATCGCCGAGACGACTGGTGGTGCGTTCTTCGAAGCGAAGGACGATCGTGCGATCGACATCGTGTACGACCGCATCGACGAACTCGAAAAGTCGATTGCGCGCACGTCCGACGTCGAACTCGTCGACCGGCATTGGCCGTTCGTCGCGCTCGCACTCTTGCTGCTGGCGCTCTACCACGCGACACGCACCACGCTCTGGAGGACTCTGCCGTGAGCGTGTGCGTGCCCTGGATCGCGGTGAGTGTCGATGCGCCGCTCTGGTTGACGTTGGTCGTCGCTAGCGTTGCACTCTTTCTGTGGTTGATCCACTTCGAAGGGCGGCAGCAAGCGCGTCTCGTGGCCGCGATCGGTCCGCGCACACACGACCTCGTCTCGACGCCCTCGCCATTCGAGCGGCGGGCTGCCGCGGTGCTGCACACGTTGGCGTTCGCCGCCGCCACGATCGCACTTGCGGGCCCCCGCCACGGTCGATCGGCATCGGCTGAGGATGCGCCGCGTCTCGACATCGCGGTTTGTCTCGACGTGTCCCGATCGATGCGCGCACGAGATCTCGAGCCGGACCGACTCGCATTCGCGCACGCCGTGATTCGCAGTCTCGCATCGCGGGCGCGAGGCGACCGGCTCGCGCTCGTCGCATTCGCCGGCGAAGCACGACTCGTCGTCCCACTAACCGAAGACACGGATTCGTTCGCGGCGATCGCGAGTCGAATCGACGAACTGAGCATCGAACACGGCGGCACCGACCTCTCGTCGGCGATCTCCGTCGCGCTGACCGCTCTCGAAGAGGATCGGACTCGCGGCGGTGCGATCGTCCTGTTGACCGATGGGGAGGATTTGGCGGGCTCCGCACTGCCAATCGCGGAGACGTGCAGGAGTCGCGGACTGCCGATCTTCGCGATCGGTCTCGGTTCGCCGCTCGGGAGCAAGATCCCGGTCGCGTCCGCGACCGGCGAGCGTTTCGTTCGGGACGCGAACGGCGACGACGTCGTCTCGGCCCTCGATACGACGAGTCTCTCGGCACTGTGTGCTCGCTCGGGTGGCTCGTTCCTCGCCGCGCGGGACGACCCGCGGACCGTCGCGAATCTGTACGACGACTCGCTGCTCGCGCACGCACGAGACGGCAGCCATGCCATCGCGACTTCGACTCTCGCGTCCCGAGAAAACCCGATCGATACGCCCCTGCTGATCCTCGCGCTTCTCGCGACGATCGTTGCCCAGTGAGTCGGAGCCCGGGCCTCCCGGTCCTGACGCCACAGGCCTGACGGCGAAGCCACGCAGCCGCGCGGAGGCAAGGTCGCCCTCAAGCTCCTCGCTTCATCAGGTCGATGTATCGACGGCGTCCGATTCGGGCGCCGTTGCTCGAAGAACTCCAACGCAAATCACTCGCATGAACGCGACTCCCGAGACCGATCTCGAGCTTCTCGCTTCCCTCGTGGAGAAGTGCGCGAAGCTCTGCCAAGGCGCCGAACGCGCGCTGCCGAACATCGATCCTGCGAACGCAGCCTTCCTCGCGCACAACCTCGAGGGCGGACTGCAGCAGGTCGAGCTGATCCTTCGCGTCATCGGCGAGGGAAAAGAAGACCCGAATCGCGACAGCGATCGGCAAGGCTTCTTGCGACGGCTGTTCGCACGCGAAACGACGCCCGACAACAAGACGACCGAACCGAAGCCCGCGGTCCCGCCGAGCTTCGATGTCGCCAAGCAGGGCTTGTTCGGGAACTCCTGGACAGTAGGACTCGCCGAGTTGCTCGGCTTCCTCGCGTTCGGCAACAAGACCGGTGTGCTGTGGGTCGACAGTCCGCTCGAGAATTTCATCGTGCAGCTCATCGACGGCAAGCTCGTGCACGCGACGAGCGATCACACGCCGGAAGGATTGCGTCTCGGCGAGATCCTGGTCGGCCTCGGGTACCTGACTCGGCGCCAGCTCGAGCGGTTCTTGTCCCGCTGTCAGGGCGAATCGGTTTCGGGTGAAGACCTGCTCGACGGCGGCATGATCAGCGCCGACGAGCTTCACGACGCCCTGACGCACCAAGTGAGGCAGCTGTTCCTGCGGCTCGTGCAGACCGACAACGCGATCTTCCGCTTCTCCGAAGGGATGCAGATCGAACTCGCGCACACGGTCGACCTCGACGTCAATCGTCTCCTCCTCGATAGCGCGAAGGAGTTCGACGAGGCCGGCAGTGCAAGCCACCGCGCAGCGACGGTTCTTCAGGAGTGGAACGCCTGGCAGCAAGCGCTCGCGCAGACCGCTGCGAAGAGCCTCGAGCAGCAGGCCGCGATGCACGCAAAGTCGCAAGCACACCAGACGCAAGGGACGAAGGCGCAATCGACGGCGACAACGCAGCCGACGAACAAGGCCGCATCGACTTCGCCCACGGCGTCGAACAGCGACAAGACGGCCTCCACGGATACGAACGACAAGCAAGCGAACGCGAAGAGCAAGGCTCCGGATTCGGGCTCGGAGAGCGATCCGGCGAGCCGCGCCGAGGCGAAGTCCGCCTCGGACGACGCGGCAGAATCCAAAGACACCGTCAAGGCGAAGAGCT
>JAGQQW010000097.1 GCA_020426005.1 Planctomycetota bacterium | reverse complement strand
TGATTCGTGCCAGGGTCATTTCCCCGTACTTTCGCGTGTGATTCGTGCCAGGGTCGTTTCCCCGTACTTTCGCGTGTGATTCGTGCCTGGGATGACTCGCGCAGCCGCGTTGTCTCGGCGTGTTGCTCGTGCGGAGGTGGGCTGCGGAACTTGACCCTGGCACCTTTCGCGCAGGAAAGTACGGCGACTTGACCCTGGCACCTTTCGTGCGGTTTACGATCGCCGCATGCGGACCCTTCGATCTCTCGGTGTGGTGGTGTTCTTGTTCGCCGGGGTCGCTGGGCGGGCACAAGGCCTTGCGGCGGCTTCGGAGCAGGGTGCTGGGGATCGGCAGTCCGTTTTGGGCAAGGCGCGCCAGCTCTTGGCGAACAGCAAACCCGCGGAGGCGTCAGCGCTGCTGGCTCCGGTCGCGCGGATCCCGTCGACCGACTGGGAGCTCATCACGCTGTATGGACTTTGCCTCCATCTGGAGGGCAAGGGCGAAGATGCGCTTCTCCAACTCGACCGTGTAACCAAGAACGAAAAGGTCCTCGTTCCGAAGGCTCGTCAGGCGCTCGCGCAGTACACCGTCGCTCGCGTTCTCGCGAAGCTCGGCCGACCCGGGCCAGCGGTGGATGCCCTCGTGGTCGCGCGTTGGCTCGGATTCGACGATCGGGCGCGCATGCTCGCCGATCCCGAGTTCGTCCCACTGCAGAAGGACGAAGCGTTCATTCGCCAACTGCCGGCGCTGAAGAGCCAGTCGCACCTCTTCGTCGAAGACGTGCGCGTGCTACACGACGTGCACGGGCAAGCGAAAGGTGATCAGTTCGGATGGGTCGCACGTCGCATCGGCGATGTCGACGGAGACGGCGTCATCGATTTCGCCACGAGTGCTCCGACGGCGACGAACGCGCGCAAGACGGCATGCGGTCGCGTCTACGCCTATTCGAGCAAGGAAGGGAAGCTGCTCTGGACATTCGACGGGGATGCATCGGGCGCGCGACTCGGCAACGGTCTCGCGGGCTGCGGTGACAGCAACGGTGACGGTACGCCGGATGTCATCGTCGGCTCGCCCGGTACGAACAGCGCCTACGTCCTCTCGGGCAAGAACGGCAGCATCCTCTTCCACATCGCTCCGGAAGGCCTCGCGAAGGACGCTGCGTTCGGCACCAAAGTCTGCGCGATCGAAGATCTCGATGGCGACAGCCATCCCGACTATTGCGTCGGCGCCCCCGGTCTCGATCGTGTCGACGTCCATTCGTCGAAGGACGGCAAGCTCCTGTATTCGATCGCGCCGCCCGATGACGCCAAAGGTGCCAAGTTCGGCATGGCGCTCGACGGTTATGTCGCCGTGACCGCGGGCGCTCCGGCACTCGAGAACGGCGGTGCCCACCTGCTCGCCGTCGGTGCGCCGTTCGCCCACACAACCGGTCGCGCATACGTCTACAAACTGTCGAAGGACGGCGCGGAGTTCTCCTTCGCGATCGAAGGTGACACGACCTCGAAGAACGTCGGCCACTACTTCGTCGCGATCCTGCGCGACTGCGACGGCGACGGACACGAAGACGTCTTTGCCTCGGACTGGCTCAACGCCGCACACGGTCCGGGCAGCGGTCGCATCTTCGTCCACTCCGGCAAGACGGGCAAAGCGATCCTCGTCCTCGATGGTCAGCAAGCCGGCGAAGGCTTCGGAACATCGATGTCGCAAGCCGGAGACGTCGATGGCGACGGCATCAGCGACCTGATCATCGGTGCGTGGCAGAACCGCGCCGGCGCACGCTCGGGCGGTCGTTGCACATTGCATTCGGGGAAGGACGGCAGCCTGTATGCGATCTACACGTGCCTCGAAGCGGGCGACACGTTCGGATTCGACGCTCAGGGAATCGGCGACGTCGATGGTGACGGCGCAGTCGACTTCCTCTGCACTTCGGCATGGAGCGCGATCGAAGGTCCACAGACCGGACGCGTCCTCATCATCGCGGGCCCGACGTTCGAGAAGCGCTGACCCGCTCACAGTGAGGCGTTGACCAAGTGTCGTGTCGAGACACTCTCCTATGCACCGAGCATCGACCTTCACCGCTCCAACGACTGCCGACAACTTTGCCGTGTCGACGCAACGTCTGCGTGTTCGGGAACGGCCGCTACGTCGGAGTCTCGCGCTCGTTGAGTGTTCGAGGGATTCCAGGCGCGACCGACCATGACGAACGATGACTCGATCGACGACGGAGAAGCTCTCTACAGCCGCGCAACGCGAGGGGACGGCCCGGCATTGGCGGGCTTGATCGAGAGCTACATGCCGCGCTTGCGCGAGTTCGTCCGCGTCCACATCGGACAAGACCTCCGCCAGCGGTTTTCCGCCGAAGACGTCGTCCAATCGGTCTGCCTCGACCTCGCCGAGCATGCCGACGCATTGCGCTTCGACGACGAACGCCGCTTCCGAGCTTGGCTCTTCAAGGCAGCGTCGCACAAGCTGTCGGAAAAGGCGCGCTTTCATCGACGTGAGAAGCGCGATGTCGGGCGTGAACACGCCGATGTCGACGATGAGAACGCCAATGCTCTCCTGCTCGCCGCGCGTCACGTCGCAACCCCCAGCAGGCAGATCGCGGCGCGCGAAGAACTCGCGCGTTTCGAGAACGCACTCGACTGCTTGTCCGACGACCACCGAGAAGTCATCGCACTCGCACGAATCGCTGGGCTACCCCACGAGATCGTTGCCGAACAAATGGGGCGCAGCGTGGGAGCCGTGCGCAAGCTGCTGGGGCGCGCACTACTCGCCGTATCCGCCTCACTCGATCAAAGCGACGCACCGTGACAGAGACGTGGGAACAAGAGCCGAAGCGCACCACTTCGCGCAACCCACTACCCGTCGCGCTCGAAGAAGAGCTGTTCGAAGTGTGGCTCGACGAGAATCGTCAAGCCGCTAATGACGGCCTCGAGCGCCTCTGCGCGTCCCATCCCGAACACGAGTCCGCACTCCGCGCCCTCGCGAAGAAGCTCGAGAACGCGGACTCGCAGATCGGCTTCGACGAAGACAATCGTCCGGATCGCATCGACCGCTACCAGATCGTCCGCCGCATTGGACGCGGTGGCTTCGGAATGGTCTGGCTCGCACATCAACTCGATCCGCGTCGTCACGTAGCGATCAAGGTCCTGTACGCAGACCGTCGAAGCCGCACTGCGCTACGCCGTTTCGAACTCGAGCGCGACACGTTGGCTGCACTCCAGCACCCGGGCATCGCCAACATCATCGACGCCGGTACGACTCTCGAGGGTCGCCCCTACTTCGTCATGGAGTACGTCGACGGTACGACGATCACTCGATACTGCGACGAGCACCGACTCGACATCGATCAACGGCTCGCGCTCTTCCTCGATGTGTGCGCGGCGGTCAACCATGCGCATCAAAACGGGATCCTGCATCGCGATCTCAAGCCCGCAAACATCCTCGTTCGGAACGGTGCGGAGCCGCAGATCAAGATCATCGACTTCGGTCTCGCGAAGGCGATGCAGGAAAAACCGAGTTCGATCGCCGGGTTGACCGAGGACGGCAGACTCGTCGGCACGCCCGAATACATGAGTCCTGAGCAAGCCGCCGGCGCGCCGGTCGACACGCGGACCGATGTCTACTCGCTCGGCGTCGTCTTGTTCGAACTCCTCTGTGGCGCACTGCCGATCGATTCCGACACGTTGCGTGGAAGCGGATGGCGCACGGCCATGCAAATACTCGCAGAGCGTGAACCACGCCGCATGACCGAGGCGCTACGCACTAGCGACGAGCGCTGCAAGGTCGCTGCGGACCGGAAGTGCGATCCACACGAACTCGAGAGCAAACTCGACAAGGACCTGCAGTGGATCGTCACGACGGCACTGTCGAAAGCGCGCGACGATCGCTACGCGAGCGTCGCCGACCTCGCCGACGACGTACGTCGTCACCGAGCCGACCTCCCGCTTTCCGTTGGTCGCCCCTCGGTCCTGCACCGGACGAAGAAATTCGTCCGCCGCCACCGGTTGGCCGTCGTCGTCGCGAGTGGCGTCTTCGCACTGGCGACCTACGCGATTTGGGCGATCATCGCCGCACGAGACGATGCCATCGCACGCAGAGGCGAGGCCGAAGCGAGCGAGTATTCTGCCCACATCAAGGCAGCGAACGCAGCGCTCGAGATCCGACGTGCGCTGCCCCTGCGGCGTGCACTCGAGATGTGTCGCGAAGACTTGCGCGACTGGGAGTGGGGGTATCTGCGGTCGCAATCCGAACGAAGCCTCATGACCGTTCCGGCGCCGCTCGAAGACCCGAACTCCCGTAGCGTCGTGCGGCTCGCCGGCAACGTGCTCGCGATTGCCCGCAATGGACCGTCGAGGCAACGGATCGACATGATCGACGTCTCGAGTGGCAGGATCACGAAAACGGTCGAGTTGGATCAAGGCAGCACGGTCTTCGATCTGACATCGAATTCCGATGGTCGCATGTTCGCAGTTGGATACACCGAACCGGCCGAAGTGCACTTGCACGATGGCACGACCGGCCAGCGACTCGCGTGGACAGACGACGGCCAGGAGCGTCCAGCGATCGTGAAGCTGCCTGAGACGCATGCCACCGTGGCGATCAACGACCAAGACGGCGTGATGGCAGTGGCCTCGGCGGATCGCTGCTGGATCTACGAACTCGACACAGGTCGCGCGCGTCCGACGCCATTGCCGATGGAACGCGACCGGCATGACATCCAAGACTTGGCGTTCACGCCGGATGGAAAACTCTTGCTCACGTGTGGTCACGGCGAGGGGATCGCGGTGTGGAACTGGCGCACGGGTCGGCAGGTGGCGTTCTTGACGACCCACTTCGCACTCCGGCGAGATATCGCGATTTCACCCGACGGGACGCTCGTCTCCGCGGCTTGTGCAGAGACGGACGAACTCCAGGTCTACGACATCATGCGTGGAACCCTCGCGTTCGCCCTGCGAGCCCCGAGTAGCCCCTTCAGCTCGACGTTCGTCGACAATGGACGTCGACTCGTCTCCGGGCACAAAGACGGCAGCGTTCGATATTGGGACCTCGCGACTCGGCGATTGCTCGAGGCGGTCCCCGGACACAATCGCTACATCGACGCGATCACCGAGCTCGAAGATGCCGCTCGATTCGCGTCGATCTCGCTCGATGGCGAACTCAGGATCTGGAGCACACGAGAACCGGGCGTCGGTTGCTCCGACGTAATCGATGAGCCGGGAAGCGTTCGTTGCTTCACTGCACACTCGAGCACGTCATGGATCTACGCAGCGCAAACCGATGCGACGCTCCAGAAGCCGTTCTCCGCGTTGCCAACCACGATGCGCGTCTATGCAAAGAACCTCGACACGACAGAAACCCTGTTCCATGTGGAGATCGCGATCGAAGCCAATGACGTTCCGTTGGTCCTCGCGATCGATGAGGACAGGAACGAACTGTTCGTCGCCATGCGTTCTGGAACCATCCTCGCCATCGATGCTCGTTCGGGCGATCGACTGAGAGAGACAACGGACGGGCTGGAGAACTGCAAGTTCATTCAAGCGCGCGGTGGCTTGCTCCTTCAACAGAGCGACGATGAGACCAGGTCCGATCTGCGCATTTTCGAGAGCAGTACGTTCGCGACGAAATGGACGACGTCGCGCACACGACACGACATCGGTTACGGTGGCGCATTGCTCATCGACAACGACGGTCGATCTTGCGTCGTACTCGCATACGACGACTTCGAAGTGATCGACTCGGACACGTCGACGCCGGTGGTCCGTACTCCATTGAAGACGAGAGCCGACGCCTTGTGCGCGTCGCTCGACGGCTCACGTATCGCGATCTCGGACATTGATGGACGCATCACTGAATACGGTGTGCACGGCAAGCTGCTGAAGGTCCTGCGCGAATCGCCACCAACGACGAGAATCTACAAGCTCTGCTACTCGCCGAACGACCGACGCCTCGCCTATTCGTCCTCGGCAAGCCATGCAGTCCACGTCATCGAAACGGATCGTGGAACCGAGATGCTGGACCTGTACGACCACGCAGGCTGGGTCCGAGCGCTGTCCTTCGACGCCTCCGGTCAGCGCCTCCTCGCCCACATCGACACCGGCGTCCATCGGTGGCGCGTCCTCAGCTGGTCCGCGGTGGCTCGCTGAGCTGGCGATTCCGCGTTTTCTCGAAGATCGCGCGTCCTTCCGGGCACGAAACGGCACTCCGGCGAGGGAGGCCAGCATTCTCGACGCCGGAGACCAATCAGCATGTCCGCACGACCGACCATCTTCGGCATCGCGCTCTTGGGCGCGATCGCCGCACAGTTTCTGCCAAGAACCCCCGATGACACCGAAGCCAGCGGTCCCGTGAGCCACGACGCTCGAGGGCCGCTCCGAGCAGCAGACTTCCCGAAGAAGGGACAGTACGAGCGCTATCTCGCGATGCTCAACGAGAACGGGCAAATCCCCCACGACGCGCTGATGATCGCCAAGCGGGAGCGCGACGAACTCGTCGCGGCTCCGACCGCCACTGGAGGGATTTCGCCAGGCACGTGGCGCTGGCACGGTCCAACCAACGTCGCGGGCCGGATGCGCGCACTGTACGTGCATCCGATCCTGACCGAAACCATGGTCCTCGGCAGCGCGAGCGGTGGCATCTGGCGCACTGAGGACGGTGGGACGAACTGGTCGGTCGTCGATGATTGGCTGCCTTCCCTCGCGGTGAGTTCGATCGTCGCTCATCCGTCGTCGCCAGGCACGCTCTACGCCGGCACCGGCGAACTGTTCGCTGGAGACGGGATACCCGGAGCCGGAATCTTCAAATCCATGGATCTCGGAAAGACCTGGAGTCGCTTGGCTACCACGTCGACCGCGTCGTTCACATACGTCAACGAGCTCTCGATCTCGCCGAAGAACGCGAACGTCTTACTCGCCGCGACGTGGACATCCGTGCAGCGGAGCACGGACGGCGGTCTGAACTGGACCAATGTGATGTCCAAACGGGCCGACGACGTCCACTTCGACCCAACGGGAACGACGGCCGTCGCCTTCTCGCTCGACATCGCGCCCTACGCGTTCTACTCACTCGATGCCGGAGCGACGTGGTCCGCTTCGACAGGTCTTCCCAAGTCCAGGCGGACCGAACTCGCGTTTTCGAGTCACGACCCCAAGGTTGTCTTCGCTGGCGTCGCGACTGATGTCGACAAATCGGACGTCTACGTCTCCAAAGACTCTGGCGTCACGTTCGCGAAGCTCGCATCGTCGCCGAATCCGTACGGCGAGCAAGGTTTCTACGACAACTGCATCTGGATCGATCCGTTCGGGAAGGGACAACGCATCGCGCTCGGCGGAATCGGCATGGTTACTTCTGTCAATTCCGGAAGTGCCTGGGCGGAAGTCACCGTCCCTCACCCGGACATTCATTGCATCGTCCCACACCCGAAGTACGACGGAAACACAAACAAAACCGTGTTCGTCGGCACCGACGGCGGTCTCTATCGCATTGATGACCTGTTCGAGTCGTCACCGAAGGCAACGAGCCTCAATCAGGACCTTGGAACGGCACAATTCTATGGAGGCGCCGTCACGACGGATGGACTTGTGATTGGCGGCATGCAGGACAACGGCACGTACATGCTGCGCAACACCATCGGGACCCAGTGGACGTACTTGCAACCGTTCGACGGGATTCATTGCGCAGCGGACCCGCTTGACAGAAAGGTCTATTACGGAACGAGTCAGTACTCGGGGGTCTTCCGCATCCTCGATGGCGGCACGACACCCGATCGAATGGACCCGCCGGGATCCGGCAAGGGAAACGCGCCGTACGCGACCTTCATCACACTCGACCCCAACGTGTCGCAACGTCTGTATTGCGGCACGAGCGAACTCATGGTCTGCGACAATACCAAGTCGGCGGTACCGCCGACGTGGCGTTCGCTCACGAACCATGGCAAGCCCAAGTCCTGGGTCAACGATGTCGCCGCGACTCCGGGTGACTCCGACACCGTGTACTACACCTACGAATACGGTACGCTTCTCTACAAGTCGACGAACGCAACGAGTGCAAACCCGTCATGGCGCCAACTCTCGAGTAGCTGGATCCGTCGTGGTATCCAAACCATCGTCGTCAGTCCACACGACCCCGACACGGTCTACGTTGGCTTGGCGGGCTTCAGTTCAAGCAACGTTCTCGTGTCGACGGATGCGGGTCTGACATGGCGTCCCGTCGACAGCACGACATCGAGTCCATTCCCCCGCGTGCCGGTGCACGCGATCGCGGTCCACCCACTGACTCCTGATTGGCTATACGTCGGTACCGAGGCCGGGCTCTTCGTGTCGACCAATGGTGGTCGGGACTGGTCCACGTCCAACGAAGGGCCGGCGAACGTCGTCGTCGATCACCTGGTCTTCCGCGGCAACCGCCTGTACGCCTTCACGCACGGTCGCGGCGTCTACTCGGCGCATGCGGATACGCCCGAGGACACCGACACCGTCGTGCGCGCGAGCGTCACGTCGTTCGAAGTCGAAGGCAACGCAGGTAGCTTCGCGGCGAGCATCGATGCCGAGGGGCGGCGGGTCGTCTTCCACAGCGATGCGAGCAATCTCGTAGTTGCAGACAACAACGGCGTCACCGACGTGTTCGTGCGTGATTTGCAATCGGGCACGACCGAAGTCGTGAGTGGAGCTCCGCCGGGGAAGAACGCGAACGGTCCGAGCCGATCCGCGTGCATCGCTCACGAAGGGCGCTTCGTCGCGTTCCAAAGCCAAGCATCCAATCTCATCGCCGGCGACACGAACGGGTTCGAGGACATCTTCGTCCACGACTTACAGGACAACCGCACCGAACGCGTGCCGCCGCGCGATGGCGTGACCCAGCCGACTGGCCCATCGCGATCGCCTTCGATCTCGCCGACCGGTCGCTTCGTCGCCTTCACGAGCGATGCCGCGAACCTCGTCATCGGCGACACGAACCAGCTGACCGACGTCTTCCTGCACGACCGTGCGCGGAACTCGACGGTGCGCATGAGCCTCAATGGCGTCTCCGGCCAAGCGAACGGCGCGAGTGACAACACATCTCGCGCGTTGTCGGCCGACGGTCGCTTCGTCACGTTTACGAGTGCTGCGACGAATCTCGTCAGCACGGACACGAACGGGGCGCGCGACGTCTTCGTCCGTGATACGCAGACTTCCCTCACGACACGCGTGAGTGTCGACTCGAACGGGACGCAAGGGACGGGCGACAGCGCGTCGTCGACGATCAGTGCCGATGGTCGCTTCATCGTGTTCGATAGCGCCGCCGCAAATCTCGTCGCCGGCGACACCAACGGGAATCGAGACGTCTTCTTGCACGATCGACAGACACAGACGACCGTCCGCGTCAGCCTGACGGCTCTCGGTGGAGAAGCCAACGGGCCGTCGTTCGGCGGTGTGATCAGTCCCGACGGGTCGCACGTCGCGTTCTATTCGTCGGCCGACAACCTCGTCGCCGGCGATGCGAACAAGCGCGTCGACGTGTTCGTCCGCGACCTCACCAAGAACACGACGACCCGCGTCAGCATCAACGCGAGCAACATCGAAGCGAACGGCGCGAGCGCCTTGCCCGACATCGCTGCCGCGGCGGCGAACGTCGCCTTCCAGAGCCTTGCCGACAACTTGGTGCTCAACGATCACAATCAAGTGGAGGACGTCTTTGCGACGACACCGCGGCCCTCGATCGTCGTCTGGCCGGCGAGCCGTGCGATCCTCGATGGGTTCAGCTACGCGACACGCCACTTCGCAGGTCCGTCCCGCTCGCAGCACGTCTTCCGCGACGTGTTCGACGAGCCCATCCAAATCGACGGGCTTCGCATGCGCCGGGACGCCAAGTTCCAGGCCCAAGAAGCAATCGCTCGCCGCGTCGTGCTCGAGGTCGATTGTGGCCCTGCCGACATCGACAAGATGTCCGACAGCTTCGCGACGACCTTCGTCAAGCCACCGACCACGGTCTTCTCACGCAAGCCGATCAGCTTCCCGGATCTCACGACGATTCCGCAGTCCTTGCCCGGCTTCCGCGTCCGCGTCCCGTTCGACCAGCCGTTCATCTTCGACGGTGCGAGCGACCTCGCGTTCGAGTTCCGCGTCTTTTCGTCGGACTCGACCGACGACTACCCGATCGACATGCACGGCGAGCTGGCGAGCGTGCAGACGAAGAGCCTCGTTCTCGGCAAGGGTTGTCCGACGAAGAACGGCACGTTCTCGTTCGACGCCACCTACACATCGACAGGGGACAACAGCCAGCTCACCGTCAAGGCCACCGGCGCGCCGAGCAGTTCGCCGCTCTACTTCATGATCGGCGCCGTGGATCCGGATCTCGCACTCCAAGGCCTTTGCACCAAGATCCGCACGATCTCGTTGCTCAACCTCTTCATCGGAGTCGCGAACGATCAAGGAACCTTGAACACGGAGCTCAAGATCTCTCCGTGGTCCGCGTCGCTCATGGGCGCGAAACTCCAGACGCAGCTCCTCACACTCGATCTGCAGAACCAGATCCCGCTCTCACTCTCGAACGGCCTCACGATGACGTTCCCGACCGCGAGACCGGGACCGGCGGCGCGCACGATCTTCGCGAGTCAAGTCGGTGCGTCGAACGGCAAGCTCGAGGACCTCGCGTTCACGCTCGCGATCGAGCGAGACTGAGCTTCGAGTAAGCGCGCTCAGCGCGGCGCGTACTTCTGCAGCTTGCGCTGCAGCGAGCGCCGGTGGATCCCGAGCTGGCGCGCGGCCTCGGAGATGTTGCCACCACAATCCGACAGCACACGATTGATGTGTTCCCACTCGGCGCGCGCGAGACTCGGCGGATCGTAGCGCGGCTTACCGGGGGTCAACGGGTGCTCGTCGTCACGACGGAACGCATTGAGCACGTCGTCCGCATCTGCAGGCTTGGCGAGATAACTCGTCGCGCCGAGCTTCATCGCGTCGACGGCAGTCGCAATGCTGCCGTAGCCCGTGAGCACGATGATCTTGGTCGTCGAGTCGATTTCCTTGAGTGCCTGGACGACCTCGAGTCCCGAGTGCTTGGGCATCTTGAGATCGACCACCGCACGCTCGGGCGAGTCCTCCCGCGCGAGCGCGACCGCTTCGTCGAGTTCGCTCGCCTGACGCACCTCGTAGCCACGCGCCTCGAGAGCACGTGCGAGGCGGTTGCGAAAAACCTGATCGTCATCGACGAGAAGAATGCTCTCGGGATGCTCGTTGTTGGATGCTGCGCCTGTCATTGGTCCGTCTGGTGTCCGGTCTCGGATTGGTCACGAGCGCCGTTGTCGTGGCTGAATGGATCATAGGCCGAAGTGCCGGACCGGACATCCAGTGAGATCATTTCGATGCTCACCAGGGTGCCCTCCTTCGGTGTCGACTCGATCCAAAGCGCACCGCCGAGACGCTCGACGACGGTGCGTGCCAAGAAGATACCTAGGCCCGTTCCCGAACCGACCTCCTTCGTGGTGAAGAACGGCGTTCCGACGCGTTCGAGCGTGTCGGCTTCCATACCCGCACCCCGATCCCGCACGAGGATTCTGAGCCCGTCCCCCTCGTCGCCCGCGGGTTCCGCCGCCAGATCCACGTGTTGATCCGCTGCGGACGCATCGAGGGCATTTTGGACGATTCCACGCAGAGCTTGGCTCAGCGCCACGGGCGGGAGCGAATAGGACACGTGTTCGATCGCCGCGTCGACGCTGATCTGCACGCGCCCCTGCGCAGGGAGTTCGGAAACGATCTCGTCGAAGAGTGCTCGGACCTCGATCGGCACGAGCGCCTCGCCCGCGCTTTCGCCGGCATCCGCGGACATGCGGTCGAGGATGCGCCGACAGCGCTTGACCTCCTCTCGGATCAGCTTCGTGTCCTCGAGCATCGTCGGCGGCACGCCTGGTGTGCTCGCATCCCGTTCGAGTTCCTTCGCGATCACGGCAATCGTGGACAACGGAGAACTCAGTTCGTGCGCCGCACCGGCAGCGAGGGTCGCCATGGCCTCGAGGCGCTGCCCCTTGGAGTGTCGCTGGCGCATCACCAGCAGCTCTTCCTCGAGACGCGCCAACTCCACGAAGACACGCGAGAAGAAGTAGAGCAAGATCCCCGACGCGGTCGCGAACGCGACGAACATGCCGACGAGATGCAGCTCCCACGCTTGCAGAAGGCTGGTGTAGCCGTCGTTCCCGCGGCTCGCGGCGACCATCTGCTCGAGCGATGACGACCCGTAGAAGAGGCCCGCGTAGCAGAAGCACGCGACGATCCCGTGGACCCAGCCCCACAATGGGCGCAACACGACCGCCGACAGCGTGCAATTGACGATGTAAAAGATCGTGAACGGGTTCGATGCACCGCCCGTGACGTGCAACATCCCCGTCAGCAAGAACAGGTCGAGCGTCATGATCGACCCGATCAAGAACTCGCTACTGGTCTCGAGGTTGTCCCACGCGCCGCTGCGCGTCGAACGTCGGAACCACCACACGAGACCGATATTGCTGACCGTCGCGATCAGCACGATGCCGAGCAGTTGGAGTCGCGGCAGGTGCACGCCGATCAGGTAGTGCACGACGGCGATCGCGAGGAGTTGCCCGAGCACGGCAGCCCAACGCAACTTCAACAGCCACGAGAAGTTCAGCGTGATGCGTGCACGTTTCACCGTCGCGAGCGCCTGCTCGAGACTCCTGGCGTCGTGCACTTCGATGCGCTTACGCATCCGTCCTCAACGGTCCGCGATCTCGAGCGCGATCCACATCACGAGCCAGACCGCTCCCAAGAAGTGCCAATACTGGGCGGTCAATCGCAAGAACTCGGACCGCCCCTTGACGATCTTGAGCGTCCCGAGGGCCTGCCGCTTCTTGGCGATGTGGAGCAACACCACCCCGGCGATCACGTGCAACCCATGCACCGCGGTCAGCATGTAGAACGAGAACGCGTAGAGGGTCGCCGCATTCGGTGGCAGGCCCGTGAGGGACCACTGCCCCCATGCGATGATCTGTGCGACACAGAACCCGAGAGCCGCGAGGAATGCGAAGCGCACGCGCTCGCCGCGTTGTTCCCTGGGTCCGCGATACGCGCGCTCCGTCAACACACTCGTGAGGACGAGCATCGCGGTGCTCAACCACAGGACGAGCGGCAGCTTCGGCATGCCGGCCTCGCGCCACGTATCCGCGCGGTACCGAATCGTGACGAATGCGATCAGGCAGCCGAGGAAGAGCGAACCGATCGATGCGAGGCCGAGCTTGAAGGCGAAGCGCCCCGCTCCGACTTCGTCACGCGACGGACCACTCGGGGAACGTGCGCTCCCGTCGCCACCACGCTCGTGGTGCCCGTGCAAGAAGCCGAAGTTCCACAACATCGAGGTAGCGACCGGAGAGCCCGACCGTCCGAATCAACCCTTCGGGTTGAGAATCTTGAAGTTCTCGATCTGGCCCTGTTGCGCACTCGTGTCGAGGAGCGACATCCCGAAGAACAAGAACACGAAGACGAGTGTCGCCGCGATCATGAAGCCGTGGAACGGCTTGTCGTAGAGCAAGTGCATGAAGAAGAGCAGCACCGCGACCGCCTTGATCGTCGCAATCCCCATGGCGACCCACAAGTCGAGGAAGCCGAGGTGATATTGCGCACTGAACACCGTGAGGCCCGTCAACACGACGAGTAGCGCCCAGACGGCGAAGAGCACGCGCTTCGGCATGACATGGACGTGGAGCTGACCATCGTCCGCGTGATCGTGAGAGTCGTGACTCATGATTCGAAAGCCCTACGCCTCAGTGGATCAGGTACAGGAGCGGGAACAGATAGATCCAGATCAAGTCGACGAGGTGCCAATACAGAGCGGCATAGTCGACTGCTGCGAAGTACGTCGGACCGAAATGGCCCTTGAACGCTCGCAAGAGGACCCACAAGAAGACGGCGATCCCGACCAACACGTGGAACGCGTGGAGACCCGTCATGCAGAAGTAGATGCCGAAGAACGTGCCCGCGTTCTCGGGCTCGGCGTAGTGAACCGCGTGAGCCTCCTGCGCGATCTCGTCCACGACCGGCGTGTCGTGCGTGGTCGGTGCGTCGTGCGTCGCCGCAGTCCCCGCGTGCTCGGCATGCCGAGCCGCACGTTCTGCCTCTGCGACGTAGTACTTACCCGGCAGCAGACCCTCGTGGATCTTGTGGTTGTACTCGACAGCCTTGATTCCCATGAACGCGCACGCGCACAGGATCGTCAAGATGATGTTGATCTTCAGCCACCCTTGTTGATTGAGCTGCGCGTTGCGCACGGCCCAAGCCGCAGTGAGCGAGCTGCAGATCAGGACGATCGTGTTGATCGCCCCCCACGTCACATCGAGGAACTGGTGCCCGTAGAGGAAGATCTCCGGGTGCAGGTATCGATAGACGACATAGGCACAGAACAGGCCGCTGAAGAACAGGATTTCGGTCAGTAGGAAGACCCAGATCCCGAACTTGCCGCTATCGAACTGCTGTGCAGGCGTGTCGAAGTGATGCGCGAGATGAGGGTCGTGGTGACCGTGCTCCGCGTGGCTCGCCGGGGCGTCTTGTGTTGCCGTCATGTTCGTCACCAAAGTCCTCAGTGCGCGCCACGGCTCTGCGCGGCGATCTTCTTGCGATGCTCTTCGAAGGCAGCCTTCGCCTTTGCGCTCGGGACGTAGCCGACTTCGGGGCTGCCTCCCCACTCGACGAGCTCCATGTCGTACGGATCACGCCCCGGAACGTCTTCGTCGAAGTTGTAGTGCGACGGCGGCGACGCAGCGACCCACTCGAGACCCGGCGAACCCCAGGGGTTGGCCGGAGCCTTCGCACCGTTGCGCAGCGACGACAGGAGGTTGAGCGCAGCGATCAAGATCGAACCGCCGAGCACGAACGCACCGACCGTCGACCACTGGTGATACACCGTGAACTGCGGCAGGTAGTCGAAGTAGCGCCGCGGCATGCCCTGCGAGCCCGCGATGAACTGCGGGAAGAACGTCAGGTTGAAGCCGATGAACACACCGACCGCAGCGATCCGGCCCCAGAACTCGTTGTACATCCGGCCGAACATCTTCGGCCACCAGTAGTAGAGCGCTCCGAGGAACGCGACGAACGTGCCGCCCATCATCACGTAGTGGAAGTGCGCGACGACGAAGTAAGTGTCGTGCAACGGGATGTCCGTGGCGAGCGTGCCGAGGAAGAGCCCGGTCAATCCGCCGATCGTGAAGAGCAGCAGGAACGACAACGCATGCATCATCGGCGTCGCGAGGCTGATCGAGCCCTTGTACATCGTCGTCAGCCAGTTGAAGACCTTGACGGCCGACGGGATCGACACGGAGAAGGTCAACAGGCTGAAGATCATGTTCGCGACCGGCGACTGCG
Source organism: Planctomycetota bacterium (assembly GCA_020426005.1). Classification (GTDB taxonomy): domain Bacteria; phylum Planctomycetota; class UBA1135; order UBA1135; genus JACKHW01. The sequence continues at coordinate 3,638 of JAGQQW010000097.1, read as the reverse complement.
TCGTGAACATGTGGTGTCCCCAGACGAGGAAGCCGAAGATCGCGATCGCGATGCTCGAGTAGGCGATGAACGAGTAGCTGAACGGCCGCTTGTGGCTGAACGTCGTGATCAGCTCGGAGATCACACCCATCGCGGGCAGGATCATGATGTAGACGGCCGGGTGGCTGTAGAACCAGAAGAAGTGCTGGAACAGCACCGGGTCACCGCCCATCGACGGCGAGAAGAAGCCGACGTCGAGCGTGCGCTCCGCGATCAGCATGAGGAGCGTGATCCCGAGCACCGGCGTCGCGAGCACCTGGATGACCGCGGTCGCGTAGAAGGCCCAGAGCGACAGCGGCATCTGGAACCAGCCCATACCTTCGGGACGCATCTTCTGGATCGTCACGACGAAGTTGATACCGGTCGCGATCGAGCTGAACCCGAGGATGAACGCACCGAGGACCGACAGCACGACGGCCGAGCTGGTCGTCGTCGAATATGGCGGGTAGAGCGTCCAACCCGTGTCGAGACCACCGAACCCGAGAGCGCACACGAAGAAGATCGCGCCCGTCACCCACAGGTACCAGCTCGTGAGGTTGAGCTTGGGGAACGCGACGTCCTTCGCGCCCAGCATCATCGGGATCACGAAGTTCCCGAGCGCGGCCGGAATGCCGGGGATGATGAACAAGAAGACCATCATCGCGCCGTGCAGCGTGAAGAGCTGGTTGTACGTCGACGGGCTCACGAGTTGTTCGCCCGGGAAGAAGAGCTCCGAGCGAATCACGAGCGCCATCAACCCCGCCGCCGTGAAGGCGAACGTGATGCAGATCAAATACATGATCCCGATGCGCTTGTGGTCGAGCGTGCCGAGCCAGGACTTGACGCCGGAGGCGCAGGTCAAGAAGTTCTCGGGCTCCTGATCACCGCCCTGAGCGGTCTTGTCGATGACGCTTGTGCTGGTCATGTTCTTAGCCTCTTTGAGCGAGCCCGCTCAGTTCTTGCTCACTTCCGTGAGGTACTCGATGAGGAAGCCGATCTCTTTGTCGGAGATGCGCCCCTTGTAGTTGGGCATGACGGGATCGAAGCCTTTGACGACTTTCGCCTTCGAATCGAGCACCGACTCGCGAACGTAGTTGGCATCCGTGACCATCTTGGTGCCGTCCGCGAACTCCCGCTCGCGCCCGATCACGCCCTTGAGGGTCGGACCGATCTGGTTGGTGCCGGTCACGTTGTGACACTGCGTGCAGCCCTTCGACTCGAAGACGAGCTTGCCCGCTGCAATCGGTTCGAGCCCTTTGTAAGGATCGTAGGACTCGAGCCACGTATCGAATGCCGCCTTGTCTTCGTGCACGATGACCTTGGAGCGCATACGGGAGTGTTCGTCCCCGCAATACTCGGCGCACTGCAACGTGAACTCACCGGCCATCGTCGGCTCGAACCAAATCTCGTTGATGCGGCCAGGTACGACGTCCATCTTCGTGCGGAACGTGTTGACGTAGAACGAGTGCAACACGTCGAGCGAGTTGAGCGACAGCACGACCTTGTGATTCGCGGGCACGTGCAGATCTTGTGTCATCGCACCGTTCGGGTACGTGAAGTCCCAGCTCCACTTCTGCGCGTTGACGATCACGCGCAGCGCATCCGCACCCTTCGGACTCGAGCGCATCTCCATGAAGCCACGGAAACCCTCGAACCACATCCAGCCGACGATCGCGAGTGGGATCGCGCACCACGTGATCTCCAAGAACCAGTTGTGCGTCGGTCCGCCGGTCTCCTGCATCGGCGACTTGCGCCGGTACTTCACGACGAAGTACACCGTCAACGCCGTGACGAGCACGAAGAAGAAGATGCAGATGTAGAGGATGCCGTAGAACAACCAATCGACGTTCTCCGCGAACGTCGATGCCTGCTCGGGCATCCATATATCCTGCGGCTGCAGCGCCGACATCGAGGGAAGCGAGGGGATGTTCAGCAAACCCATGGAAGCAAATCTCACGCAGGCCGCACGTCTCGTCCCGCAGGCGAACGCTTGCGGAACCCGAAGAAAAGGAAAGCCAGGAACGCGACCGTCAGGAGGCCGCCGATGCGCATGATGCGCCAAAGAGCCGGGGTGTAGCGCCCGGTCGTGCTGTCGTAGGCGAAACACCACAGCAGCACTTTGTCCGCGGTCGACCCGACCTCGCCGCGTCCGGCTTCCACGATCGCGAGCCGCAGCGTGCTCTCGGGGAACTGGATGCCGTACAGATAGCGCGTCAACACGCCGTCCGGACTCGCGAGCATGAGGCACGCGAGGTGGGAATAGTCGCCGGATCGGGGGTCGCGCTTGTAGCCGAACCCCATGGCGTCCGCGAGCTTCTTGACGTTGTCCGTCTGACTCGGAAGCGCACGAAGCCAATGCCAGGCCGATTCGCCTTCGGGGTTCCCCCACTTTGCGAGGTGCGCACGCTTGACGTCCTGCGCGCGCATCCGGGTCTCTTCCGTATCGAGACTCACGGTCACGATCTCGAAGTCCTTTCCGGGCTCGAGCGAGAGCCCTTTGAGCGCGTCGATGAACCCGGTGAGCTGCAACTTGCACAGCATCGGACAGTCCGCGTAGTTCATCGTGACGATGACCGGATGGCCCTTGCCGAAGAAGCTCGCGAGCGTCTTGGGTTCTCCGCGGTCATCGATGAACTGCAGATCCAAGGGCAGCTTCTCGCCGAGCTTCTCGACGATCTCGACACCCTTGCTCATCTCGCCCTCGATGTTGAGCTGCGCCACGGAGGCCCCCACGATCACCGTCGCCGCGAGTGCAATGCGGGCGATGTTCGTCAGGATCGTTCGGGGGTGGTGCATAGCTCGACTCACTTCGAGATTCCGTACTACTTGTTGCGCTCAGCTACTTCTTCCGTTCAGCAAGAACGAGCTTGCGGGCGAGTTCGGTCGGGATCGTGACGTACTTGTCGCTCGTCTTGTCGTCGACGATCGCCCACGCTGGGGCGGCTTCGGCCTTCGCCTTCCAGTCCTTGCGGGCGGCGATCACTTTCGTCGGATCTCCCGACTCGTTGCCACGATTGACGACACTACGCGTCCACGAGTACGCGGCGTCCGTCGCCATGATGGTCACGACGAGCAAGATGACCCCGATGAGGCTCACGAGCGCCACGATGCGGGTGTTTACGTTGTCCTTAGCAGCAGTCATCGCAGCCTCACATGTTCTCGAAGGCCAAGGATTCGCCGAGCAGCGGATCGCGCTCGGGAACGAGGGCGACCTGCGAGCCGATCTTGAGCGCGGTCGCGAGGACGAGCGCACCGATGCCGAGGAAGAGGCTCAGGTCGATGACGTGGAACACCGAACCGCCGCCGTGTGAGAACGTCGGCATGACGATCCAGTTGAGGTCGATCCAGTGCATGACGAGGAGCCAGATCGCCCAGAACGCGTAGGCCTTGCGGCTGCGCTTGACGTGCCGCGACAAGAGACCCGCGAACGGAATGATCATGTGCCCGAAGATCAGCACGTAGGCGACGGCGAGCCACGGACCTTCGGTGCGGTGCTCGAAGCACAGCGGCTCTTCGGGGATGTTCGCGTACCAGATCAGCATGAACTGGCTGAACGCGATGTAGCCGCAGAAGAAGACGACGGCGAAGTTGAGCTTGCCGAGGTGGTGGTAGTGCTCGGT
>JAGQQW010000096.1 GCA_020426005.1 Planctomycetota bacterium | reverse complement strand
GATTCATTTGCTCGAGAAACACGCGCAGACTCGTGAAGGCGACCGTCAACTGAATGGCATCTCTCGAGACGCGATGAAATTGCTCGAAGCCCATGATTGGGCGGGCAACGTGCGAGAGCTCGAAAACGTGATCGTGCGCGCCGTCGCTCTCAGTCGTGGTCCATTGATCCAGGCCGAGGACTTGTCACCTCGCTTGCGTCGCGTCGGTCGAACCGACAACGACCCCGTCGACCTCGCAGACGGCGCACTCGTGCTTCGTGAAGCCGGTGCCGTTGCTGACGGTCACGCACTGCCCGTCGGGCCTTCCCGTGTGAGCTGGATGCTCGGTTCGTCCGACGTCGCGCCTTCCGCTCGCGGGGAGACCGGTCTTGGCAGGCGCAAGTCGTTCTCGCTCCCGCAGTTCATCTCCGACATCGAGCGGCTCAAGATCACGGAAGTGCTCCAGGCCGTCGGAGGCAACCGTCTCGAAGCAGCGAAGATCCTCGGGATCGGCAAGAGCAGTCTCTACCGCAAGATCAAAGAGATGAACATCGACGGGTGAGAGTGCCGTACTTCCTCCGGCTCAAGCTCGAGCGCTCCCCGTGCCCCGATCGTCGTCGTGCGCACGTGCCTTGGCGAGAGCTTTCTTGTAGGCGCGTGCCAACGCGTAGAAGAACGACAGCACGAGAACCGTGAGGAGTGCGATCAGATACGGATTGTTGCCGAGTTGTTCGACTGCTTTTCCGAACGTCGAGAACAGCCAGGCCATCCCAAGCCCGCCGAGGAAGCCGCCAGCGCAGACCGAGGCGATGATGCGAAAGCGGTTCATCCCGAGAACCGCGCCGAGGAAGCTCCCGCCGATCGCCCCGGTTCCAGAGACCGGAAAGAGTACGAACAGCACGATCGCGACGATCGACGCGGTGCGCATCCGGGGGAACGCTCGCAAGACGAGCTGAGCGTTGTTGTTGGCCTTCGTGAGCAGTCGCGAGAGGACGGGCACGTGATAGAGCCGCTCCAGCGAATACACGATGACGAGTACGGTGCAGCTGTCCATGACACCGATGACGACGCCCAATTCGTAAGGTGTCCACAGGCAGTCGGTGAGCACGCCCGGAATCCCGTATAGCCCGACTCCCGGCAAGAACTTACCGAGTGCGAAGAAGCTCGACGGGACGAGGATCGACAGTTGGCGCGTCTGCTCCGGCGCGAAAACGAGGCCGAGCACGATCGCTGACACGATCGCCCCGAAAACGAGGCCGAGGACGACCCATCGCTCCTTCCGGGTCACGTCGAAAGGGTTGTGCAGCTCGGTCGCGGGCAAATCGGACATCGGGCGAGCAAGATACCAGCCCAGCGGCGCGTTGAGAAAGTCGGGCACGCGCCGACTGCGTGAGGGATTTCGATGCCCGTAGTCGTGGAACGGGGATCTCGCGTACACTACTCACGCCTGTTTGCCCCCGGCACCGCACCGATGCGGTGTCCTACAGAAGCACCGTTTCCTATCCAGTAGCGAGGGCTTCCGGCCCTCGTCCCATCGATGATTCGTACGACTCTCGCGATCGCGATCGCAGCTGCGGCAGCGTCCGCACAGTTCTCTTCCCCGAAAGGCTTCGTGACCACCGAAGGTGGTACGAGCCACAACTACATGCTCTTTTCGAAGGGCGAAATGCGATGGCAAGCCATCGATCGCTCCCACATTGGCGGCGGCGCGAAGATCATGCGTGAACTCGCGTGGCGTCGCGACGGAACCGGTTCCACCAACGCCGCGTACACCGCCCGCACGATGGGGAACTTCGAGGTCAACATCGGTCTGTCCGACTGGGACCTCCTGCAAGTCGCGAACCTCGACAACAACTTCAAGACCGGGTCGATCACTCAGGTCGTGAAGCCGCGGACCCTCAGCGTCGTCGATGTCAGCGCACAGCCGACTACGCCGCCGGCACCGTGGACGACCGTGATCAAGTTCGATGCGCCGTTCATCTACCAGGGGAACGATCCGTTCCTGTGGGAAGTCAAGTACACCTCCAACACGATCACGACGTCGACCGACTACAGCTTCGACTTCAACTACTCGGGCTCGACGCAATACGCATCGACGTCCGGCACCGTGATCGGCACGCCCTGCACGTCGACCGGCATGACGAGTCCTGTCACTCACTCGATGACGTTCTACAACCACGCATCGAAGTTCCGCATTACGCGCGCGATCTCGAACTTGCCGCCCAACACGCCGGTGTTCATGTATCTCGACGCCGCCGACTCGAACCTGACGATCCCGGGTCTCTGCGCCGTGCTCCACGTGCTGCCGACCATCGTGCTCCCGCTCGGAACGACGGATGGGACCGGTACGTTGGCGACCGCGACGATCGACAACATCCCGTACGTCGCTTCGGTCGTCGGCCAAGACCTCTACTTCCAGTACTGGGGCCTCGACCTCGGTCAAGCCGGCTTCCCGCTGTCGCTCTCGGCGGCGACGAAGATCACGGTGCCCTCGGACGCGACGGTCTACAAGGTCACGCGCTTCTACCACTACAAGCTGCCCGGCAACACGAGCCTCATCACGAGTGGCCCGTGGAACGGCGGCATCGTCACGCGATTCCAATGATCCGAACCATGCCGCGGTCGACCCTGTTTCTCGTGATGCTCCTGATCGGGGGGGCGATGTGGCTCTCTTCGTGTTCCACGGAGAGCGGTCCCGAATCGCCTCCTGCGCAGCAGCAGCAGAAGCAGAAGCAGGTCCTCGACAAGGATCTGGTCCTGACCTACTTCACGATTCCTGGCTGAATGTTCTGCAAGAAAGTCGAGCCCATGGTCCATGGGCTCGCGAAGCAGGACGAGTTCTCGGAACGCATCGAGTTCGTCGTCGAGGACTATCAGAAGGGCGATAGCCCGGAACGGATCGCGAAGTACGGGCTCGAGCGGCACGGAATGATCCTGACCGATCGCGGCGGCAACCTCGTGTGGAGTGAGAGCGGGCACAAGCAGCAACGCGAGACCGTCGTGGCTGCGTTGCGCGAAGCGCTCGGCGCTCCCAAATAGCGGCGACGATCAGACGATCGTCGTCGCCGTACGCGATGCTGCCCGCGACGGGCGGTATACGACGACCGTCGTGTCGTCGGGTTTGGAAGGTGTGTCGGGAACCGCACCGGCCTGTCGTTCTCGACAACGTTGCATGAGTTCTCGGATCGCGTCGTCGAGCGGACCACGACGCACGACTGCCGAGATCTCGTCGATGTGCAGGTTGTCGAAGAGACCGTCCGACGCGAGTACGAGCGTATCGCGCGCGTTCATCGTGATCGGGCTACCCATCTCGATGCGCATGTCGGCATGACCAAGGCAGTTGGTCACGATGTGTCGATCGTCGTGGTGCATCGCTTCGATTTCGTCGAGCATGCCGGACTCGACGGCGTAGGCCACCGGCGCGTGCGAGAGGGTCAGCTTCTTGATCTTGCCGCGGCCGCCAACGAGGAGCAGGCCCGCATCGCCGATGTGGTAGGGGCGGAAGGACGAACCGTCGATCTCGGCCATCGCGAGCGTGCATCCCGCTCCGACGCCGAGATCGAGGATGCGTTGATTCGCGGATTCGACCGCACGCAGCGCGGATTCGCGGACCGACTCCGAGGTCGTGGAGTCGACTTCGAGCGCGAGTTCTTCGAGGGTGATCCGAGCTGCGGATTCGCCGCCGCGGCTACCACCCATGCCATCCGCGACGACCAAGAGACCCGTGACTTCCGAGACCGAGAAGATCGCAGCCGCATCCTCGTTCGCCGTGTCCTTGTCGGGACTGCGCTGCGAGATGATGCCGACCTCGCCTCCACAGAACGGAACGACCACCGCGTCGTCCATGTTCTCGTCGAGGTACGTGCGGTGCGTCATCGGACTCAGTGCAATTTGGTGCGACACCAGGGACAGCACTCCCAGTATTCACGAGCGACGCCGTTTCCGCAGTGGTGACAGGTCTCGCGTTCGTGCCCGAGGAGTTTCCATTTCCGTTCGACCTTCTTTCGGCACCACGGGCAGTAGCGCATGAAGGGCATCAGCGACTTCCGGTCACAACCGGGATTGTTGCATTTTGCGACTTTGGTCGCGACGTAGCGTCGATCGGCGAATTCGCGCTCCGAGGCTTCGAAACCGTAGCCATGACACCAGGCGCAATATCGCCAGTCGAGCTTGACGCCACGTGCGCATCGGGGGCACACGAGCGGGAAGCGTGATTCTTCGGGGTACGGAAACTTGTCGAGACGCACGCAACACCAAGGACACGCGTGCATCGATTCGGCGATCGGGCCGTCACACTCGGGGCAGTCGTATCGGGTTTCGAGAAGTCGTCCGAAGGCCTTCTCGAATGCTTGGAACCGCACGCGTCGCCAATCGACGCGAGACTTCGTGCGTTCTCGTCCCTTCGTCTTCGCCGACTTCGGACTGACGCGGAGTGCCTGCTTCTCGAATCGTTGAAAGGCTCGCAGCATCGTGACCGCCGATTCGAATCGTTGCTTGGGTTCGACCGCGAGGCCTCGACGGAGCCACGCGACGAAGTCCGGATGCAACAGACGCCGAGCCTTGTCGTGCCCTGGTGGTGGCCACACGTAAGGCCACTCCGGCAAGTGACCCGTGAACATCCGATACACGATCAGCGCGATCGAAAAGACATCGGAACGCAACGATGGTTTGCCCATCGCCTGTTCGGGGGCGATGTAACCGAGCGTGCCGGAACCCGAACCCTTGACCGAGTGCATCGCGAATCGAGCGATCCCGAAGTCGGCGAGCCGAAGCCTCGCACCGTGTTCGAAGAGGATCAGATTGTCGGGCTTGACGTCGCAGTGCATGACGCGGCGCTCGTGCGCGTATGCGAGTGCGCTGAGGATCTGCTTGGTGTACGCGAGTGCTCGGGCCGTCGCGATTCGTTTCGTCAGGCGGTCATCGAGCGTGCCCTCGCCGAGCGGCATCACGATGACGAAGCGACCGTCGATCATCGACGCATCCTTGATCGGCAGGATGTTCGGGTGATCGAGCTTCGCGGCGATCCGGACTTCGGCGCCAAATCCGCGCTTCGCGTCGTCGGCGACCACGCCCTCGGGGGCGATCTTGAGTGCGACGCGCGTGCCCTCGATCGTGTCGAACGCTCGATAGACGCGCGCGAAGCCTCCGTCGGCCAGGCGTCCGTCGATCCGGTACTTTCCGAGCTTCGAGCCGCTCCGCAACATGCGCGGGCAGCTTACTGCTGCAGGTGGTCGTCGCCGACTACTTCGCGCAGAACTCCACTTGGATCGCGCCTCCGTCGTCGAACGTCGAGAGGTCCAGGGTGAACGCCTGCAAGTACGCAGACTGTCCGACCAGCGACACGTCGTCGGGAATCGGGAGTGGCGCGCGCACCATGCCGGCCGCATCGCTCGGCACGGCGAACAAGATCGGCGGAGTCGGTCCAACGAGCCACGTCAGACCGGGTGCGACTTCGAAATATCCCGGTATCGCGTCGACGAGGAACACGACGGCGCCGCTCGGTCGCGCGTTGTCGACCTGCAGGATCGGTGAGGATCCGATCGTGGGGAGTCCGCCGAGGTCGAGGGAGGCGATCTGCGACAGCGGATCGAGTGCCACGTACCGCCGCGTGCCACAGACGGCGGGCTGGTTGGGCGTAAGAGGAGTCGGTACCGGGAAACAGACCCAAGGAAGCGCGCCGTCGATCAGGCGCCCTGCGCTGATATCGGGTTGTTGTTGCCCGAACGTCACGTGATCGAGGAGGACGGTTCCCGTCGCGTCGACGAGTGAGATCTCTTCGCCGCCAGCAGAGAGCTTGAACGTCGCGTGCATGGGGCCGTCTTGCGGGTCGTTGTCGGCCCAGACATGGAGCGTGCCGTGCGCCGGAATCGACGTGTTGGCAGGGATCGCCCATTGCTTCGGGTCGGCGAGATCGTCGCTCAGGTACATCCCCGACACGTCCACGGCCTGGTCGCTCGTGTTGATCAGTTCGATCCAGTCTTCGTACTGACTGTTCTCGTCCTGGATGACGGTGTTGTTCTGCGCGAGGAACTCGTTGATCAGGACCGGGGACGGTCGCGTGTCCCACTGCACCGAGAAGCTCGGCTTCTGGTATCCGTTGCCGTAGTTCGTCCAGTCCGTCCAGACGCCACTCGCCGTCTCTGCGGCAGCGTAGTACTCGATGCGCGTGCCGGCAGTTTGTGCCGCGAGGGTCGCCGCCCAGACACCGTCATGTGCCGCGCCATCCCCGTGTTGTCCGTCGTCGAACATCGGCGCTTCGGTCCATGGGCCTCGATAGCGCCAGAACAGCGTCACCTTGGCTGCGCTCGGCGCCGACACCGAGACGAGGATCGGGTCGCTCGTCGTCGGGCTGGCAGGACTGTGCGTCAAGTTCGAGACGTGAACACCGATACGCGCCACATCCGGATGCTGGGACAAGTACGCGAAGCGTCCTTTCGTGATCGCCTCGAGGCTCCGAATCAGGAAGCCTGGTCCGAGGTCGACGTCGTTCGTGACGTTGCCGCGAAACGTCGAAATCGGATAGAGGCGGTGTGGATCGGCGAGCATGGCCGGCTCGATCAAGTCTTGGAGTCGCTTGATCCGCCCACGTAGGTAGACGGGCCAGTCGAGTTCGTCCTTGAAGCGCCTCAATTTCGCCACGAATCGCTGCTTGTACTCCGGCTGTGCGATGAGCTTGGTCATCAGCGGGCGGATGTTGCCGATGCGATCGTCGGAGTAGTACGGGGTCAGGGTCTCGAGCGGCACCGTCAGGAAGTCGTTGTAGCTCCCGAGGCAACTGTTCATGTCCCACGGGATGACGTGCAGTCGGTCATGCCATTCGTCGTGGTAGACGTAGAAGTTGTGGCAAGCCACACCGACATAGCTGTCGAGCCACAGGAGCGAGTTCCCGAGTGCGAGAACCGTCAGGACGTTGTCGACGTCGAGCACTTTCGGTAGCTCGGCTTGCAGCGCGTTGGCCGGAGTGTTGTTGAGCACGTCCGTCGTGCGCAGCAAGTCGACCCATGGATTGAGGCTGCCCTCGGAAGTGATCTGGAAGCCTTTCATGTACTCGGCGAGATTCGTGCCGAGATAATTGAACGCCGTGTAGTTGGGGGGCGTTGAGACTTCGGGACGCTCGGCGCGGTATCGATTCCCGTCTTCGGACGGGTACCACTCGCGCAGGAAGTCCTTGTTGACCTGTTGGGTGTTGATGTAGGGGCCCCAGACTTGTCCGTTGATCTTGACGATGACGTAGTTGCTCTTGGGGGCCGGGGTGAACTTCCTCAGGATCTCGTAACCCACGACTTCCCGCACGAAGGACGGGTCGACGTAGTTGTTGTTGAGGTTGAGCGTCTTGTAGCCCCAGAGCTTCTGATCGAAGAACTCGTCGGTCGCGATTTCGAGTGGCTTCTTGAGCGAGGAGCCGATCCCCCAGTAACTCGAGTTCCCTCGGAAGCGCACACCGACATCCGGAAGTACGACGTTTCCAACACGGAGGTCGGCCTTCACGTAGACTTTGTCCGGCCAGTTGTTCGTGAGCTGCGTCCAGTAGTCGTTCTGTTTGAACGTCAGTTCGAGCGTGCGCACGACCGAGGTGTCGTAGAGATCGGGCTGTTGTGCTCGCAGTGCGCTCGCGAGAGTTGCGAGCAGCGTGGAGATCATGCCGATTCGGGTGAAGTGGTGCAGCAAGGGCATTCGAGACAGTCGAGATTGGCGTCCACGGCATCCTGCGAGGATGCCGGTAGGATCCTCCGGCCTACCGCGGCCGGTGGGAACTCAGAGTTCGATCACGCGTCGGACAGGTCCTTTCGTGCGCGTCGAGGCAGGGTGTTCCATGATCGGGCCTGCGGACGCACTTGGAAAGGGGCACGAATGCCCGTTCTCGCCCCGAATTCCTCGACCCCGAGCGACTGGTCTCATCGGCTGAGGGGAGACTCATGAACCGAAACTCGATTCTGGCGGTGCTGTTCTTCCTCGCGGCGTGCGGGGCCGTGTTCGCCTGGTACGGGTCTCACCCGGGCGATACTCCATCCCTCGACACGCCGATCGGTGAGGACGTCGCGGACACGCACGAAACCGACGAGTCCGACGGCGGTGGAGAGGACGTCTCGATCGAGACGGAGCAGCCTCCTGAGGACGATCGAATCTTCGGTGGCATCGAAGAAGCCCAAACGCAGGACGCAGGGCAAGCGGGTGCGGGGGACGGGCCTCGCGTCAAGGTCGTCGTCGGCGACGACAAACGTGCAGTCCGGGGGGCGACGGTCGCGATTCTCCCCAGTGACGAATACGCGACCCACTACGCGAAGCACGAGGGGAGCGACAAGCGCTTCACGACGATCATCGAGGCGTACGGCAAGCGCTTCGTGACCGGATCCGATGGCACGGTGCCGCTCGTGATCCCACCGCCGCCCGAAAGCTCGGACGGCGCTCCGAACAACAAGATCTCGGGGCGGAGATGGATCGGGATCGCGGCGTGGGACGACGAGCACTTCGGTGTGCAGTGGCTGTCGACCTCGAAGGTCGGCAACAAGGGCGGCGGATCCACGATCGAAGTCAAGATCGACCCCGACGAGACCTTGGACGTGCTCGCTGTTGGCATCGACCAGCGACCGATCGCGAACTTCCCGATCGGGTTCTGGGATCTCGGAACCAAGAAGAACGCGAATCGCCGCGAGGTGCACCGCACTGGCGCCGACGGCCACCTCGTCCTGCGTCATTTCCAGACGATGAAGGCGTCCGGTCGTTGGGCGCTACTGCCGGACATGATCGGGAAGAGCCTGCCGCACGTGATCCTCGAGAAGGGAGCTCTCGAGTCGTCGTACACGATGCGCGTGCCGCCGTTCGGTTCGATGCGCTTCGACCTTCGCGGTCGCGATGGGCGGGTGCTCGGCGAGCGAGGCACGGTCACTCTCGTGCCCCTCGAGCTCCCGAAGGTCGAGATCGAAGGCAAGGAGTTTCGGATGTCGAACCGCACGGAGAAGACCGAAGGCGGGAGCGTGACGTTCGACTTCGTCGGTCTCGGAATTCGATGCAAGACGTACGTCGCGATCGGCAGACACTTCCGGGACCGTCCGTCGACCGAATACGCGGGGCCGCTGACGAGCGGCCAAGAGCAGCGGTACGAACTCCGTCTCGAGAACGATGGAGTTGCCATCACTGGGCACGCGGAACTCGCAGACTTCCCCTTGCCGGCGGACGGCAAGCTCGAACTGTTCTTCACGGCCGACGCCAACGTGCGCACTGGCGAGACGTCCGACCTCGGTGAGAACGGTTCATTCTCGTTCTTCTTGCCCTTCATCCGCGCGTCGTCCTACCGGTTGTTGTTCCGTCTTCGCATCGACAAGACGGTGTACGAGACCTTCAAGAGCGTGAGTGTCTCCGCGCCGGGCGCGCGGATCGATGTCGGAGCACTGCGACTCGAACCGGTAATTTCGATCGTCTCGGGACGCGTGATCGATCAGTTTGGCAAGCCGGTGCGCGGCGCGCAGGTCAGCTTGCAGGAGAGCATCCGCGACACGGCTGGCCGGGAGCGCTCGATCAACATCGGGGTAAATACGGTGCGCTCCGAGAAGGACGGTGCCTTCGCTCTCATGGGGCGACCGATTCCCGGGCAGTTCACGCTGCGAGTCACGGCGAGCGGCTACGAGAACAAGACCGTATCGGTTCGCATGGGTGGCGGGCCGATCGAGGTGCGTCTCGACCAGCTCGGCGAGTTGCACGCGAGTGTGCAGTTGGATCCTGGGATCGTGAAGCGCGTGCGCCTACGCGCACGGCACAGTTCCGGTCGCTCGACCTCGAGCCGAACGAGCCCGTCGAAGGCAGGCCTCGCCGCGTTTCGGCTCCGCAATATCCAGCCGGGCACGTACACGGTGACGGTCGAGATCGACGAGTGGGGGCACGCGATTTGGCTGCGCCAAGGTTTCGTCGTTCGAGCAGGAAGTCAGTCGATCGGGCAGACCATCGACTTGCGGGGGATGCTCCAGCGCTTCGAGTTGCGCGGCGTGCTCGACAACCGCGAATTCAAGAAGGGCGATCGCGCGAACGTGCTCGTCAATTGCCCCATTCCTGGCGACCCCAACACGTACCGACAGTACCGCCTCGAGAAGCCACTGGTCTTGATCGCACCTCGAGCCGACATTCGCTATCGCGCGCATCGCGAAGGGTGCAAGTTGATCGAAGGCATAGCGCTTCCGGGTATCACCGAGCTGCGTTTCACCACCAACTCGCCCCATCGCTTCCACGTGCCGGGCATTTCGCAGCGCGTCGAGGGGATTCAGAACGAGATTGCCGAGGTTTCGCGAGCCGGTGCCTCGATGGTGTTCCAGAAGGTCGCCAAAGCGAACGCCACGGGGTCGATCTCACTGCCGAAGAACGGTACGAGCGCCAACTTCGATCGCGGTTCGCAGCGCCGGTCGATCCCGATCGTGAATGACCGTGTGTCCGTCTCGTTCGAGTACGACGATGCCGACTATGACGTCTTCCTCGAGGTCGCGTTGCGGCACAAGACGATCCACCGGTTTGGCGACAACGTGCGCATCAACGTGCTCAACAACTTCGCGGACTCGCAGTCGTTCGGCCGCGTGTTCATGGGCTACGGTCAGGAGACCATTCGGATCCCGCTCGGCCGTTACGCGGTCAACAGCGAAGAGGTCCGTCGCCAAACGGACGAGACGACGTATCCGATCCCCCCGACGTTCGAGAGCGAAGTCGCGAAGGTGCGCACCAAGCTCGAGGAGCAGGCCCGGAAGAATGGCGCGACGAACGCGGCGTTCCCGGGTGTCCGAAGGCGCTGAATGCGCTCAGGTCGCGAGCTATGGACCGCGTGGTGGACAGGGGCGGATTTGAACCGCCGACCCCAGCATTTTCAGTGCTGTGCTCTACCAACTGAGCTACCTGTCCGAACGTGCGGCGGGATCCTAGGGACGCGCGGGGTGCCGATCAAGCCGGTTCAGCGAGCGTTCTGTGCGCCTTCTTCGGGTGCGACGACGACCAAAGAGTCGACTTCGGGGGGCAGGGGGAGGGCTCGGATCGTCCCACCTTCGGACGCACCGACGTGGATCGCCGTGACGTCGCCGCGGGCGACGACGTTGCCGTCGAGTTCGAAGCGGATGGCGTAGCGCAGGGACTTCGCGCGCTTCTCGGTGACCCGCAGGTGAAGGAGTGCGACGTCCTCGTAGCGGAGGGGACGTTCGTAGCGGCACGAGCACTCGCCACGCGCGAACCCGCGGAAGCCATCCTCGAACGCGGTGTGGACGCGCAGCCCGAGCGAGCGGAAGAACGCGTGCTCGCATTCCTCCATGTACCGGAAGTAATTCGCGAAGTGCAGGATGCCAGCCATGTCGGTTTCGGCGAACTCGACGCGGCGCTCGTACGTGAACGAACTGCCACTCATGCGGAGCGGACCGTGCGATAGCGGTCGTCGAAGAACGACTCGAGCAAGCGGTCGACTTGGAGCAAGCCACGCCGTGTCAGTGTGACTGCATCGCGATCGACGGTGAGGTAGCCATGGCTCCGATGCTCCGCGAGTGCTGCGGCGAAGCGCTCTGCGGGATCGACCCCGAACTTGTCGCGGAAGTAGGCGAGCGGCACGTGCCCGAGTTTGAGCTGAAGCACGAACTCGCGCGTCAAGCGGTCGTCGTCGTTCAGAAGAAGCGAGCGATACGCGGGGAGCTCGCCGGCATGCGCCGCATCGCAGTACGGCTCGAACGCCGCGTCGTTCTGGAAGTGCATGCCCTGGACGTGGGAGAAGGACGACACGCCGAGACCGAGCAGGTCGGCCCCGTGCCACAGTGCATCGCGATAGCGGAAGTGCACCGAGTCGTCCTTGCAGGCCGTGTACGCGCTCCCGACGTGGTACCCGTCGTTCTCGAGCGCCGCGAACGCCTCGTCGACCCAGCGCCGCTTCGTCTCCCAATCGGCGACGGGCGCGATCTCGGTGTTCCCGTCGCGCATGCGACGATACACGGTCGTGTTGAACGGAATCTCCATCTGGTAGATGGTCACGCTCTCCGGCGCGAGGGCGCGTGTCTTGGCAATGCAGTCCTGCCAGCCCGCATCCGTCTCACCGACCATGCCCGAGATCAGGTCGATGTTGATCTGCGGAAAGCCGGCGGCGCGCGCGTACTCGTACGCCGCGTGGATCTCCTTCGCACGATGGGCGCGGTTGTTGAGTTCGAGAATCTCCGGGTCGAAATTCTCGACGCCGAGGCTCAGGCGTGTGACGCCGAGTTCGCGGAGCGCGTCGATCTTCTTCTCTTGGAGCGTGCCCGGCTCGCATTCGAACGTGACCTCGAGGGCCTCGTCCCAGGGGAGGACTTTCTGCAGCCCGGTGAACAGCGTCTCGAGTTGCTCGACGGACAAGTAGGACGGCGTGCCGCCGCCGAAGTAGACGAACTTCGGCTTGCGCCCACGAATCGCAGCGAACCGTGCAGCCGTCTCGGCTTCGCGCAGGACCGCGTCGATGTAGTGTTTGACCGCGTGCGAGTTCTTGTCCGTGTAGACGCGGAAATAACAGAAGTCGCAGCGCTTGCGACAGAACGGCACATGAACGTAGATGCCGAGTTCACTGTCGACGGCCCGCGGGCGGTCTAGATGCCGGACCACGGCGTCGCGCGTGCCTTGTTGCCAGAAGGAGAAGGCGGGGTAGTTGGCCACGAAGTAGCTACCGGCGGTCGTTTGTTCGGACTCTTCGTGTCGCGCTGCATCCGTCATCGTGGGCACCATGGTAACAGCCCGGGATTGGTCGCGAAGGACGGGTCCTCAACCGTGAGGAGTTCGCAGAAGGCTTGGTTCACGCGTATTGTCGTGACCGTAGAGTGGTGCCAGGGAAGAGCCTGACCAGTTGGCGGCTGCTACCATGACGACCGTGAGATCCAGCACCGTGAGATCCAGCACCGTGAGATCTAGCCACGACGAGACCGAGGCCACACAATCCCGCGATGTCATCGTGATCGGCGGGGGGCCGGCCGGTTCGACGGCGGCGACGATCCTCGCGCGGCATGGGTACGACGTCGCTGTCTACGAGGCGCTGGAGTTTCCTAGGGTGCACGTAGGTGAGTCGTTGATTCCGGCGTGCAATCGCGTTCTCGAGCGCCTCGGTGTCACCGAAGCGATGTCGCGGCTCGGCTGTCCCGAGAAGTTCGGCGTGCGCTTCTACACGGAGCGTGGGGCGGGACGGCCGTTCTACTTCTCCGAAGCAAGTGATCCGGCCCTGCATTCGACGTGGCAGGTGCGCCGCAGCGAGTTCGACACGATGTTGCTCGATACTGCGCGTGAGGCAGGCGCGACGATCCACGTGCGCACGCCCGTTCGCGAACTCCTCGTGACACCGGGTGCAGGTGGTGATCGTCAGGCTGATCGGATCGATGGCATCGTCGCCATTCGGCCGGACGGTTCGCACGAGCGCGTGCGTGCGCGCGTCGTCCTCGACGCGTCGGGTCAGCGAGGCGTCGTGACCAAGCACTTCGGCGTGCGCGATCACGTCGCGGGACTCGAGAACGCCGCGGTTTGGGCGCACTTCTCGGGCGTTCGTCTCGATGAGGGGAAGGATGCGGGCTCGACGCTGATCTATCGCGTCGATCGCACGACCTGGCTCTGGCTCATCCCCTTGCCGGACGACGTCAGCATCGGTGTCGTGACCCCGATGCGCTCGCTGACGGAGTACGGACGCGATCCTGCGACGATTCTCGCAGCCGCGATCGATGCGTGCTCAGCGATCGGTGACCGGCTCGACGCTGTGGAGCGTGTTTCGCCCGTGCGCGTGTCGAAGGATTTCTCCTACCGCGCGCGCCGCGAAGGCGGCACCGGCTGGGCGCTGATCGGCGACGCGCTCGGCTTCATGGACCCGGTCTACTCCTCGGGGTTGTTCCTCGCGCTCCGCTCGGCCGAACTCGCGGCCGATGCCGTGCACGAACGACTGAGCGCGCGTCACGAAGGGGACGGCGCGATCGACATGCACGGGTTCGGCGCGGCATACCACGAAGCGTTCGAGCAGTTCCTCGTCATCGTGCGTGCGTTCTACTCACCGGACTTCCACTTCGGTGACTTCGCGCGCGAAGGCGAGCGAAGGAAAGGCTTGGTCGATCTCTTCACCGGCGACGTGATGTCGGAGCAGGCGCTCCGTGTCGCCGGGGAGATCCGGGAGCGGTGCAAGCTCCCGAGTCGTCGCGCGAGTTGACGGCGGCGCAACTGCCGCGGAGTGTTCGATGAGTCGATGCCACTGTGTTCTCGTTGCTCTGACGCTCTTCCCGCTCGCGGTGTTGCGCGCACAGGATTGGCCGCATTGGCGCGGTCCGTCTTTCGATGGTTCGACGACGGTGAAAGGGCTGCCGACGTCGTTCGACAAGGAGACCCACGTCGCGTGGTCGGTGCCGATGCCGGGGCCGGCAGCGTCCACGCCGATCGTCGTGGGGAACCGCGTGTATCTGACCGCGGCAGATCGGGAGCGCGGTGAACTCCTCGCCATCTGCCTCGATCGCACTACCGGAAAGGTCGTCTGGCAACACGATGCCGGAAGCGGCTTCGGCGGTGGCGAGGATCCGGCATCGAAGGTCGCGGGCGGTCCGCGCAGCAACTACGCATCGCCCTCGCCGTGCATCGACAGCCAGCGTGTCGTGTTCTTCTTCGGCAACGGCGATCTCGTCGCGTACGACTTCGACGGCAAGGAGCTGTGGAGGCGGAACCTCCAGAAGGACTACGGGAAGTTCGCGTTCCAGTGGACCTTCTCGGCGAGCCCGACGATCCATGCAGGCAAGGTCTGGATCCCGATCCTCCAGCGCGATGTGCCTGTCGAACGTCGCCGGCGTCCTCGCGGCGGAGATGCCGATGCCGCGACCGAATCCATCGTGTCGTTCGTGCTCGCGATCGATGCCGAGAGTGGAACAACGGCACTCAAGATCGATCGACCGTCTCCCGCTCGCGTCGAGTCGCGCGAGGCCTACACGACGATCGTGCCGTGGCAGAGTAAGAAGGGCATGCAGATGCTCTGCCTCGGTGGTGACGTGCTGACGGGCCACGATCCCGAGACGGGGCGAGAACTCTGGCGATGGGGGACGTGGAATCCGGGGCATCGCGAACAGTGGTGGCGCGTCGTGCCATCGGTGGTCGTCGCCGATGGGCTCGCACTCGTTTGTGCGCCGAAGCGCGCGCCGGTCTATGCCGTCGCGATCGAAGCCACGGCGTCGTCCGATTCCGGTACGACGAACGCAGCCAGTGTCGCAGAGCCCGTAGTCGAGGATGCAGTACGTCAGCTAGGGGACGATGCCGTCGTGTGGAAGAGCGAAGGGCGCCCCAACTTCGTGTCGAGTGACGTGCCGACGCCGGCCTATCACGCGGGAGCGTTCTTCGTGCTCAACGACGATCGCGCGACGATCTCGCGTGTGGCGGCGAAGGACGGCTCGATCGCGTGGACGACCCAGCTCGCCAAGGACTTCCGCTGGCGCGCGTCCCCGACGGTCGCCGATGGCAGGATCTACGTCATGGATCACGCCGGCAACGTCGTCGTGGTCGACGAGACATCGGGCGAGATCGTCCATCAGGCCGCGTTCGGGAACGATGGCGACGATCTGATTCGTTCGACGATCGTCGCGGCGCACGGCGCGCTCTGGATTCGCACCAACGACAAGCTCTGGTGCATCGCCGAGCAGCGTTGAAGCGGAACGAACCTGCCCGGCAGATTCTTACCGCTTCGGGCTCAGCTGCGATGGTCGAGGCAGACCAGGTCGCCGAGGCTGTTGCGCGCGTAGATCTGGCCGTTGCAGATCACAGGCGTGGTCCAGTAGACACCGCCCGAGAGGACGTTCTTGCGCGCGAGTTCCTCGTACTTCTCGGGCGTCGCCTTGGCGATGACGAGGTCACCGCGCGAACTCAGCATCACGAGCCGATCGCCGGCGACGACGAACGCACCCTTCCCCAAGCCGCGTTGTTGCCACTTGGCGTTGCCTTCGAGGTCGAGGCACTTGAACGTCGATTCGTCGAAGCCGTAGAGATAGTCCCCGACGGCGACGCAGCCCGACATGTGATTGCGCATCTCCTTGTTCTCCCAGAGGAGCTCGAGTTCTAGATCCTTCGTGAACTCGAGGAGCGCACACCCGGTGCCGTAGCCCGACGAAATGAAGATCTTCGTTCCGAGGACGACCGGAGTCGCGGCGTTGACGTTGTAGCGCGTCTTCCACGGGTGGCTCGCGATCTCCTTGCCGGTCTTGCGATCGAGGACGACGCAACCCTTGCCGTTGAAACACACGAGGCGGGGCTTGCCGAAGAGATCCACGGCCGCCGGAGTCGAATACGACTCCTTGTAGTCGGTCTCGGTGCGCCAGATCTCCTTGCCCTTGCGATCGAACGCGAACACGTGCCCGGTCTCCTGCACGATCATGTCGTCGAGGACGAGCGGCGACGCCGCGAAGCCCCATTCGGGGAGCGCGAGGTCGTACTGCTTCATCAGATCCTTCTGCCACAGAGCCTTGCCGGTCTTCTTGTCGAGGCAGAAGAGCTTGCCCTCGCGATTCGAGACGAAGAGGCGCGGGCCGTCGATCGAGGGTGTCGTCAGCGAGCCGCCGCCGTGATACTTCGCGAGCGTCTGGCACGGATAGTCGAAGGTCCAGACGTCGGCACCGGTCGCCGCGTCGAGGCAATAGACGGTATCCTCCGCGGACTCCTTGTCGTGACCGATCGTGTAGAGCCGGTCACCCTCGACCGAGACCGTCGAGTAGCCGAGGCCCACGTTGGTGAGCCACACGCTCTTCTCCTTGCCCTCGAGCGACCAGTCCGCCTCCTTCGAGATGCCGTCCCGCGCGGGTCCGCGCCATTGCGGCCATGCCCGTGCATCGGCTCTCGATGTCGGGGCTGGCGCCGAGTCTTGTCCGTCCTGAGGCGCACAACGGGCGACGGTCGTCGTCAGTGCTGTCGACAGTGTGGTCGCGAGCAGACTCGCGATCAGCGTGGTTGCAGTCGGGGATGTTCGAATCATGACGGGCACTCCAATCGGAAACCGTGGCCGCGCGCACAGCGACGGCCAACTCACATCATCGGGACATGTCTCGCTTCTTGCGGCCGAGGTCGATGCGCAGCGTGACGCCGAACGTGCGCGGCGCAGAGCTCTCGGCAACGAAGTAGTTAGGATCGGCCGGATTCGCCTGGAACGCCACCGGCTGGTAGCGCTCGTCGAGCGCGTTGCGGACCCAGAAGTCGAGGTTCCAGCGATCGTCGCCGATGCCGGCACGGAAATTCGCCACTTGGTAGCGCTCGTGTCCGCGGTTGCCGGCGTCGTAGTAGAAGTCGCCGACGTGGACGAAGTCCCCACCGATCCTGAATCGCACTCCGTCGGCGAGCTCGTGCGAGTAGAGCGCGCCGACCGAAGCGGTCATCTCCGGTGCGAAGGGGAGGTTCTTGCCACGCACGTCGGTCGCATACGGATCGACGAAGCGATCGAACTCCGTGTCGAGGAAGCCGATCGAACCGAGCAGGTCGAGGCCCTCGACCGGGTTGGCGGTCGCTTCGAGTTCGAGGCCTCGGCTCGTCGCTTCGCCGGCGTTCGTGACGTATCCGCCGGCGGTCGCGTCGAACTGGCTGAGTTGCATGTCTTCCCAGTCGATGTGGAAGAGCGCGATCCCCGCCGTGTAGCGTCCCTCGTCGAAGCGCGTCTTGAAGCCGACTTCGTACGTCCAGCTCTTCTCCGGTGCGAACGCCTCGAGGCCCGAGGGTGACGTGAGGTTGAACCCGCCGGCCTTGAAGCCACGCGCGACGACGCCATACGCGGTCATCGAGTCGTCGAAGCGATACGCTGCACTCACGCGCGGCATGACCTGGTCATAGGTCTCCTTGCGGTCGCTCGAAGCGGTCGGGAACGTGCCACCCGGCGACTCGAATTGGCGGCGAATGCTCGCTTCCTTACGCTCGTAGTCGTAGCGGATCGCGCCCGTGACTTCGACGTGCTCGCCGAGTTCGAGCACGCCTTGACCGAAGATCGCGAACGCCGAGTCGTCGAAGCTGCCGCGACTGCGATCCGTTCCGACTTGGCTCGGTGGGAAGAGGATGCCCGCGCCGCCCGGACGGTAGACGTTGGCTGCTTCGCGATCCGAGTCGGCGATGAAGCCGCTCACGCCGGCGAGCCAGCGCAGGTGTGCGTCTTCGTCGAGTTCGAGGCTCTCGTCCTCCGCGGACGCGAAGCGGAACTCCTGGCTGAACGCGGTCTGCGATTCCTGCGTGTAGCGTCGCACGCCGTCGATCGCCATGAAGTCGAAGTCCGCGGACTCGTCGACATCGAAGTCCTGGAACCCCGTGATCGACGTGATGTCGATCGCGTCGCCCGAGTGCTTCCACGTCACCGACGTGCCGATGACGTCTCGGTCGACGTCGCCCTCGAAGTCTTGATTGATGTGGTTGGGGCGTGCGCGGAGCGCATTGAGCTCCGTCAACACGTAGCTGCCGTCGCGCGCACGCTCGCCGTGCACGACGACGCGGACCTCGTTGCGATCATCGGGAGTCCACATCAGCTGGCCACGGCCGAACCACGAGTCGCGCGAGTCGGCGTCGTTCCCGGTGAAGTCGTTGTCCGTGTATCCCTCGCGCTGGGACTTGACGATCGAGAAGCCCAGGTGCGCTGCGTCTGAGAGTGGTGCGCCGACGTAGGCCTGATAATCCTGGTAGCCATAGTTGCCGAACGAGACGCGTCCCCCGTATTCGAGCGTGTCGCCCGGTTCGCGCGTCACGACGTGCATCGCACCGCCGATCGTGTTGCGCCCGTAGAGCGTCGCCATCGGACCACGCAGGAATTCGATCCGCTCTACATCGACGAGAGGCAGGTTGGTCGTGTTGGTCGTGAGTTGCGGAACGTTGTCAATGATCGTCGCGACGGCGGGATCGCCTTGTCCCGATCCGATCCCGCGCACGTACGGGAATGAAAGGCGTCGCGCCGTGAACTCGGTGATCATGACGTTGGGGACGAACCGGACCGCCTCCTTGATGTTCGTCGAACCCGTGTCGCGAATCTGCTGCGCATCGATGCTCGTGATGCTTCGCGGGACATCGAGGATGTCCTGCTCGTACTTCTGCGCGGTGACGGTCGTGCGTTTCTTGGCGCCCTGCGCCTCCGCTGCGTCGTTGCCCGGGGTCTGATTCGGATCCTGTCGATTCGAATCCTGCGTGCTCGGGTCCTGCTGGTTCGGGGTGGGCTGGTTCGGCGCGGGCCGAAATGTCGACGCACAAGACGTCAGGAGCGAAAGGGCGAGGACTGCCGTGGAAGTCTTGGTCATCGAATCGTGGGAGCAGCCGCCTTCGGTGGTCGGCGACGAAGTGAGAGGCGAGGCCCGAAATGTGCGGCCTCAGAATGTGCCGTGGGCTACGAGGGAAAAGTCGGGGAGTATAGCAGCGCGTTGAAAAACTCAGACATGCACCGAGCACGCGCCTTCACCGCCTCGGCAGCTACCGAAAGCCTCAGCGAATCGCCGATTCGCCTGCATTTTCGGTAGCCACCGAGACAGCGAAATCACGC
>JAGQQW010000095.1 GCA_020426005.1 Planctomycetota bacterium | reverse complement strand
CTACGGGGGAGCTCAGCGCGGCGACCTTTCGAACACCCAGATGGCGCTCGACGCATTGCGCGCGACCGGGCTCGACTCGAGCAACGACGCGTTCGCCAAGGCTCTGATCTACCTGCGCCGGGTGCAGAATCTCCCCGGCCAGGGTTCATGGTCGGGAAAGGGCACCAACGACAAGGGCGAGAAGGTCGACATCGTTCCCGGCGACGACGGCGGCGCGACCTACTACCCCGGCGTCTCCTACGCGGGATACGACGAGACTGCGGACGGCGCCTTCGTACCTCGCAGCTACGGTTCGATGACTTATGCCTTGCTCAAGTGTTACGTGATCGCCGGCATCGATCGCAACGATCCACGCATCGGCAAAGCGCTCGATTGGTGCTTCAAGAATTTCACGCTCGACATCAATCCTGGCGTGAAGGCGTCGCTCGGCGAGAACGTCCAGTATCAGGGCCTCTTCTACTACTACTTGGCACTCGCACGCGCGATGTCCATCGCCGGCGTCGCCAAGATCCCCGCCAAAGCCGATGCAGACGCCGGTATCGATTGGCGCGACGCCCTCGAGAAGAAGCTCGCGGCGCTGCAGCGGGACGATGGCTCGTGGGTCAACGCGAAGAACTCGCGCTGGTGGGAGAACAGCCCGATGCTGTGCACGGCGTACGCGCTCTTGGCGCTTTCGGAGTAGCGGAGTAGAGCGGAGCCTCAGGTCGATGCGACGCACGGAACGATCGTCGACGCGAACTCGTTGAGCATCTCGACGTAGTCCCGAATAGACGACGGCTTCGTGATGAAGCCGTTGGCGCCAAGGTCGGTCGACTTCGACATGTCGGCGGGGTCATCCGAGTGTGTAAACATCAGGATGACCGGGATTTCGCGAAATTCCTCTCTCGACCGTAAGTGCTCAAGAACGTCGAATCCGCAAAGCCCAGGCATGTTGATGTCCAGCATGACCATCGCAGGGAATGGGGCCGGATCAGACTCCATGTATGCGACGAACTCTTCGCCGGAGCTGAAGGTCAATAACGGATTGCACAGTTTCGATTTTTCATAGCAGATCCCTGCCACGCGAAGATCGACTTCGTTGTCGTCCACGAACACGACCGGTTGCAGCGAGTTGTCTCTCATTGCCCTCCCTCGAGATCGGATACTGCTATCGGGTTATTACCAGACTCTTCGGCATCAAGAGCAAGGCAACGTGAATGTAACCGTCGTTCGCTGCACGTTCGAGTCGACGCAAAAAGTCCCTCCGTGAGCTGCAACGATCTTGCTACAAATCGCTAGACCCAGCCCCATGCCCGGCTGTCGCGCGCTGAGCCGAACGAATGGCTTGACGACATCTCCCAGTCGCGACGCAGGAATGGGCTCGCCAGCATTGCTGATCCGAACTTCGCAAATTCCGTCGGACTCCGACGTGTCGACATGGATCTGCGGATCCTCGATATCGCCATACTTCACCGCGTTGTCCAACAGATTGCAGAAGACGGTTTCGATCAAGACAGAAGAGCCTCGGACTCGTGGAGTCGCTGTCGTTCTGACAACAATGCCTGGAGCTCGTTCTGCGAACGCAGAGACACTGGTAGCCATTACGTGATCCAAGGCGACGGACTCTGTCGAAAGGGTCTCTTGCCCCAGACGCGCAAGCGTTCTCAGGCCGTCCATGAGTTCTTGGGCGCGGCACCCAGTCTCGTGCAGCAACGCTATCAAATCACGACTACCGTCAGAGATCGTCGCAGATTCGTTTTCGAGGATCATGTCAGCGACGAGGCGCATTCTCCGCACGGGCTCACGTAGTTCGTGGGATGCGATGTGCGCGAAGTTCTCGAGTTCTTCGTTCTTTCGTCGAAGTTCGTTGTTGGCCAACTCGAGTTCCATTTGCTCGCACCTGAGTGTGCGAAGCATGGTATCGAGTGACTTCGCTACGGCTCCGATCTCGTCCTCGCGGTCTACGGGCAAGACCACCTCCGCGTCACCGGCAGACACGGCGTTCGCAGCGCCCACGATGTCCTGCAAGGGTCGGGTCCATTTCGATGCAATGCCGAACGCTATCGCGGATGTCAGCGCGATGATCACCAGACCTACGCACCACGCCATAGCGATCGTATTCCGCGAAGTCGTCGGGATCGCGTCCGGGTCCGACGTAACTCCCAGAATAAGATCTCGTCCTGCTTCGCGCGAGCCTACCGAGACGAGCCGCAGCGCCGGATTGCCACTAGCGCTTGCGGGCATCGCTCGCGAATCCAGCGTGGCGTCCGGGAAGTCGTCGTACAAGCGACGCGGCCGCCCGAATTCGAAGCCGAACGTCCAAACACGGTTTGCGTGGTAGAGATAGTCACCAGTTTCATTGCAAACGAAATACTCGTACTGCAGTGGGTGCAACTCGAGCATGGATTCGATCATTCTGTCGAACCGTATGTTCAGGACGATGATGCCCAACGTCTCACGGTCAGGCGACGCGACTCGACACGCGACCCGCAACATCGGTTCCCATGGTTCGACGATTCGACCGTTCTCTTGATTCAGGGTGACCCGCGAAACAAGACACTCGCCGTCGCCTAGATTCAAAGCGTCACGAACGTAGGGTCGATGCACTTTGCTCTGAAGTCGATCACGATCTACGACGACTGGCTGCCCGTCGAGTCTGTTGACTCGCACGCGCTCGCTACCGCGAGAATCTGCCGCGATTACTCGCGCTTGGTCATAGTATGGCTTGGCGCGAATCAACCCGGACAAGAGAGAAGCGACATCACTCTCGGTTCGCCGTTCGTCGTCGAGCGAACCGAGATTCAGGAGGCATGACACGGCCGGTAGTCGGGAGAGCACGAGGCAATCCTGGCGTGCTTCGCGGACCATGGATTCGAGCCGAACGCCTTCGATCTCGAGCTCCCGTTGAAGCTCTCTACGCCGCTCTCCAACGAGAACGGCTTCCTCAGCCGAATTCGCGACGATCCCGAGCGATACGGCTGTGACGATCACACAGCCAATCGCAAGCCCGACGGTTTTCGCCCGGATTTGAGCCACTCCTGCCCTCCAGCAACGGAGCTTGTTCGGCTCTCGGTCCATCGAGGCTTGAGACAACCGACCACGACCAGTTGCGATCGTGGAGATGCGCCGATCACTCCCCGTCTTGCAAGGAGGCTTCCGTCGTCGCGACACAGCACGGATCGCCGAGCTCGCACCCGAGTTCGTCGTTCGAGAGTTCGATCACGGTCGGATGCTCTCCCGCACTGACGATCACGAGATCGCGACCTTGGCCGCGGCCCGAGCCCTGTTCTGTCTGCGCATGCCATGCGACGCGATATCGTCCAGGATGCACGATGTCGAACGACGCCGTGATCTCTCGACTCGACCCGAAGGCCCGCTCGGTGGTTTCTCCCAACGCGGCGATGCCGGTCAGTTCGCCGTGTGATCCGACTTCGTACAACTCGGGATCGAGCACGAGATCCGCGGGAGCGTCCCCGATGCGTAGCGACAACGAAACACGCGCGTACGCAGCAGGCGTCGCCGGCATGGACTCAGGCGACGGAACCGGAGCCATCGCGCCGACATTCGTGCGGCTCGCTCGAAGCGTTTCGATCGCGAGACGTTCGTCGCGCACTCGTGCCGCTCGCTCGCGCAGCGAAGGCCCCGTTGTCAGCGCTCCCTCCGGCTGCAACGCCGCGGATTCGCGCGCCGGAGGCTCGCCCACTGGGCCCAGGAGGCCGAGCGCGAGGTGGTATCCGGCCCAGGAAGTCAGGCCAAAGGTGGCCAGGATGGCGAGGGATCGCATTGCTCGGAAGTTCCGCATGATGTCCGCACCCGCAAAAGGATGCCGGATCCCGGGCAAGCGGCGTGCCACCACGACAATCCGCTCGTCTGCGGTTCTCAGTCGCCGAGCACGAGCAGGTCTTCGAGCTTGCCCTTCTGGGCGAGAATGCCTCGGTTCCGCCACAACGGAGTTTCGAGCAGCGCATCGATACGGGCTCGTTGTGCGGGCTCGAGATCCGTTTCGCCAATCGCGCGTTTCAGGTCGTCGAGCCTCGAGGCGCGGAGCAGCACGCGCGTGCCGGGCACGAGCAGCCCTTCGATCGCACGCCGAGAATCGTCCAACTCGAGCTGCGTGTAGTTACGGCCGAGGTACCACGCGAGGCTCGGCATCACGATTCGATACAGCAGAAGCGGTCGATCGCGCACGATGTCCGGGAGTGCGTAACGAGCCTTCTCGATGTGGAGCCAATGGCCACTCATTCCCGCGAGCACGCCACGCGGGAGGATGATCCAGACGACGATCGATGTCGCGAGCACGAGCGAGATCGCCTTGGAATCGTCGCCTTTCCATGAGTGCTTCGCTGCCAAGAAGAAGCCGACGAGTGCACTGGCCCCCAGCGCGACGACGGACGTCGCGTTCCATCCCATGGGGAACCGGATCAACACGAAGACCATTGCAGCAGCCAGCACGGCGCCACACACGACGAAGACACCCGCAGCAACTCGCGGATAACGGAACCCGTGATGCGCCGCACTCCCGAGTGCGAGCGCGAGCGCGGGAAACGCGGGCAAAGGGTAGTGAGGCAGTTTGCTCGTCACGATGGTGAACACGAGCACCGTCCCGACGAGCCAGATCGTGAGAGCACGGTTCGGGAACGCACGCTCCCCCACAGCGCCTTTTGCGGGCGTAGCCGCTACCGATTCACGGCGGCGCAGTGCGGCGACGATGTCCGGCAGCCAACCGGACCACGGTAGGAACGTGAGCGGAACACTGACGACGTAGAAGAGATACCACCACGGCGCGAAGCCGCCATGACCTTCGAACGGCCTCAGGCTGCGCTCGACCACGTGCTTGCCGAGACCGACTTCGAGAAAGCGACCGTCGGTTCGCACGTACGCGGGAACAGCCCAGAGCGCAACGAGCGCGAGACAGACCGAGATGCCGAGGGCAGCGGACCGCCAGTGGACGCGTGAGCGTTCGCCGAGGGCGAGCCCGAGCGCGAGACTCATGGGCGCAACGACTGCCGGAGGTCCTTTCGTCAGGATGGCGGCGGCAAGACCGCCCCAAAGCAGCAAGAACGTGAACGGCGTGCGGCGCCCGCTCCACCTCGCGAACTGCGCGTACGCGACGCACGTCGTCGTTGCCAGCAGGAGAGCATCGGCGGTTGCAGCATGGGCCATGATCTGGGCCTGCGCGCAAGTACCGAGAGCCAACCCAGCAAGCACGGCACAGCGGCGCGAACACGCAAAGGTCTGAGCGATCGAACAGACGATTGCCGACGCAAGTGCAACGGCGAGCGCCGATGGGAGACGCACCGCGAACTCCGTGACGCCGAACAACCAGATCGACGCCAACTGAAACCAGTAGACGAGGATCGGCTTGTCGAAGCGCTCGTCGCCGTTGAAGTGCGGGACGATCCAATCGCCACCCTCGAACATCGTGCGCGATGCCGTCGCGAACCGAGGTTCGTCGACGTCGAGAAGGCAGTAACTGCCGATCCCTGCGCAACTGACCGCTGCCACGATCAGGAAGACGATCCAGAAATCGCGCTTCACGACGAACTCATCGGAGCCAATCCCGAACCGGTTGGCCCCTCGGTCGGCACGTCGACTTCGCGCGCCTTGGTGCGCACCTGGGAGATCGCAAGAAGAACTACGGGAGCAAACAAGAGATGCACCGGGTGTCGTTCGACGGCACGACCGAAGACAACATCGAGGTAGAAGACGAACAGCGTCAAGAACGCGAGGTGACGCTTCGACGGCCACTCCACGACTCGCTGCAGCCAACGCAGGTCTGGCACCTTCCATACGCAACCGACACCGATGCACGCAATGCCGAATCCTGCGATCACGTCCGAGGGCCAGTGCCGCACGAGCAGGACACGTGTAAGTCCTACAAGGCATGCTGCGAGGATGCCGACGACGCGCATGCTCGGCCGGAGATACGGCACGATGAGAAGCACGATGGCCATCGTCGTCAGCGAATGACCCGACGGCCATGAGTCGTGCATCGAGAAGTCCGGCCGGACCCGTCCGACGACGACCTTGAGCGTGTGAAGAACGGGAAGCAGGAGTGTGAGGCCGAGCACGAGATCCTGCCCCAGCCGCCAGCGTCGGCACGCCGTGATTGCGAGCAGCACGACGAGGGACAACGCCCACCCGTCGCCGAGTTCGGTGACCCCGCGTGCGATCACGAACGGCGCTCCATCGGGCTCGGCGGAGAACGTGGCGGACAGGTCGCGGCGAAGCGCAGCACCCCACGGGCGCTCCTCGAATCTCGCCATCAAGAAGGAAATGGACAGCAGCAAGACGCCAACGACGAGGATCCGCACGGTCGACATGGGATCGCCGACAGGTCGTTGTGTGGCGGACGATGGCACGACGCGGGAGTGTAGCAGGGCCGGAGCTACTTCCCGAACGACATCAAGAACCTGTGCAGAATACGCGAGGAAGGGATGGAGGCCGCTTCGAAGTCCGGGACCATCCCGCGCGTGCATGGCCAACCGTCGTCGTCCAAGCGCTTCGCGAATGCCGGCACGTTCGTGATGACGTGCATCGGCACGTCATGCTGTCGTTCGATGCGATCGACGTATTCGATCGGCGGCTGGTGATCCCCGAGTACGAAGACCAAGGAAGGGCGCGTGAGCTTGCTCGTGTATTCGATCGCGATCCGCAACGAGTAGCACATGGCATCGACGTAGGCCTTCTCGATCTCGGGATGCCCCGCGTAATTGAGCCACGTGATGTCGTACGTTTTCGCTGCGGGACGGTCGAACGCCCCATCGTCGAGGGCGCGCTCCCAAGGCTCGAGCACCGGTGGAATCATCGAGAACGGTGCGTGGCCCGTGATCGAGACGTACTGCAAGAACATCGGTTTTGTGCGCTCTTTCGCAACGATGTCACGCAAGACGCGCGCGAGCGCATACTGATCCGGCATGTCCCCCCACGCGTATTTCGTTCCACGGTACGGAAACGAACTCCGGAACGCATCGTCGTCGAAACCCAGGACTGCCGCCTCGGGCCACTCGCGCGGCATCGCGGGTTCGACGTTGACCGTCCTGTAGCCGGCGTTGCGCAACAATGCTGGTAGCGGACGAATGGGGCTCGCGAGCAGCGCATCGAAGACGCGGCGGTTCTCGA
Organism: Planctomycetota bacterium; assembly: GCA_020426005.1. Lineage (GTDB taxonomy): Bacteria > Planctomycetota > UBA1135 > UBA1135 > JACKHW01. The sequence goes on along the minus strand of JAGQQW010000095.1, from coordinate 12,531 downwards.
CCGGGATCCCCGACATGAATTCGAGGTGCGCGAGGGACGAGCCACCGCCGCGCACGCGCGGGCGAACCCATCCGGTACGACTCACGAACCCGGATTCGGTGAGCCGGGCTTCGAGCCGGCGTAGTTCGGTCGTGTACCGTTCTCGAGTGGAGTTGCCGAGGATCCCTCGCCCATAGGACTCGAGAAACAACACCTGAACATCAGCCGAGTCGAGAGAAGTGAAACTCGTGTCTGCGCGGTCGATCACCTGATTCGCGGCTTGGACACGCTCGTTGACGATCGGTCCCACGCGGTAACTCTTGGACGCGAAGACGTCGATCGCGTACTCGCATGCGCTCGCGATCGAACTCGGTGCTGCGACGGCGATCCTCGACCGAAGGGCGGTGTCCGACTGCAACCATGCGAAAGTCACCGCCGATTGAAACGCGACGACGACCGTCGATACGAAGACGAGCGATGAGCCCCCACCTGCGACTACGCGGAAGCCTCGCCACAGCAGCCAATACACGAATCCGAAGACGCACGCGGCCGCGACGATCATCACGACTTGCAACGCGGCAGGGTAGGTATGCAGTAGCAAGTGCACGAGCCCTGGGAGTTCGAGCATGTCGACCCATGGCTCGAAGGCTTTGCCATAGAACGTCGGGACCAACGTCGCGAAGCACCGATACAGCCACGCCACCGCGAAGGCGACGACCCCGACGTGAGCGAATAGCCTCGACCTCGTCCATCCCCCGAGTGCGATGACACAGAGCACGATTCCGAGCAGATCGGGAGACAAGCGCGCGATCGAAGACCACCAACGACCGGGCTCCCATGGCAGCGGCACCGTCATGAGAACTTGGAATGCAACGAGGATCGCGAACGCACGAACGGTCGACTTCGAGGGGTTCATCGACCACCTTCGCTCGAGGATCGGAAACCACTGCCATCGAAGACATGAATCCCTGCGAGCGGTCGTACGAGATCGCGTCGCACATCGAACGCGTACGCACGAACGACTTCGTCCCGTGTGAACGGCTTTTCGAGTTCGAACAGCGCCACCCAAGGCCTTGGAGTCGATGTCTCGATCGCGGGTTGTGGCGCTGCCGTGGCGAAGACTTCTCCCGTCGAGGAACGCACGAGGAGGACGAGGTCGGCGTCCAGAGCGGATCCACTCGCCGCGCGACTGGCGATCTGCTCCATGGAACCGGTGGTCGCGACCTCGTCGTTCACACCCTGGAATCGAACGATCGCGAGCGACGCTTTCGCCGGCAAACGTCGCAGCTTGCCTGACGCACGCAGCTCTGCGCGTTCGACACCGGAGGCCACGCATGGTTGTTGCGCGAGTTCGAGGTCACCGGCGTCGGCCAGCACGAGCGACGCTTCGGTCTGTCGCAGCAACGTGTGCACGACACGTAACGCAGCAACATCGCGCGCCCATCCTTGCGTGAGCACGACGACGAAGACCGAGGCCGAAGCCACGGTGAGCATGCGAACGAAATGATGCGCACGATCGGTGCCATGCGCCCACGAACGCGCAGTAAGCAACAACCCGATCAAGAGCAACGATCCCGCCGGACAACACTCCGCGAGCATGTTGCCGAAAAACCCTGCGGCGATCCTCTCGTGGGCGACTGCAACGATCGCGACCACACCGCAAGCAGCCAAACTGAGTTCTGGAAGTCGCTCACGACCTGACCGCGATCCACGAAACAACGTGAACAGGAGTATCCCGAAGAAGCCTGTCAGCAATACGGCGCCAAAGACGCGTTCGTCCACGAGCGTCCTCGGTAGAACATCCGGAAGCGTCGCGCTCGCGAGTTGCAGGATCGTGTCGACAGCGTGCAACGGATCCTGGAAGAACGTGCCCGCGAGGCCTGGTTTGTCACGGTGAACCCCGCCGTAGACGAGGAGTGTGACGGCGTTCCCGCCCAGGATCCAAGCCACGACCGAACGGATCGTCGAACCACGGCCTTCCGGTCCGAGACTCTCGGATCGACGTCGAGCTCGGTCCATGACCAAGGGCAACAGCGCGAGCCACATCAACGCCCCACTGCGATGAGACGTCGTCGCGACGATGACGCACGCGAATGCGAACCAATACGCAGCGATGAAGCGTCGCCAGCTCACGAGGACGGCCACGGCACAAACGCCGGCAGCGAGCGGCAAGAACATCCGCACGCGCTCGAAACAGATCCAGTTGGCACCAAAACGGGACGAGAACAGGAGCGCCGCGACGACGAAGACGGTGAGTCCCGAGCCCGCACGCAGGCGCCGAAGCAGTGCAAGGAGAACGACGAGGGCAAACGCGACTGTGACGAACGGAACGAACGCCAGAACGTCGAAGTCCGGGCCGAATCGCGTCGCGAGCCAGCGCAATCCCTCGAAGGCGAAGAACCTCGGTCGATGACCGAAGTCGAAGAACGTCGCACGCGTGTGCAAGAACGGGGCATCGCTCCAAGCCTCGCGGAATGCCGTTGGCTCAGGACCTAAGCCGCGAAACACGACCACGATCCACAGAACGGCGACGATCGGAAGCAGCGCGAATCCGTAGCGCGCGACTCTGGCGGTCACTTGCGAGCCTCGCTCTTCACCCACTTCGCGGCAACGTAGCGCATGATCCCGCGAGCGTAGAGTCGCTCGAGCGCAAGACCACCCTGGAACGCATCGATCACACTCGTGAAGTACGGTACGGCCAAGAGGCGGCGAATGCGTCGAAGTCGGCGAGTCTGCCGTCCTTGATCCACGGTGGATCGAACTGGAACCTGTGCCGACAGATCGACCTCGGACTCGAGCAGCAGCCCAGCGGCCTCGGTCGCTCGCGCCCAGTCTTCACGCGAGTGAATTCGCGGCGTGTGCCAAGCAGTCGCCAACGCACGCACATCTGCGTCCGCGGCGAATTCGCCCAACAGCATGTCCTCGACACAAACGAGGCGACCGCCGGGTTCGAGCACGGCAGCGAGGCCGGCGAGCGTGGTGTCGAGATCGTCGGCATGCAACAATGCCTCGATCGACACGATGCAATCGAACTCTCCCGCGATCGGGTCCGAATACTCTTGGCGGCGGAATTCACATCGATCTGCGACACCGACACGCTCGGCCTGCTCCGACGCTCGGCGAATCTGGAAGGCGCTACAACCGATCCCCGTGAACCGAACATCGCCGGCGCCCGGCTGTCTCGCCCATGCGAGGATCGTGGCGCCGAACCCACAGCCGACGTCGAGAACACGCTCGACATCGCGCAGCCCGAACCGAGACCACAGCCAGGTATGCAGCCCGGTCTTTCCCGCAGACGGCGCGTCGGAGATCTGTGGCGCCAAGAGCGCTTTGTGCAGCTCGAGTCGCTCGCCATGGCGTGCTCGCGTGAGCCGGCGTCGCATCCATTCGTGCCGCGCCAAGCGCTCGTAGAGCGAGAATCGATCCCCTTTGACCGACTTCGAGTTCGGGGCCATATCTATCGTTCGCGCGTTCGCACGAGGAGCAAGAACTCGAGGGCCCAGCGGACGGGAAAGCGCCCTTCGTGCACCGGCTCGTCCACGCCCGGCGTCGTCTTTCGACCGACCCACCGCCGAAGTCGCTGACGCGGCCACTGATCGGGCAGCACGCGCTCTACCTCCAGTCCACAACTCGCGAACAGATCGAGCCACTCTTCGAGCGCGAGCGCGTCTTGATGCGCCTGTTCGTTGCGCTGACCGAGCCCACGATGCCAGAGGCGCCAAGTCGCATGCTCGCGATTGCGAACCAAGAAACACATGCGCGCTCCCGGCTTGGCGACGCGCCGCATCTCAGCGAGCACTTTCTTCCGATCGAGCATCCGCTCGAGCGAGCCGATGCACGTGACGAAGTCGAACGTGTCATCCGCGAACGCGAGCGTCTCCGCGTTCCCGACGATGCTCACGGCTTGTGGCACGCGTCCTTTTGCGATCCCGATCGCCGTGGACGAAAGGTCGACTCCGGTCGCCGTCAGGCCTCGATGGACCGCAGCTTTCAGCAATTGGCCAGGCCCAGAGCCGACATCGAGAAGGTGCTGCCCAGCCCGAGCCCCCAGCAATTGGAGATAGATCGGGTAGGCGGATTCGGGACGCAGGTATCCGACTCCTCGCTTCGAATACGTCTCCTCGAACCAAGCGCGGACTCGGGACTGTTCTTGCTGTCTCACGGAGTAGTATTGTGCCATGCGGAGCGACCGTGAGACGCACGAGACCCGGAGTGCGACGGCGTATTGGGTCGTGTCCCCTGGAGTCGGCGAGCTCCGCTCCGAGCGAGTTCCGTCGCCTTCGCCCGGTCACAGCATCCTTCGCACCGAGTTCTCCGCCGTGAGCATCGGCACCGAGCGCCTCGTCGGGCTGGGTCTCGTTCCGCGACGATCGTGGCGAACGATGCAGTGCGCGCACATGGCGGGCTCGTTCGCATTCCCGGTCAAGTACGGGTATTCGGCGGTCGGCACCATCGTCGAGGGCTCCCTCGCAGGCGAACGCGTCTTCGTGATGCATCCTCACCAAGACATCGCGTGCATCGATGACGAACGCGCGACGCACCTACCCGATTCGATACCCTCGCCGCGTGCGACGCTGATTCCCAATCTCGAAACAGCGCTCAACGCGTACTGGGATTCCGAGCTCCAAAAGGGCGAGCGTTCCATCATCGTCGGGGGAGGCCCGCTCGGCATCCTCGTCGCCTTCGTGCTCGCCGGGCACGGTCACCGCACGCGCGTCGTCGAGATCGACGACGCTCGACGCGCGTTCGCCGGCAGTCTTCCGTGGATCGACGAGGTGGTCGCATCCACCGGGGTCGGCGAGCACGTGGTCGCGTTCCATACCTCCGCGAGTGCGAGTGGTCTGCAGACTTCGATCGACGCCACGGGGTTCGAAGGACGCATCGTCGAGCTTTCGTGGTACGGCGATCGCCAGGTCACCATCGACCTCGGTGGCACGTTCCACCACGAGCGCAAACGCATCCTTGCATCCCAGGTCGCGTCGATCGCGACCCCGATGCGCGGGGCAGTGTCCCACGATCAGCGCATGCGTCGAGTTCTCGAATTGCTCGACACGGCCGAGCTCGATCGGCTCCTAGCCCCCGCGGTGAGCTTCGAACGGCTTCCGCAGTCGATGCAGGGCATCTACGCGGGCGCAACGGTTCTTGGCGTTCCGCTCGTGAGCTATCGGCATGACGAAGAACCCTCATGACGGCGACCCGAGCGACTGACCGAGAGAGCCTGCAAGAGATCGCGCTCGTCGCCCCTCGCGCCGTGAACCCTTTCACCGGAGGGCACCTCTACAACCGTCGTGTGTGCGAGTGCGCGGCCCCACGGATCGCGCTTCGCCATGTCGAAGTCGCGGATATCGGGGACTGGCTCGACGGCCGCACGACTCCATGCCTTCTCGACAGCCTCTTCTTCGCTGCCGCTGATCCATCGAGCATCGCACAAGGGCCGCCCGTGATCTGGCTCGCGCACTACCTGCCGCATTGCGCGCCGAACGCGCCGGCCGAACTCGAAGCCATGATGCGCGAGTCACTCGCTGCGGCGTGGGGAATCGTGGCGACGAGTCGGGCAACGGCGAATCTCGTTCTCGAGACCAATCCGGATGCCAACGTCCGTGTGTGCATCCCAGGAGTCGACGCTGGTTCGTGTCGCAGGACAACGGACCATCCCGTTCCGCAACTGCTGACGGTGGCCAACTTCGAAGCACGCAAAGGTCATCTCGACGTCCTGGAGTGTCTCGCCGAACTGCGTTCGCTTCCATGGACGTGGGACGTCGTCGGTGATTTGGATGCGGACCGAGAAGTGTCCGAGCACTTCCTCGAGCGCATCCACACGCTCGGCCTCGCGAGCCGCATTCGAGTCCATGGCCGACTCGATCCGGCCACGACCCGCGAGAAAATGTCGGAGGCGGACCTCTTCCTCCTGCTGTCGTCCTACGAGCCCTACGGGATGGTCTTCGCCGAGAGCATTGCGAGCGGAACCCCCGTGATCGCATGGCGAAGCGGCGGTGCGACCGAGATCGTGGAACCCGGCGTGACGGGCGAGTTGCTGCCACTGCACGATCTCGCGCGCGTGATCTCGACTCTCGAGCTGCTACTGAGCTCACGCAGAAAGCTCACACAGCTGCGGCGCAGCGTGTCACAATCGAGAAGGCGCTTCCCCACTTGGCGCGAGACCTCTGCCGAACTCGTCCGACATGTCGACGAACTCTCCACGACCAACGAGTGATCCAACCTGGGAACACTGCTGGGAACGCGCACGCCACATCAATGGATGGTTGACGAAACGCGAAGGGTTCGCACTCTTCGAGGCCGCCAGGCACATCGAAGGTCCGAATGGACGCGGCACGATCGTCGAGATCGGCTCGTTCTACGGACGTTCGACGCTCTGCCTCGCCTTCGGGAGTCGCGCCGGCAGCGCACCGCGAATCCACGCAATCGACCCACACATCGGGTCGCCGAAACACGAAGATCGACTCGGGTGCCGGGACACTTGGCCAAAGCTCCTCGACACACTCGCGCGACACTCGCTGGGCGATCTCGTGGTCCCCATCCGCAAGCCGTCCGTCGATGCGACGAGCGATGTTCTCGGTGAAATCGACTTCCTGTTCATCGATGGTTCGCACGATTACGACGATGTGGCTGCCGACTTCGCGACTTGGTTCCCGCGCGTGCGGCCAGGCGGACTCATCGCATTCCACGATTCGTGGCACATGAGCGGCGTGCGACGCGCTTCGGGCGAGATTCTGCGTGTCTCACGCGACATTGCAGAGCCAAGCCTGGTCGACACGATCACGTTCTTGCGCAAGGTCGACGGGAATGGTCGCAAAGACCGGATTCAGAACCGCATGTTCGTCGTCAAACGCAACGTCTTCGGACTGCCGGGTTTCTTGCGGCTGACCTACCGAGGGACTCGGCTTCAGCGGGATACCTGAACGCATCGCTGCAGCAGCTCCGTCACAGGTAGCGGCGTACCCGACTCGCATATGCGCGATAGCTGTCTCCGTGAAGCTGATCGAGTACGGTTTCCTCCAGGAGCACGCGTCGATGCATGTGCAGGACGAAAACCACGAGACCGACGAGGGTCAGGACGCAGGGATACACGAGACAAGCGCCGGCGAAGAATACGTACAAGCCGACGAGCGCAGGATTGCGAGACCACCCATAGGGCCAGCGGTTTTCGACCGTTCCATCGCGAACGGCGATCCGAAGCCGTCCGATCGCGAACATCGTCAAGACACGCCCCGAGATCGCGAGCAGGACGCCAACGATGGTCCAGACCGCAACCGGAGACACGCTGAAGGGCACGCACCACGCGGGGATCCCGAACAGAGCGAAGTACATCGGCGCACAGTACGCCGAGACTCCGAGGATCGTCGAGGCAAGCTCCAATGCAGATCGTGCAAAGGAACGGTCCGATGCGCGCACGATCTCGTACGTCGACGCAACACTCGGGACACGCCATACGAAAACCTCGAACCAAAGGCTCGCGTAACAAGCGAGCACCAAGCCATCGACGAAGTCGACGCTCATCGGGCGCGTCGACTCAAGGCGACCACGTCGCTCAGGTACGAAGGTAACAGGAGCGCAAGCGCGATCCATGCCATCGGGGAACGCACTCCAGGATCCATGAACGGCGCGAGTATCGACAGCTGAAGCACCACGACGATCGCACACACGAGGCGCGCCCGACGGTTGTCGCCATCGAGTGGTTTCGGATCGTGAATCGGCAATCCTCGCAGCGACATCAGGAGCACATACCCGTAGCGCAGTGCAGGCAACACGAGCATGACTTTGGGGGCGATTCCGAAATAGGTCGCCAGCGAGGCATACAACACGAACGACGCTTGATCCGCCTCCATGTCCAAGACTGCACCGCCCGAGGACGACCCGAACCGACGCGCGACGAAGCCGTCGACGAGATCCGCGATGGCAGCGAAGACCAGGAGGCTCCAAAGCGCCAGCTCGAGCCTTCCGCTCGCGAAGGCGAAGGAGGTCGCGAGGAGCGCGACGATCGTGCGGCCACCGGTGACGTAGTCGGCCGCGTATCTGCCCGCGCCCAGTACGTGCCACAAAGTCGCCTCACCAACGGTGAGGACTGCGGGCACGACGAGTAGAACGCGGAGGTCGACGAACGCCGCGAGACCGAGTATCGGCAACCAGAGAAGCGCCTGCAATCGCATCCAACGTCCGATGCGATCGGCGTCCAGCGCCGGGGCGGCGACTCGGGTCTCGGGGATTCGATCTCGGGGCACCACGCTACCTGAGTGTACTCCGAGAATGCGCGCGGCGGAGACGGTGTATGCGCTACCGTAAGCGGCGATGTATCGACTCACGATTCGCGATTATCTCAAATGCGCTCACTCCCTGAAGGGCGAGATCTTCGGGCCGGCGCAACTCATGCACGTCATCACCTACGAGGTCGAACTCGTGTTCTCGACGTCCGAACTCGATGAGTACGGACTGATCGTCGATTTCGCGACGGCACAGTCGACGTTGCAGGGCTTGCTCAATCGCATGAACTTCAAGAACCTCGACGAAGTCGCCGAACTCAACGGCAAGAACACGACAACCGAGTTCTTGTGCCGCTACATCCACGATGAAATGGCCGCTGCAATCCGCAACGTCTTCCAAGGCAACTTGTGCGTGATCCTTCGCGAGAGCCCCGTCGCTTGGACGAGCTACGAAGCTGACGTCTGAGAGCAGTCACGTCACAGAGCCGTCACGTCAGAAGGGCGCGTTCGCGATCGCGAGACCACCGTCGACACAGATCTCTTGCCCCGTGACGTACGACGATGCGTCGGACACGAGAAAGCGCACGAGTCCGACGAGGTCGACGGGTAACCCGAGTCGACCTGCAGGCACACGACGGGCGATGCGCTCCTGACTCTCGCGGTGACTGTGTGCATGCACGATCGCCCCGGGCGAAACCATGTTGACGCGAACCCCATGGGATGCGTACTCGAGAGCCAGTGTTCGCATCGCCTCGACGAGCGCGGCCTTGACGGCGAAGTACGCCGGCCCACGCGTCTTCGCGATACGCGTCGATACACCGGCCACTCCGAAGAGCACGACGCTCCCCACACGCTGGCTCGCCATCGCCGGCAAGATCGACCGCGCCGCACGCATGAAGCTCATGAGATTGCTCTCGATGAGGTGAGCCCAATCCGAGTTCGTCGTCTCGAGCAGCGACTTCTCGAAGAAATCTCCCGGCGTATGCACCCAGGCACGCGGCGCGCCTTCACGCGCTAGCATCGATCGAACCGTGGCCTCGTCGGTGAAGTCATACCCGTCACTGCGGGACACACGAACGACGGCTTGGTCTTCTTCGAGCGCATCGGCGAGTGTTGCCCCGATGCCTCGACTCGCCCCAACGACCCAAACGGCTCGCGGCCCGGGTTCTTCGTCCACGCTCGGTGCAGTCATGGGCGTACGGTAGCAGCGAGTCGCGGCGTTGCCACGCTCGCTGCCGCCCATGGACCCTTCAGATCCCGATCAAGGAGCGCAGCATCCAATCGTGCTTCTCGAGGTTTCGCAGCGCTGCGATCAGCACGTCTTCGCTGATCGGATCCTCCTCGCCGAGCTTCGGGAGGACTTCGCGAGCGTTGCCGACGACCTTCCCGATGTTGGAAACGAGCGCCTCGACACACTCCCCGACATCGAGCCGACCGAGCGGTAGTGCTTCCACGTGATTGTCACCCGCGACGGTGTCGGGACGCCCATCCGCGCTTTCGCCGAGCGTCACGATACGTTCCGCCAGTTCGTCGGCATTGAGGCGCACATCCGCTTCGATCTCGTCGAGTTGCTCGTGGACGGCACGAAACTGCGGTCCGACGAGATTCCAATGTGCTTGTTTGAGCTGAAGCGCGATCGCGATCCAATCCGTCAGGCAACTTTGTAAGCGTTTCGAGATTTCTCGACGCACATCGCGACCGAATCCGAATTTGTCGGTGAGCGAAGCGGCGGAAGCTTTGATATCGGTTGTTTCTGCAAGCTGTGTCATCGTCGTTTCCCCTGCGTGATTGCGTGTGATGGTTCGGTTCGTGACCGCGATTGCGGTCCGGTCAAGCGCTGACGCGCTTGCCGGTCACGAGCGAAATGAGCAGCAGCACGAGGAACACGAAGAACAAGATCTTCGCGATGCCGGCAGCACCTGCGGCGATACCGCCAAAGCCGAAAACTGCTGCGACGAGCGCCAGAATCAAAAACGTGATGGTCCAACTCAACATGATCGTCTCCTCGAGTCTTGGTTGCGTGCTGCATGTCGCGAGGAATCGCGACGTGTGCAGCGATCGCTGAAGTCTCGGGAGGGAGTTCAAGGACCGTGCCAGGCCGTAACCCCGGCATTTCCGGGTTTCGCGCACGCCCTTCGTGCGGCGCTTTCTACAAACGCGGTCAGAATGCGCGTAGATGCGTCGGCGGCCAGAGACAGGCTCGTACCTTGCCGCGCAGCTTCTCGCGTGGGACGAACCACCCCTCTCGCGAGTCACTCGACACGGGCCGGTTGTCGCCGAGCACGAAGTACTGGTTGTCCGGGAGAACCCACGTTCCCGACTCGACACGGTCGACGATGTAGTCGAACGTCTCGGGCAATTCGCGACCGTTGACGCGCACGTGGCCCGCAGCGATCTCGATCTTGTCGCCCGGCAACCCCACGATTCGCTTGACGTAGTCGACTCCGGGCGTCAACGGGCATTCGAGGATCGCCACGTCGAAGCGGTCCACTTCGCCGAGTTGATAACTGAGGCGATCGACGAGCAGGTGATCCCCGTCGTGGATATTGGGTTGCATCGACGACCCGCGCACGAGCGAGAACTGAAAGACGAACAGATGCAGGCAGGCGACGATGGCTGCCCCGCGGACGAGGTCGAACGCGAGCGTCGTCAGAAACGACTTCGTACGAAGCCGCCAGGGGCGTGCACTCGGGGGGCTCGCGAGGGAACTGCGCTTCGAGTCGGACTCCATGAAGCCCGCGATCGACACGCGGCCGCACGAGAATCGACCGTAGGCACCTCGATGCGATGGCAGCGCCCCGACGCCGCCATCGCAACTCAGCCCTTCGGGCTACCGACCGTGAAGATCCAGACCCCGGTCCCTGTTGCGAGGACGATGCAGGCGAGCGTCAACCACGCGAGTCGCGCGTGCGCGGGGCGCGAGATCTTCTCGAACGTGTGCAGCAATCCGGAAACTACGGCCACGAGCGTCATGCCGGTAGCGGCATATGCGAGTGTCAGGTGGATGCGCAGCGGCACGGCAGGGAAGTTCCACAGTCGACCGATGCGCTCGGCATACAGGATTGCAAACCCCAAGCCGACCGCGGCGAAGCCGACGCTCACGTAGTGTGGCTTGCGCCGGCGCGTCTTCCCCGACCAGACGACGAACCCGAGAGCGACGACAGTCGCTGCGAGCGCGATGAAAAACTCGGTCCACGGTGCATTCACCGGTCACCTCCGTCCGTTGGAGCACCGCGCTGCAACCCGGAATCGAATCCGAACTCGAGTCGCTCCGGATGCGGGAGATCAGGCAACAACGCCGGGTTCACGAGGAAACTGCGCCCGACGAACAAGTCGCCAAACACCCGATACTCGAGCGCCGTGCGGTCGAGGTATTCGACTCCACTGCTCCCGCCGGTGCCGATGCGGAACCCGATCATGCGCTCGACCATCCGTGCGTGACGGAACCTGAAGAGACGCAAGCGCTCCTCGAACTCGATGACCGCTTCGAGCAGCGTATACGGCCATCGAAGCAGTGGAGCCTGGCGATACGAAGCGATGAACAAGAACGCCGCGTGCGCTCGCCGCTCGTCGTCGCCTCCGGGATCGAGATAACTTCGGAGGGCCGTTTCGTGTTGCGTGCTGCGTGCCGTCGCTGCCGCGCGCAGTTCTTCCGTCAGACGAGGGTTGCGCGCCTGCAGCTGTTCTTGAGTCGCCGCGTAGTCGCGGTGTGCATCGAGGAACGCGCGCGGGAAACCCGGGAAGAGCACTTCGACCGGCGTGCGCGCGAGCCATGCGAAGACTGCAGCCTTCAGGCTCATCTCGGACCGTCGTTCGTCGAGAACCACGCGCTCCGCGTCGCCGAGCATCGCGTCGTAGTCGAACCCGAAGTCGCGCACACGATCCTGGTCGCGCATGCCCGTCAGGATCTCGAACTCACGGAACTGTCGCGATTGGAACCCGCTCGCCGGGAGCAACGCATCGCGGAAGGCGAGGAAGTGCACGGACGGCATCGTCTCGAGCACGGTGAACTGATCGTGACACAGTCGCAGGATCTCGTTGACGCGTCCGAGCAACTCGGTCACACGCGGAATCTGCGCTTCGTCGACCCGCCTCTCGTCCGAAGGACGGTCCGGCTGTCCGAGGATGTCCCGCGCGCGCGAGAGGTCATGGAGCATCTGGCGGAACCAGAGTTCGAAGACCTGATGCACGACGATGAAGAGCATCTCGTCGTGATGAATGAGGTCACGGGATTCCGCGCCGTCGGGAGGAGCTTGACAGGCGAGCAGTTCGTCGAGCCGCAGGTAGCTGCCGTAGCTCGGAGGTGTGCGATCGCTCATGGCGCGAACCTAAC
>JAGQQW010000094.1 GCA_020426005.1 Planctomycetota bacterium | reverse complement strand
TTCGTAGAACAAGCGCCTGCAAGGGCGTATTCGTCGCTCCCCGATCGAGCACACAGAACTCACGGCTCGGTGCATCGAAGATCGTGAGCGCCGGATACGGCGACGTTCGCCGCCAGAACGTGTAGAGCGCGCGCCGATGGCGATCCTCGCCCGTACTCGTGACCCAACGGTCCGCACTGTAGACGATCGACCACACACCATCGGGTTGGACCGGCATGACCGGCGGCCCGTAGCGCTTGCGGGAGAGCAACCCGCTGACCGCGAGGATCGAATCGCGGATCGTCTCCGCCGGCAGCCGAACACGCGGGCCGCGCGCCCACAGATCGTTCTCGGGATCGACCTCGGCGTCCTGCGCGCGCAGACGCGACGCGCGCTGATAAGCCGCGGAAAGGACGATCGTCTTGGTCAACAGGCGGAAACTGCGATGCCGCGAGAACTCACTCGCGAGCCAATCGAGCAACTCCGGAAGAACCGGTGGCTCACCCTGCGTCCCCCAATCCTCCGGAGTGCGCACGAGTCCGCGCCCGAAGAGCCGCGCCCATTCGCGGTCCGCGATCACGCGCGGGGTCAGTGGATTCGCCGAGGAGCTGATCCACTTCGCCAGCCCGAGGCGATTTCGCGGCGCATCGGCGGGCATCGCATGCAAGCAGGACGGCGTCGAACTCGTGACGACGGCGCCCGGGTCGAGAAACGAACCTCGACGATGCACGTGCGTCGTGCGTTGCGCATTGCCCGAGAGTTCGGCGAGAACCGGCACGCGGGGCAGCTCACGACGACGCGTCTCGAGCCGTGCCTGGGCCGCCTGGAGCCTCTCCGATGCCGCCCGTACGCCATCGTCCTGGCGGCGCAGTGCCGCCGCGAGAAGTCGCACCTCGCCCGGGTTGCGCGCTTTGCGAGGCTTGGCCAGAGCCGCGCTCTCCGCCGCGTCGAAGTCGTGCGGAGCGAGGTCGAAGGCGAAGCCCCCGATCCCGCCGACGTTGACGACGACGAGCGTCAATCGATGGTCACCGGCCGTCAGTTCGATCGGCACGCGTTCGTCGCCGAGGACGGCAGCGCGCTCGACGTAGCGCCCGGCCAGGCGCACGTCATCGACGTACAGAGCGAACGCGTCGTCGCTCCCGAGTCTCACGGCAGCGCGGAGCGTACCATCGACGTGGATCGTCCGCTCGAGCATCCAAACGGACTGGGGACCATCGAGCCGATGCACGACGCCATCCGTCCAGGAGCGTGCTCCGGCGATCGGAGCTCCGATGGACGCACTTCGAGCCGATGCACGCAGCTGCGACACGCTTCGACCCGAAACGACTTCGGTCGCGATGGCGCGCGCCTCGGCGAGCGGCAAGGCTTGTCTTGCCGGCCGCTTGTCGGCATCGCCCTCGCGCGAGGTCGCGAACCGCCACAGCTCGGCCGGCCCGGAGAGCTCCCACGCACCGATCTCCGGCGGCGAAGCGGCGAACGCGCGCGCAGCAGCCTTGATCGCGACCTCGGTCTCGTCCGCACGTGCATCCGCGGCCTTCGATGCCTCACGAAGCGCATCCTCAGCCTCCGCGATTTCCGCCTCGAGCCGATCGAGCACGCGGCTCTCGCCGTCGTCTCGCGGCACCGTCAGGAGCGGCGCATCGTCGTTCCTGTCCCGGTCTTGCGTCTGATCGAAGAACGCGAAGAGCTCGTAGTACTCACGCTGCGAAATCGGATCGTACTTGTGATCGTGGCAGCGCGCGCAGTCCATCGTCAGTCCGAACCAGACCGAGAACGTCGTCGCGACGCGATCATGCACCGCAGCCACGCGGAACTCCTCGTCGTCCGTCCCGCCCTCGTCATTGGTCATCGTGTTGCGATGAAAGGCGGTCGCGAGGCGCCCTTCCCGACCTGCATCCATCAGATCACCCGCGAGCTGGAGCTCGGTGAACCGATCGAAGGGCATGTCCGCTTCGAACGCTCGAATCACCCAATCCCGCCACGGCCACATCGTGCGGCGACGGTCCGCTTCGTAGCCCTTCGTATCCGCGTAACGCGCGAGGTCGAGCCATTGGGCGGCACGATGCTCGGCCGTCGCCGGATCCTCGAGCAGTCGATCCACGAGAGCCTCCCACGCCGCCTCGAAGCCGTCTCGCTCCACGGCCGCCAAGAACTCGGTGCGTTCGTCCTCCCTTGCCGGCAGACCACGCAGATCGAGGCTCAGCCGCCTCAGGAGCGTATCGGCGTCGGCACGCGGTGCGACCTCGAGACCACGACCTCGCTGCGCTCCCGCCAAGAATCGATCGATCGGATGCCGCGTTCTCGTCCCGTCGGGCGCATCGGGAACCGCTGGATCTCTCAGTGGCCGGAACGCCCAGTGACGCGTGTCGACGACGGCCTGCCCATCGGCATACCGTGCGCCACCGTCGATCCACGCGCGCAACACCCGGAGTTCGGCGTCGCTGGGCCGAGGACCCTCGGGGGGCATGCGCTTGCCGAGCGTGCCTTCGATGCGCCGGACGAGCAGACTGTGGCCGGAATCACCCGCGGTGATCGCCGGACCGCCTCGACCGCCGCGAACGATCGCATGCGGCGAATCGAGCCGCAGGGACTTCCGCTGCCGCGAAGGACCGTGACAGCGCACGCAATACCGATCGAGAATCGGCGCGACATCATGCGCGAACGTGATGTCCGCGCGATCTTGCACGGTCCGGAGATGCGGATTCGCATCCTGACTCGCCGCGGGCAGAGCCGCGAACCCGGCGATCAGCGAACACGCGAGTCCGACCGAAGTCGACGATCCGAGGCGACGGCGAGCCATCGCCACACGATACCGAGCCTCGAAGCGAGCGACGACCGACGACCTGCCCGCAGGCGGCGATCAGGCGCGGATGACGACCTTCGTGCGGCGTGGCAAGTAGGAGAACACGTCTTCGATGTCGCGCTCTCGCAGCCGGATGCAGCCCATGCTCGAGTTCTTGCCGATCGAGGTCTGGTCCTTGGTGCCGTGGATTCCGAACCCCATGTGCACGCCGTCTTCGAGACGGATGAAGTAGCGACCGATCAGGTTCTCGGGATGGAGCGCCGGGTAGGTGACACCGGTGCGCGGGTTGGTCCACTGCGGATCGAGCTGCTTCTCCGTGACGGTGAACTCCGTCTCCGGAGTCGAACCGTCCTCGCCGAGGCCGACCTCGTAGAGGCGCAGGATCACGTCGCCGAGGTAGACCTTCATCGAGAAGGTGCTCTTGTCGACGACGACGCGAATGCGCTCGGTGGGCACGCGGATCCGAGACCCGGCGCGCAGGGACTTCGGACTCGAGAGGCCGTTGATGCGCTGCAGGAGGCCTGGCGACATCGGAATCCCCCACTCGCGCTCGCACCGATTCGCGATCGTCGACAGGTAGACGCCCTTCTCGACGTTCTCGTAGCGCGACTTCCAGCTGCCGTTCGGGTTGAAGACGAGCGTCTTGAGGACCGACTGCAGCGGCGCGTAGGCATCGCGCAAGAGCGCGAAGCTCGCTCCCTGGCGCCAGATCGGCACCGGTCCACGCGTCATCGCATCGAGGAGGCCCGACAGCGCGACGGCGCGCACGGGATCTTCGAGTCGCTGTGACGCGGTGACCCACGCACCGCAGGCGGCTCCTCCACCCTTCCCGGCCAAGAAGTGGTTTCGCCCGCCGGTAGCCGCGAGCGCGCGACCGAGATGACCGCGACTCGTGAGGATTTCGAACGCGCCGGTAACGCGATCGACCACGGACGCGTTCTTCGCGGTCGCGAGAAGCAAGGATGCCGCTTTCGCGAGGTCTTCGGTGCGCTCTCCCGTGCCGTCATCGGGGCTCTGCTCGAGGCCGAGCGCGACCTCCAGCGCAAACCGCGCGGTCGTCCCGAACGGGAACTCGTCTCGAAGATCAGTCGACGGGGTCAGCTTCGAGAAGTCACGCGCGTCGAGTGCGGCAACGTAGCGATCGGCTTCCTTGGCGATCGTGTCGTTCGCGAAGCTCTCGCTGACGTCGGCGACGACTTCGACACGCTCGGGGTCGCCGACACCGCCCGCTCCCGCGGACGTCGTGCCGTTCGTCAGCCGCATGCCGGACGTATCGAGACTCAGACTCCCGAAGTCCGGCCGGCCAGCCGCAGTCTTGCTCGCCTTCTCCGTCGTGTCGTCCTTCGTCTTGGCTGCCGCGGTTCCGTCATCGCTGCGACGCTTGCCGTATTCGTAGCCGAGAAACGCGATGCCGCCGACGAGCAGCAAGAACAAGAGATTGCGCATCTTCCCCTCCCGATGAGCCGATCGATGGCCGGCTGATTGCGGCACTGTCTACGGCGGAGAGGGGCGCCGCCCAGCGCCAGCCCCACCGTGCGTGCAGACTACCGACTTTTTCAACCAGCTGCGAGTGTCCGCTACCAGGGATGTGCAGCGAGGTGATCGAGAACGCGCTGCGCAACGACGAGCGCGCGAAGCGCAGCCTCTCCGTCGACGACCGGTGCGGTTCGCGTCCGCACGCATTCGAGGAAGCTGCGCAGCTCGTCTTCGAGCGGATTGTTCTCGTCCATCTTCAGCTCGGTGACTTGCAACAAGCCTTCGAACACGAACTTCCAGAGATCTTGGATCTGCGCCGTGCGGATGCTGCCGAGGTCGAGCTTCTGCACGTCCCACGAATCCGACTTTCGGATCACGAGACCGTATTTTTTGCCGAAGTCGATCGAGACGTAGCCCTCTTGGCTGAAGATCCGCATCTGGCGCTTCGGACGCAAGGCGACGCGATTCGCGGTGAGCCGAGCGACCGCACCGTTGGCGAAGCGCAATCGCGCGCTCGCGATGTCCTCGGCGGGCGTGAAGAGCGCACCACCTTGCACTTCGACGTCCTCGAGTTCGGAGTCGACGAGCGACAACACGAGGTCGATGTCGTGGATCATCAGATCGAGGACGACACCGATGTCGGTGCTGCGAAACGTGAACGGCGCTAGACGCTCGCTCTCGATGTAGCGCGGTGTCACGTCGAGGTCGTGTAGCGCCTGCACGGCCGGATTGAACCGCTCGACGTGACCGACGGCGAGGATACGACCCGTTCGCGCCGCCGCGTCACACATGCGTCGCCCTTCCTCGGGAGACGTCGCGAGCGGCTTCTCGACGAGCACGTCGAGGCCCTGTTCGAGATAGTGGATCGCGAGCTCACAGTGCGCCGTGGTCGGCACGACGAGGCTCACGGCCTCGGCGCCCCACGCGAGCGGCGCTTCGCGCACATCGGTCGAGTATTGGACGTCCCACTCCTCACCGACGTCGCGCGCGGTGTCCGGATTGGTATCGACGACGCCGACGAGGTCGGCCGACGGCATGGCTGCGAGCAACCGCGCGTGATGCTTGCCGAGATGGCCGACGCCCACGACGGCAATGCGTGACGATTCGTGCATGTTCCCCCCCCTGGCGGCGCCCTCAGAACACTTGAGGCTCTTGGTCGCCGTCCGCGTCCGGTTTGACCTTTCCGCGATAGACGCCTTCGAGATACCGCCCTCGATAGCCCTGGTCCGAACGCCTCAGGTAGCGCACGAGATGCTGAACCTCGGGCGTCATCGGGTCACTGGCCTCGAGCTTCAGCAGCGCGGCTTCGCGCGTCTCACTCGTGTGGAACAGGATCTTGTAGGCATCGCGCACAGCCTCGAGCCCCGCGCCATCGACACCGTTGCGGCGCAAGCCGACGAGATTGAGGCCGCGCACGCGCCCGGGACGTCCCTCGCAGACGAGGAACGGCGGGACATCCATCGCAACGCGACACAGCGCACCGATCATCGCGAGGCGTCCGATCGAGCACCAATGGTGGATGCCCGTTCCGCCACTGATGGTGACGCCGTCCTCGACGAGCACGTGGCCGGCGAGCAGCGAGTTGTTCCCGATCGTGATCTGGTTGCCGAGCTTGCAGTCGTGCGCGATGTGCGTCCCCCCCATGATGAGGTTGTCGTCGCCGATGCGCGTGACTCGCTCTTCTTTGGTCGTGGCGCGGTGGATCGTGACGTTCTCGCGGATCTTGTTGCGCGCGCCGATGACGACCCGCGTGTCTTCGCCGTGATACGTTCGGTCCTGCGGTGTGCCGCCGAGGATCGCGCCACCGTGGATCTCGTTCTCGGGCCCGAGGGTCGTGTGACCGAGGATCTGACTTCCACCGAGGATCTGGCAGCGGTCTCCGATCTGCGCCGTCGCCGAGATGATGCAATAGGGGCCGATCTCGACACCGACACCGATTTCGGCGCCGGGCTCGACGATGGCCTGCGGGTGGATCCGGGTCGTGAGGGAGGAACTCATGAGGGCACCACCATCATGCGTCCACGAGGGTGAACATGAGTCGCGCTTCGGCCACGAGCTTGCCCGCGACCTTGCAGCGTGCCTGAACGTGACCGAGGCCCGGCCGCGACCGGATCGTCTCGACCTCGATACGGAGCTGATCACCAGGCGTCACCGCCCCGCGCAGCTTGACCTTGTCGATGCTCCAGAGCACGGCGAGCTTGCCGGTGTTCTCGAGCTTCCGGAACAGGAGGATCCCGGCCATCTGCGCCATCGCTTCGAGCTGCAACACGCCGGGCATGATCGGCTGCCCGGGCCAGTGACCCTGGAAGAACGGCTCGTTGAACGTGACGTTCTTGATCCCGACGCCGCGCTGGTAGCCCTCCATCTCGATGACGCGATCGACCATCAAGAACGGGTAGCGGTGCGGCAGCAGCTTGAGGATGTCGCGGATCCCCATGCCGGATTCGCGCGCGATCTGCCCTTCGTCCTCGAGCTTGCGCATCCGCTCGAGGAGCATGCGCACGAGACGGTGATTGGTCGTGTGCCCCGATCGCGTCGCGATCAGGTGCGCGGACAGCTCGAACCCGCCGAGCGCGAGGTCCCCGAGCAGGTCGAGGATCTTGTGGCGCGCGAGTTCGTCGGAAAAGCGTAGCTGATTCTCTTCGGGGCCCTCGGGGCCCATGACGAGCGTGTTCTGGCGCGTTGCGCCCTTCCCGAGGCCGGCCGCCTGCAACGCTTCGACCTCCTGACGCATCACGAACGTGCGCGCTGGCGCGACCTGATCCAGGAACGTCTCGCGCCCGACCTTGAGGCCGTACGACTGGATCGCTTCGGTATCGCCGGTGCGGTGATCGAGATGGTATTGAAGCGTCAAGCCGTCGTCGGCGGGCAGCGCGACGATACTGACGTCACCCTCGCGCACGTAGATCGGCTCGTCGAGTTCGAAGTACTTGCGCACGACCTTCTGGTCGACGCCGCCGACCTCGGCGAGCTTCTGCGCGAAGACCTGCGAACTGCCATCGAGACCGGGCATCTCCTCGCCATCGATCTCGATCTGCACGTTGTCGATCTGCAGCGCGTAGAGCGCCGCGAGCAGGTGTTCGACGGTCGAAACGTCCGCCACGCCTTCACGCAGGCTCGTTCGGCGCTCCTTCGCGACGAGCTTCGAGATGTGCGCCGGGATCGTCGGCTTTCCCTCGAGATCGACGCGACAGAAGACGATGCCGTGATCGGCCGGTGCGGGGAGGATCGAGACCTTGTTCTGCTCTCCCGTGTGGAGGCCGACACCGGAGAACTCGACCGGCGCCTTGATCGTGCGTTGCGCGCGGGGCCGCATGTTGTTCGTTGGTTCGCCTCGGTCCTCAGTCCTTGTTGCCGTCGCCGCCCGGCTTCTTCGACGCCGCGTCGGCGGCATTGGCCTTGCCGTTCCCGATCGCATTGCCCTTGGCCTTGGCGAAGCCGGAATCGAGCAGTTTCACGACGTCCTCGGAGATGTCGAGGGTCGGCTTGGCGTAGAGGACGATTTGGCCACGCAGCAAAGTGATCTTCTCCTGCAGCGTTCCTTGCTCGGGCACTTCGTTCTGTTGAAGGCAGAGGTCGATACCGCGCTTCTGCGCGATTTCCGCGACCGCCTTCTGCGTCCACTCACGGATCTCCACGAGTGCCTCGGCGATCGCGCGCTCCCGCAGGATCGAGAAGAGCTCGTTCTGGCTCTGCAGGCGCTGCGTCAAGACGTTGTATTCGATCTTGAGAAACTGAGCATCGCGCGAATCGGGCTCGAGGAACTCGAGCTTGCGCTTGAGACCGTCCCGTTCGGCGACGAGTGCTTCGAATGCACGACGATCCGCCTGGGCCTGCTGATCGAGTTGCTGCATCACCCCCTTCGCCCACTTCGAGGCCTTGCGGATGACACTCGTGTCGACGATCGCGATCTTCGCGTTCTCGGTCGCAACATCCGTCGAGACCGCCGCCTCACGGGCGAGCGGAAGGCCGAGACCCAACCCGAGGGCCAAGAAAGAACAGACTGTCGTCGTGGAAAGGGTCATGGTGCTCGCTCGCGATTGCCGGCTGTCACCAGCCAGGACTTGCCGTGCAGGTCAGAGGAATCAACCGGACGTTTTCCGACTTCGAACGCCGTGCCGCAAGACTCTTTCCGGTGATCCGTGTGCTTCGGCCCTCAGGGGAGGGCCGTACAGAGTTTGCCAACGAACGCATCCACCGCAGCCTGAACTCCCGAGGACGCGCCGAGGAAGTCGTTGATCAGAATCGAAAACACGAGCGGCTCGCAGTCGTTTCTAGGGACGTATCCCGAGAGGGCCACGGTCCGACTCACGTATCCCGTTTTTGCGTGCACGCGGCCCCTGGCAGCGTTTCCCTCGGGAAAGCGCCGCCGCAGCGTGCCGTCCACGCCCGCCACGGGGAGCGAATCGAAGTAGATCTCGAAGTGCGGACTCGACCGCATCCCGTCGAGGAGTGTCGCGATCTGTCGCGGGGAGACCATGTCGAGGCGACTCAGCCCGGACCCGTCGGCGAGGACGAGCCGCGACGTATCGACGCCGAGCCGCTCGAGTTCTTGGCGCGCGACCTTGCGGGCGGAGGCCATCGAACCGTCCCCACCGCGCGCACGCGCCGCGGCGCGAGGAAGCTGCTCGGCATAGAGGTTCTGACTCCGCTTGTTCAGCGCGTGAACGATGCGGCGAAGCGGCGGCGACCGATGCACGTACATCTCCATCTCCTCGCCCTGCGGTGGCTCCGCGACCTCGTCGGTATCGCCCGCTGCGCCTGTCACGGGAATCCCCTGGCGCACGAGGGTCTCGCGCAACACCGTCGCGGCAAACGCTGTCGGATTGTGGACGCTGCCCCAATCTCGCTTGCCGCGCGTGTCGACCGCGAGGGAACCGGTCAACGTGATCTCGTTCCCCCCGAGTGTGCGTGCCCACGTGACGCCGGACGGCCGAACCCCTTTGCTCGGCGTCAGACACTGCACGCGGTTCTGGATCGTCACGAAGCCGGTTTCGGGTTCGAGTCGCACCAGCGGAGGGCGCCCCGCGGCCGTCCCTTCGAAGATCACGTCGATGCAATTCTCGTTGAAGCAGAGACCGCCGACCTGAGCTGCATACCAATCGGCGTGATACGACCAGTCCCATCCCAGCCCCATGACTTCGTCGGGCTGACACGAATCGTCACCGAGCACGCGACCTTCGATTTTCCGTACGCCGCGCGTTTCGAGCGCGGCGGCCATCCGCACGAACGGCGCGGTCGAACCCGACTTCTCGAAGTAGGTCGCGCCCAGCGTCGGGTCGCCCGAACCGACGAGCACGAGGTCACCATCGAAGGTGCCGTTGCGATACCACGTACCCCGTCCGACCAACTTCGTCTCGAACACGTAGTCGGGACCGAGGACTTCGAGCGCCACGGCACTCGAGATCAGCTTCATGTTGGAGGCCGTCAGGAAACCCTCGTCGGGACGCGACTCCGCGAGGACCTCGCCGGTCTTCGGCTCGAGCACCACGACGCCGACGCGCGCACCCGCGAGTGGCTTGGCGGCGAGAAGCGCATCGAGTGCCTCGTGCACACGGTCACGAACCGCAACGGGATCTCCGGCCTGTGCCCTGACAACGGCACCGACCAGGAAGACGGCGATGGTGGACGACAGAACGGCCTTCATGGCGTCATAGCATGCCATCCAAGTCGCGAATCCGTTGGCGCAGGTCCTGCAGGATCGCGTCCTCGCGTGCCGGAAGCGGGCGGTCGACCGTCATGACGTCGGTACTCGTCGGAACCCCATCGACGACGAGGATGATGTCCGCGACGCGGGTCGCATCGGGCGGCTTTGCAGGAACGACGGACTTGCCGTGATGCACGAAGTGCAGGATCCCTGCTTCGACGAGTGTCTTGGCGATCTCGTCGACGCGGCGTCTTGGCCAGCGATACGAACCGGCGAAGTCCGCGATCATGAGCGACTTGCCATCCTTGAACTGATCGACTGCACCCCGCACGAGGCCGATCGCGAGGCGATGCCGTTGGTCCGGCGTCCACGAGTGATCGACGGCGTCGTGGCGCTTCGTGATCCGGTTCTGGAACACGTAGCAGAACTCCGCGCCCCAGAGCACGATCGCCCACGACACGTACAGGTAGAACAAGAAGAACGGCAGCAGCGCGAGCGACCCGTAGATCGCGTTCTGGCGGCTGAGGCCAATCTGCGCGCGGAAGAAGACCGCTTGCGCGACGTACCAACTCGTGCCGGCGATCAGGCCCGAGAACAGCGCTGGGCCCCAGCCGACCGTCACGTTCGGCATGACCTTGTAGACGAGCGTCAACGCGAGCCAGATCATCGCGATGGGCAACAACTGGAGTCCGGACTCGACGACCGGCCCGAGCATCGGGATCGCGCCGACGATTCCGTCGAAGGTCACGATCGTCTTGAGCCCGGTTGCGGCGAGGACGAGCAGCGGCACGAAGAAGAGGATCGCGACGTAGTCCGCATAGCGCCGTGCGAGTGTGCGCGACTTGCCCGCGTTCCACGTTTCGTTGAGCGCGTTCTCGACCTTGGCGAGGAGCGAAAGCACGACCCAGATGAACGCGAGCAAACCGAATCCACCGAGGAGTTCGAGCCGCACGTTGTCGACGACCTCGAGCACGGTGTCCTTGATCTGCACCAGCTGCTCGGACCAACCGACCGATTGCGAATCGACCCACGAGCGGAACTGCTCCTTGACGCCGAACGCGCTCGCGATCAGGAGGACGACCGTCAATCCGGGCACGAGGGACATCAGCGTCAGGTACGTGAGTCCGCCAGCGCGCAAACTGCCCTGGTCGTCGAGATAGCGACGCACCGACACCCAGACGTAGGTCGCGAAGCGACCCAGATAGCGCCGCACACGACGACCGAGACTCGCCCTCGGAACCCTCATCGAGCGAGAAAGCGATCGAGGTAGGCGAACGCCGCGATCGACTGCCCATCCCCGACGGCCTGCCCGAGCATGCGTCGTCGCGCTTCGTCGAGCGACACGACGTGCACGTCGATGGACTCCGAAAGTTCGAGTGCCTGCGCGCCGGGTTCGAGTTCGCGCGCCAAGAAGACGTGGCAATGCTCGTTCGACACGCCCTTGTACGGCGCGAAAACTCCGAGCGCGTCCCAGCGATTCGCGCGATAGCCCGACTCTTCGGCAAGCTCCTTCTGCGCGACGTGGAGCGGGTCGTCGCCGGGCTCGAGTCCACCGATCGGGAACTCCCAGAGCTTCGTGCCGAGCAGGTAGCGCTCGACCTCGAGGATCACCACGTCGCCATTGTCGAGCAGTGGCACGACGACCGACGAACCGGCCATGTCGACGTAGTAGTAGTCACCAGGGCTGCCATCGCGGCGCGCATAGCGATCGTGGCAGTAGCGGTGCCACGGATTGTCGACGAGAACTTTGCTCGAGATTCGCTCGAAGGGTCGTGTCATCAACGTCCGGTCGTGACCGTCATGAGTCGCGAGATCCCGACCGGGAACGACGACAACAAGAACGGATCGAAGTCGAGTAGCTGGAAATGCAGATCGACTCCGACACTGGCCGGAAGGCAGGGCAATGGAAGAACGTAGGAGCCCTCACCCTTCGAATCCGCACGGATAGCATAGAACTCGAGCGGATCGAAGTAGAGCAAACAACCCTGGCGTGCACCAACGACTTGCAGATCGAGAGGCGTCGGAAAGAGCGCTACGCCGAGCATGAGCAGACTCGCACCGTTCGGAACGAGGCCCCATGCTTCGATTCCGAAGTCCCGCCGTCCTGGCATCGCGGGTGCGAGTGGCGTCATCTGAGGCATGCCTTGCGACGTCGCGAGTCCGCTTCCCGACCACTGGACCCTCGCCGAGTTCGCACCGATGCGGAGCTGATCGCAGGTGAACGGACGCTGACGCGACGGCTGCGCGATGCGTTCGTGGTAGGCGATGTAGACACCACCGAGAGCCGGTGTCGCCGTGGTGCCTCGAACGTACTGTCCGTCGCCACAACCGTAGTTCCCGTCGAACCATCCCTCGACGACGTTGCCGCGGACTTCGAGGCGAAGGCGCTTCCATCCCTCGTCGATCGTCGGCTGCAGTGCGATCTTGCCGAGAACGACGGGCGCCGTGCGCGCACCGCTTCCCCAACCACCGTCGCCGTGGTCCACGAGATACAGCGTCGCTCCGCGATCGTCCGCCTCGTAGGTCCAGCTGATCCCGGTGTTCCCGTTGGCGACGAACTGAGGCTGACGACCCGAGACGTCCGCGAAGTCGTAGTAACTTCCCGTCCCGCCCTGCACTCCGATGGACCACATCGCACGGTCCGCAACCGAGAGCGCATGGCTCTCGATGTAGACCCACGCTTCGACCACGACGTCGCGTACGCCATCGGCGAGCAGCATCGTCGTGTTCCCACCGCCCTGCGAGTCCCAGAAGACGGCGGCGCGACCACCCTGAGGCGACAGCGGTAGCTTGCTCGGGTTGTTCGCATCCACGACCGTCGGGTCGATGACGACCGGAGCCGCGAAGCTCCCGCCCCACTCACCGATCGTCGAACCCGTGGGACGCGTGTCGAAGTCATCGTCGAAGCCCGTCGGCGCCAGATCATTCGTCGACCCGGGTGTCGCCGGTGCGATGCGGAAGTCACGCGCGTTCCTCGTGTCGTAACCATCTCGAATGCGGGACCAAGAAGTCCGCCCGGTATCGAGACTGACGAAGTCGGGCCAAACCCCTTCGTCGATCGGCGTGCCGATGCGCCACTTCGATCGCCACGACTCGTAGACCACCGAATCCATGATCGCGTTCGAGGGATCGACGAGGACCAAGGCCGCTTGCGCGTTGTCCCAGATCTCCGTGACTCCGACGACTTGATCCACGCGCGGAACGGCAGAGGAGCCGAAGACCCAATACGCACCGGCGGCGAGCTTCGTACCGTTCGGCACGGTGAAGCGTGATTGCTCCCCGAACGGATTCGACGCCACGAGCTGCCAGCCCGAGATGTCGACGGTCTGTCGCGACGCGTTGACGAGTTCGACGAACTCTCCGTCATCCACGCCGGAATCGTCGTAGCAGAACTCGTTGATGAGGATGCCGCCCGATTGCGGCAGTGGCGCTGCGCACACGCGACCAAAGCCAGCGAGCGCGAGCAGAACGACGAACAGCGATGCGAATGGCGAAGGGGCAGTCGTGCGCACGGTGAGGAAACCCGAGTGGCGAGGTGCGATCGAAGGGGCTCGATCGAAAGGGCGCGATCGAAAGGGACAGGCAGACCCGGGAGCCTAGCAGGTTGTCGATACGCTGTGTTCTCGCGCCCGTTGCCACGTGGTGCCGACGTCGAACCGGCGATACCAGGGGCGTTGCACCTCATGCGTCGCGCCGCAATCGACTGTTCCGTTCAGCGAAAGTCGGCATCCCGCTGCACGTGCCACGTGTCGCGAAGCGTCGCGTCCGCCTCGATGCGCGCGAATGCCACGTCCCTGTCGTGATAGAAGAGCACGAATGCGTGCTCCCGCTCACAGCGGCGCAAGAGCGCGATGCGTGAATCCCGCGCGAGTTCGGGAGCTTGATCGGCCATGCGATCGAGACGAGCACCCAAGAACTTGCGTGTCGGCACGAGATCGGCGGCGAACATCGCGGTTCCCTCCGTGCCGTGCATCCAAACCGCCACGAGCCCTTCGGTGTGTCCGCTTGCGAGTTCGACATCGATGCGCGGAGCATGCCCCGGCGTGCCGAGCACCGTCCCATCGCTCGGCAGGGACTTCGGAAGTCTCGAGAGTGCACGTTCGATGCGCGCTGCGAGATCACCGCCGCGCTGTTCTCTCATCGCGGCGTCCCATTCGAGAGGGTGCACATGGTGCTCCGCGCCCGGGAAGCGCGCCTCCTCGACATCCCCATCGTCACGCATGCCGTGTGCCGAGCCAGCGAGCACGCCCGCCGCGTGGTCGAAATGCAGATGCGTGAGCAGCACGTGATCCGGCTGCGCGACTCCGAGACGATCGAGCTGCTCTTCGAGAGGCACCGGATCGCGCAACTGGAACCGCTCTCGTCGCCGCGGATCCGCAGGACCGAAACCGGGATCGATCAAGCACGACCACTCGGACGTGCGCACGAGCAGAGGGCGGACCGCGAGTTCGAGCGCGATCCGCTTGCCGGGACGTTCGATCGAGAACGCGAGGCTCCCGCCGTCGAGCACGTCGATGCGCAGCTCACCGAGGTCCAGCGCTTCCAAGGGTGCGAGCACCACGCAGGCGACGTCGGCGGAACGCTACGCGGTCAGGAGGCCGTCCGCGACCTCGAGCCGGCACGCGTCCTCGTCACCGAACAGCACACAGCAGACTTTGCTGTCGCGATAGAGCCGTTCGACTTCGTACTCAGTCACGAACCCGTAGCCGCCGTGGATCTGAATCGCTTCGTCCGCGCAGCGGACCGCGGCTTCACCGGCAACGCTCTTCGCGAGTGCAGCGGCGAGCGGCGCAGCGCGCCCTTCTTCCATCGCGCGTGCAGCACTGCGGACGAGCTGCCTCGCCGAAACGACGGCTTCGGTCATGCGACCGAGTTTGAGCGCGACGGCTTGCTGCGCGCTCAGAGGCTTGCCGAATGCGATGCGTTCTTGGCTGTACCGGACCGCGCGCACGCGCGCGCTGTCAGCGAGTCCGACGAGTGTTGCGGCGGTCGCGAGGCGCATCGCGGCAAGCGATCGCTCGACGAGGTCATCGGCAGCAGAACCGGTCGCGATCGTCACCATGCTCTCGAGCGCGGCACCGTCGAGCACGAGAGATCCGAGGCCCGCGTTGCGCAAACCGAGCGGCGCGTCGAGCGCTTCGACCGACACACCGGTATCCCCCTTGGCCACCATGCACACGCGCGTCGCATCACCATCGACGACCCGCACGACGAAGACATCGGCCACGGTCGCATTGGGCATCGGTGCGCCACGGCCAGCGACTTTGCCACCGTCGACCGTGAACTCCCCGGCAAGACCCGAGCAAGAAGCGATCTTCGCCCCCGCCGCGAGTTCTTCGATGCCACTCTCGAGGTTCGCGGTGCCGCTGCTCGCCGCGTGATCGAGCAATCGGGCACCGAGTTCGAGGTGCATCGCGAGACTCATCGACGTCGAAGCGCCGGATCGTGCGAGTTCTTCGAACGCGATGACCGCCGCGACCTGCCCCATACCGGCCCCGCCCCGATCATCCGAAACCGTGAGTCCGGGGAAGCCGAGTTCACCGAGCGCATCGAACTCCGCGCGCGCGAACTCGAGGTTCGCATCGCGAGCTTCGGCACCCTTCTCGAGTGAGTCTTCGGTGAACTTGCGCGCCGTGTCCCGGATCATCTCCTGTTCTTCGGTGAGCGCGAACTCGAGTTCTGCATCAAGATCTTTGGCTGGGCTCATGTCCGTTCCTCGTGTCGTTGTTCCAGGTTCTGTCGTGTGCTTCCGTCACTTGGCAGGACGTCGCTCGAGTTCTGCCTCGATGTAGTCCGCGATCTCGTCCGTCCGCGATCCGGGCCCGAAGAGCTTGCCGAATCCCTGCGCCTCGAGCTGTGCAGCGTCTTCTTCGGGGATGATCCCGCCACCGACGAGCAGCACGTCGCCCATGCCGTTCGCGTCGAGCAGTCGCTTGATCTCCGGGAAGAGCGTCATGTGCGCACCCGAATGGATCGACAGTCCGACGACGTCGACGTCTTCTTGGAGCGCGGCTTCGGCGATCTGCGCGGGCGTCTGATGCAAGCCCGTGTACACGACTTCCATGCCGCGATCGCGCAGCGCGGCGGCGACGACCTTCGCGCCGCGGTCGTGTCCATCGAGCCCCGGCTTTGCGACGAGGACGCGGATCGGATCGGTTCTCATCGTGGTTCGTTCCTCTTGTGTGTCGGGCTCGCGGGGCTGCGCGACGTCTGCGCATCGAAGCGATCGAGAAGCATGTCGCACGCAGCATACGGACGAGCCAGGTCGCTTGACGAGAGGCTCTGCTCGAGGTCTTCGTCCGAGCCGAAGAGCCGCTCGCGCAGCGACTGCTCGACGAGTCGACGGACCTGCACGACGCTCCGTTCGTGTCGTCGCGCCGCGAGGCGACCATCGTGCTCGAGTGTGTGCCATCGCCGATCGATCGCTTCGATGGCTTCGCCGAGCCCTTCACCGTCGATCGACGAACACCGCACGACCGGGATCTCGTCCCCGTGCCGCTGCGAACGAAGAGCCAACATCTCACGGAGGTCGACCGCGACCTGGTCGGCGCCAGGGAGATCGGCCTTGTTGATCACGAAGACATCGGCGATTTCCATCAGGCCGGCCTTGAGGGCCTGAACCCCATCCCCGGCGCCTGGACTCAAGACGACGGTCACCAAGTCCGCAGCCTCGATGATGTCGTGCTCGACCTGTCCGACGCCCACCGTCTCGATGACGACGTGCGGGAAACCGAACACGTCGAGGAGGTCGCTCGCCTCGAGACTCGCTCGACTCAGACCTCCGAGAGATCCCCGCGTCGCCATCGACCGCACGAACACTCCCGAATCGAGGACGTGCTCCTGCATGCGGATGCGATCTCCGAGCAGCGCCCCGCCGGTGAAGGGCGACGTCGGGTCGATCGCGAGCACCGCGACCCGTTCTCCGGCGTTGCGTCGCGCGGTCACGAGGGCGCTGACGAACGTCGACTTGCCGGCACCCGGCGGCCCGGTGATCCCGAGGCGCATCGCGTGCCCACGACTCGGAGCGAGCTCGTCGTAGAGCGCGGGAAACGCGTCGTCACCCCGCTCCGCGTACGTGAGCAGGCGACTCAGCGCACGCCTGTCGCCGGCACGAAAGGCTGGGATCAGGGCCGCCGAGTCCATGCGCGGCTCAGGCCATGACGCCGCGGGCGACGACGAGGCGCTGGATGTCGGTCGCACCCTCGTAGATCTCGGTGATGCGCGCGTCCCGCATCAAGCGTTCGACGTCCGCGCCGCCGCCGATCCCGGCAGCGCCGCAGATCTCGACCGCATCGCGTGCCGCCTGATTGCACATGCGAGAAGCGAAGCTCTTGGCCATCGCGGACTGCATCGTGCAGTTCTCGCCGATGTCCCGCAGATGAGCCGCGCGCCACGTGAGGAGCCGTGCAGCATCGAGCGCCGTCGCGATGTCCGCGATCTTCCACTGGAAGCGTTGCTGCGACCCGACGGCGTCGTGCTCGCACGCGAACTTGGTCGCCGCCTCGAGACACGCGCGCATGATTCCGAGGCTCTGTGCGGCGATACCGAGACGGCCACCGTCGAGGGTATCGAGCGCGATCTTGAAGCCGTTCCCCTCCTCACCGAGCATGTTCTTGTTCGGAACACGACAGTTCTCGAGCAGGATCTCGGTCGTCGGTGAGCCACGGAGACCGAGCTTGACCTCCTTCTTGCCGACCGAGCAACCGGCGTATCCCTTCTCGACGAGGAAGGCGGAGATTCCGCGCGTGCGATGTTCGTTGGTGCGCGCGAAGACCACGAAGCAGTCCGCGACGCTCCCGCTCGTGATCCAGAGCTTCGCGCCGTCCAGGATCCAGTCGTCGCCGTCGCGGCGCGCGGCGCATCGCAGGGCGGCGGCATCCGATCCGGCACCGGCCTCCGACAAGCAATAGGCACCGAGCCACTCGCCCGTGGCCATCTTTGGGAGGTACTCGGCCTTCTGCTCGGGTGTCCCGTGCTTCGCGACGGGAGACGAGAAGAGCGAGTTGTGCACCGACACCGTCACACCGGTCGACGCGCACCCGCGGTTGATTTCTTCGAGCAAGATGCAGTTGGCGACGTTGCTCGCGGCCAATCCTCCGTATTCGGTCGGAATCGTCATCCGCAAGAAACCCTCGCGCGCTGCGGCGTCGATCGCCGAACGCGGGAACGACGCTTCGCGATCCCAGCGAGCTGCATTGGGAACCAACTCGCGATCTGCGAACTCGTGCGCGCGACGTTGCAGGTCGGCAAGTTGCTCATCGAGGCGGAAGTCGACTCCGGGGCCGACCAAAGTTCCTGTCAGTGCGGTCATGCTCGTCTCATCCCTTCTCGTGATCTCACGATCTCGTGACGCAGTGATCTCAATACTCGTAGAAGCCGCGACCGGTCTTCCTACCGAGATGGCCCGCGGCCACCATCCGTCGCAGGAGCGGACAAGCGCGATACTTGTCGTCGCCAATCCCGGTCTTCAAGACGTCGAGGATCTCGAGGCAGACGTCGAGACCGATGAAGTCCGCGAGCGTCAACGGCCCCATCGGGTGTGCCATGCCGAGCTTCATGATCTCGTCGATCGCTTCGCGCGTGGCCACGCCCTCCATGAGGCAGAAGATCGCTTCGTTGATCATCGGCATCAGGACGCGGTTGCTCACGAAACCCGGATAGTCCTGTGCGACGACCGGAATCTTGCCGAGCGCCTCGGAGCCCTTGACGACGAAGTCCGCCGTCGCGTCCGACGTGTCGTTACCGCGAATGACTTCGACGAGCTTCATGATCGGTACCGGATTCATGAAGTGCATGCCGATGACTCGATCCGCGCGCTTCGTCGTCGCCGCGATCTTCGTGATCGAGATCGACGACGTATTGGAGGCGAGGATGCAGTCCTGCCCCGTGATCGCATCGAGCTTCTCGAAGACGGCTTTCTTGATCTCGAGGCGCTCGGGCACGGCTTCGACCACGAGTTGACGATCGGCGGTCGCGCCGAAGTCCGTCGTCCCGTCGATGCGGGACAGCACGGCGCTGGCTTCGTCGGCCGTCATCTTCTCCTTCTTGACCAGGCGGCCGAGACTGCCGTCGATCGCACCCTTCGCGCGCGCGATCGCGGCGTCGTCGACATCGACGAGCTGCACGCTCGCACCATGCATCGCGAAGACTTGCGCGATGCCATTGCCCATGGTTCCACCACCGATGACGGCGACACGCTCGATCATGACAGCACCTCGATCGACATGGCGACGGCATTGCCGCCACCGAGACACAGCGCGGCTGCACCACGCGAAAGCCCGCGGTCCTCGAGCGCGTGCAGAAGCGTCGTCAGGACTCGCGCGCCAGAACAACCGATGGGGTGACCGAGCGAGATGGCGCCGCCGTTCACGTTGACGCGCTCCATCGGCAGCTCTTCCTCGCGATGGCACGCGAGCACCTGCGCCGCGAAGGCCTCGTTGATCTCGATCAGGTCGTAGTCGCCGATCTTCGTGCCCTCGCGGGCCATCAGCTTCGTGACCGCGTCGACCGGCGCCATCATCACCCACTCGGGGGCGGCGCCGCCGGTGACGTAGCCGGTGATCCGCGCCAGCGGTTGCAGACCCTGCTCGGCGACGAAGTCGCCACTGGCGACGAGGAGCGCCGCGGCGCCGTCGTTGATGCTGGAGGCGTTGCCGGCGGTCACCGTGCCGCCGTCACGCTTGAAGGCGGGACGCAGCTTGGCGAGCGAGTCGGCGGTCGTGTCGGCGCGCGGGCCCTCGTCGGCGGTCACCTGCAGCGGATCGCCCTTCCGCTGGGGCACCGACACCGGGCAGATCTCCGCGGCGA
>JAGQQW010000093.1 GCA_020426005.1 Planctomycetota bacterium | reverse complement strand
GGGGACATCTCCCGAAAGCGCAAGCTGATCGAGAAGCAAAAGGCCGGCAAGAAGCGCATGAAGATGGTCGGCAACGTCGAGATCCCGCAGAAGGCGTTCCTCGCCGTGCTCGGCAGCGACGACTGAGGGCCGGCCGACGGATGGCGCGCGGGCCCGACTTTTCCGGGCGTGCTGTTGACCTTTCGGCCGCTCCGGCGTTCCCTCAAAGTCGTGAGCAAGCCGAATACCGCCAAGTCTTCCCCGTTCTCCCACGCGGTGCGCGATCAGATCGAAGCGTTCGCGATGGCGATCCTCATGGCGATCGGCCTCAAGTACTTCCTCGTCGAAGCGTTCCAGATCCCGACGCCATCGATGCAGCCGGTCCTGATGGGGAGCCCGTCGACCGGCATCCACGATCGAATCCTCGTGGACAAGGCTGCCTACCTGACGAACAAGCCCGACCGCTGGCACGTCGCTGTTTTCAGGTATCCACACAACCAGAGCCAGAACTACGTCAAGCGCATCGTTGGACTCAGCGACGAGAAGCTGCGGATCTTCAACGGCGACATCTACAAGAATTATCCGGCTCAGGGCGACAAGGCTCCCTACTGGGAAACCGTGCGCAAGCCTCGCGGACTCCAAGACCACTTGTGGAAGGAGATGTGGTCCCAGAACGCCGAAGACCGAGCATCGATCGCCCGCATGTTCGCCATCGATCGCGGACTCGGTGGGACCTGGTCGGTGGACAACGATGGCACCGTCCACGCCAAGACCGTCGGAGGCGAAGCGACGCGCACGACGCTCGAGATGGTCAAACCGGAAAACCGCTACGCCGACGGCTACCCGCGTGAGCTGCGGGCAAAGCTCGCGGAGGAGGCGAACGGAGGTGAAAACCTCGTCGTCGCGGATGTCGACTGGCGCGCGAACGTCACAACGACCGACGCGACGAAGGCCATCGAGCTGCGAGCCGTGGAACAGACCTCGGCAGGGAAGTCCTTGGCGTGGCGCGTGCGCGTCGAGCGCGGTGGAGACGGAAGGGGCAAGGTGACCCTCGACTGGTTCGCGAAGGGAAGCGACCTCCTCCGATCGAAAGAGCCGACACAACGTGTCACGGCCGAAGACACGATCGCGTTCGGAGCCGGGAGCGAGTTCGAGCTTCGCTTGGCGAACTGGGACGACCAGTGCTTCGGATCGGCTGGCGGGGTCGCGCTCGGCCCCATCACGTATCGAACGGACTTCGACGCGACCATCGGCCTCGCGATGGAGATCGTCGTCGAGGGCAACGCCGATATCCGTGGAACGACCCTCGCGCGGGACAACACCTACGAGCGCTGGCTCGACGATCAGGGCCGCTTCAGCAACGATGTCGTCCACGTGCCGCCAGGGCACTGCTGGATGCTCGGGGACAACCAACGCAACTCCGACGACGGTCGAACCTGGCGGCGCATGACGCTTTGGCAGAAGGACGGCAAGATCGTTGCCCCCGAGACGGGGGACCCGATCACCGGAAATGCGCGATTCGAGTTCGAGAATCGACCCGGCTCACTCGGTGTCGACGAGAACCCCGTCGTCGTGCCGCAAAAGGGCCGCATCGTGTTCACCGATCTCTACGGCGAAGAGCACGTCCTCGAGGGCACGCCTGACGACCTTCTCCGCAGTGCCCGCTTCTGGCGCGTCGAGGATCAGGAAGAAAATGCGCGGTTCGTCCCCGAGCGCTTCTTCGTCGGACGGGCATTCGCGACGTTCTTCCCGATCTCGCGACTCGGCTTGATCCGATGAGGCCGTTCTGCGGAGCGGGTTTTCCGCGAGTTTTCCACAAGGTCATGGTGTCGCGGTTCCCGTTCCTGGGGCTCACGATCCGAGGCAAAGGCCGGAACGGTCGGCACGGGGACTGCAGTGAGCTCGACGGCGCGCGCCTGAGGACGCGATACGGCGTGCCAATCCACGAGTTTTCCACAGGATTTCCCCGGCGATTCGGCGTCGATTCGCCGGTAAAGTCGTCGAGCACCCACGAACGCGGGCGAGGAGCGTGTCCGAGCCCTTCCTCAGGCTGCGAGGAGATCGAGCCGTGAAGATGGCCACGACGAAACGACCGGCGACCGAGACGTCGAACCGGGTCACGAACGACGACGAGCCCCTTCTCGAGGCGGTCGATCTCGTCAAGGCCTACAAGCGACGACGCGTCGTCGACGGCGTTTGCCTGGAAGTTTGGCCGGGCGAGATCGTCGGCCTCCTCGGAGCCAACGGAGCCGGCAAGACGACGACCTTTCGCATGCTCGTCGGGATGATCCGCCCCGATGCGGGCCAGGTGTTCTTCGAGGGTCGCGATATCACGAAGCGGCCGATGTACCGCCGCGCGCGCGCAGGGATCGGCTACCTGAGTCAGGAGCCGTCCGTCTTTCAGAAGATGACGGTCGAAGACAACCTCCTCGCCGTTCTCGAAGCTCACGGCGTGCCATCCAAAGCGCGCTCCGAGCGCCTGGAGGAGTTGCTCGACGAACTCGACCTCGGACGCCTGCGCAAGAGCATGGCCTACACCCTGTCGGGCGGCGAGCGCCGTCGACTCGAGATCACGCGCGGCCTCGCAACCAACCCGACGCTGATCCTGCTCGACGAGCCGTTCGCCGGGGTCGATCCGATCTCGGTCCAGGACGTGCAGCACATCCTCGAGCGACTTCGAGATCGTGGAATCGGGGTGCTCCTCACCGATCACCACGTGCACGAGACGCTCCGCATCACCGAGCGCTCGTACATCGTCCATGAGGGCCGTGTGCTTGCCGAGGGCGCGCCCGCCGACCTCATCCGCAACGAGGAGGTCAAGCGCGCCTACCTCGGCGACAGCTTCGAGCCGATCCCCGGCCTCGACGGTCGCCTCGGTGGAGCTTTGCGCGACGGCCTGGACGAGCGCGAAGGGGCAGCCCTGGGCGGCCTCCTCGACGATCCGACGCCAGAGGACTTCGCGACCGACGCGTTCGTGGACGACGAGAACGACTGATCGCCCCGGAATCGCGCCCGCGTCCTCGGAGAGCAAAAAAAATGGCGGCCGGGACCCCCATCCCAGCCGCCTCGGGACCTCCCTGCGAAGAGGTCCTCTCGTCCTTTGCGCGCCCTCCTACGCACGGACGGAGCTCGTACTCCCGTGACTTTTCGAGTCAGGAAAAAAACCTGGCCACGACGAAGACCGCGCCGGGAGTCGCGGCTGCCGCTGTTACCGACTCAGGCCCACCACCGCTCGAACAGCGTGCGCACGTCGATGTGCTGGGCCCTGGCCTCGTAACCGAGCACGACGCGGTGATCGAGGACGAAGTGCGCGAGCGCTTCGAGATCCTCCCGCGTCACGTGAAAGCGCCCCGCCATGACAGCGCGCACACGCGCTGCACGGAGCCACGCGATCCCGGCGCGGGGCGATGCCCCGAGTTTGACGAGTCCTTCGTGGCTCGGATGACCGGGCTGAGTAGCCACGAGCACCTCCGCCACGAGATCCCGCAAGTGCGGGCCGACCGCGACTTCGTGACTGAGCGACCTGAGCTCGAGAAGCGCCGACGGATCGAGGTGGGCAGCCGGCAGCGGCGTATCGGTCGAACTCTTCTCGTCGAGGATGATGCGCAGGGTTTCGATGCCGGGATACGTCACGTCGAGCTTGAGCCCGAAGCGATCGAGCTGCGCTTCGGGCAAGGGAAACGTCCCTTCCATCTCGATCGGATTCTGCGTCCCGAGCAAGAAGAACGGCCGCGGCAGGGGACGCGTCACGCCTCCGGAACTGACCTGCCCCTCTTGCATGGCTTCGAGCAGCGCCGATTGGGTCTTCGGAGTCGCTCGGTTGATCTCGTCGGCGAGTACGACGTTGGCGAAGATCGGGCCTTCACGGAACCGGAACGTCAGCCCCTCGTGATCCTCGAGGATCTCCGTGCCGGTGACGTCGCTCGGCATCAGGTCCGGAGTGCACTGGATTCGCGAAAACGTCCCTCCGAAGCCCGCAGCGAGCGCACGCGCGAGCAGCGTCTTACCGAGTCCGGGCACGCCTTCGAGGAGGACGTGGCAGCCGGCGATCCCGGCCTGCACGATCGGCACGATCAACGATTCTCGCGAACCGTGATAGCAGGCCTCCAGACTATCGAGGAGTGCATCCACCCGAGGGACGAGATCGGATGCGCGCTTTTCGAGTCGTTCGGCCGTCCATGGACCTTGCGTACCGTGCTCATTGCCAGTCATCGACACACGAGTTGACAGCCGATGGCCTCGCTGGTCCAGTGTCGTTGATGCGGGCGCGGCTCTCCGATCGATCTCGACCGTTCGAATGCGGTCTCGTGTTGGCTTTGTTGCCGTGGATAGGATCGTGCTCCTCGATTCCGGTCCCCCTCGACGAGGCCTTGCAAGCGCTTCCGGAGGGGCCAGCGGAGATCGCGGACGACGAGGCGACCATCGGCAGGCTCGAGCGTGCCCGAACGTCGATCGAGGCTGGCACCTGGCACAAGCAGCGTGGCGATCTCGCCTCACTCGTCAGGGAACGCCCACGACTCGTCGCAGCGCGCTCGCTGCTGGCAACGATCCTCGTTCTCGAACTCGAACGCGACGAGCTTCGGAATTCGATGCCGCGCGCCAGGGACGCGTTCCGTCCCGAAGACCGCCTCGATGCGATCCAAGAAGCCGAACTCGTCGTTCGCGGCGGACTCCGGTATTCGCCGAACGATGCGAGGCTGCATGCACTTCTCGGACGCATCTACGAGGTCGATGGTCACCTCGAGGCAGCCGTCGTCGCCTACCGTCGCGCGGTGGCACTCGATGGAAAAGACACCAACGCACTCCTCGCGTTGACGCGACTCGAACTCGACCTCGGAGAAGAGCGCGCAGCGGTCTTCCACCTCGAAGCACTCAGAGCCCGGCTCGCAGAGTTGCCCATCGAAGCGCTCACTTGGGAAGCGCGCTGCTACATGGCACTCCACGACACCCTGCTCAGCGAACGCGCGACCGGAGACCAAGCGAGCAACAAGAAGACGTACCTCGACCGAGCACGCCGCGCGTACGACGAACTCGCTGCGCGTGCACCTACGGACGCCAGGGCGATGGCAGGTGGTGCGTATTGCCGCTTCCTGCAGATGAGCGAGGGCGACGTTCCACGAACCGAGAGTTCGATCGAAGAAGCACTCGATCTCTATCGCCGTGCAGCGCGACTCGCGCCGACGGATGCGACCCATCGCTTCGATCTCGGCGTGTTCCTCGAGAGTGGGCTCGTCTCCGACGCACCCGCAGCCATCGGTGAATATCGCAGCGCCCTCGCGCGCGACCCCTCCCACCTGCCGAGCCAGCTCAATCTCGCGCGCCTGCTCTACCAGGAACACCCACCCGAGAGTCCCGAGCGTGCCGAGGCACGCCAACTCTGGGCACTCGCACTCCCGCGGCTCGACGGACGCGAACGACGTCGCGTCGAAACACTCTTGGCTCGCTGAGCCGGGTGTGACGCGTCACATCCCCATGATGTGGTAGCCGGAGTCGACGAAGAGGATCTGCCCTGTCACGCCGCTCGCTTCGTCCGACAACAAGAACCGCGCAGCCTTACCGACTTCGTCGATCGTCACGTTGCGCCGCATCGGGGACTTTTCCGCGACGAAGTTGAGCATCGTTACGAGGTCGCTGACTCCCGACGCCGACAACGTCCGGATCGGACCGGCACTGATGGCGTTGACGCGCACACCGCGCGGTCCGAGATCACTCGCGAGGTAGCGCACGCAACTCTCGAGCGAAGCCTTCGCGACCCCCATGACGTTGTAGTTGGGGACGACGCGTTCGGAGCCGAGGTAGGTGAGCGCGAGCACCGAACCGTTCGCTTCTTCGAGCATCGGTGCGGCGTGCTTGCACAACCGCACCAGCGAGAACGCGCTGACCTCTTGCGCCAGTGAGAACCCTTCCCAACTCGTGTCGACGAAGGAGCCACCGAGCTCTTCGCGCTTGGCTGTCGCGACCGAGTGCACGACGATGTCGCAGCGACCGAAATCATCACGAACGGCACCAAAGAAGTCCTCGACCGCCGAATCCTGCGTCACGTCGCACTCGCGTCGCCATGGATTGCCGAGTTCTTCGGCGAGCTTGTCGATCGACTTGCCCATGCGTTCGTTCTGGTAGCTCAGCGCGAGACGTGCACCACAGGACGCGAGATTCTGAGCGATGCCGAAGGCGATCGAGCGCTGATTGGCGATACCGAAAACGGCGGCAACTTTGCCTGCGAGACTGCCTTCCATGCTGTTTGCCGAGCTAGCTATTCGAACAGGAGATTGTCGACACGAACGTCGGTCGGCAGCTTGAGGCCGGGACTCGCGAGATACAAGGGACCGCGCTCGGGTCGCGAGGGCAGGAGACCGTGCGATCCGCGCACGAGCTTGGCGTCGGTCGGGATGACGTCCATGAGGTAGCGAAAGCCGAGTTTCTTCTGCAGGATCCGTCTCGCGATTCGCAATTTGGGGAGGCGGATCGCAGGGTCGAGGAAGAGCTCCACGGGGTCGTAGCCAGGCTTGCGATGAATGTCGACGGTCGTCGCGAAATCGGGACGACGCTTCTCGTCGAACCAGTAGTGATACGCGAACCACGCGCTCTGCTCGGCGAGCACGACGAGCTCTCCACTCCGCTCGTGATCGAGCCCGAACTCGCGTTGCTGCTCTCGGTCCAGGACTCTCGCGACGCCCGGCACTTCTTCGATGGTCGCCCGCACGAGAGGCAACTGCGATTCGCGCCGGACGTAGACATGAGCCACTTGGTGATCACAGACTGCGAACGCATCACTCGCACCCGCGTCGAGCAGCTCACCGTGCATCGTCTCCTGAACCCGTAGGAGTCCGCGCTGACGGAGCACGCGATTGAGCCAGACCGGCACCTGCACGTCGTCGATACCGTATTCTGAGACGATCAGCGTCTCGTACCCGAGAGTCTCCGCTGCATCGAGAACGCGCCCAACGAGCTCATCGACGTCGCGGACGGCCTGGCGGCTCTTGGGATGATCGGGACCGTAGCGTTGGTGGTCGTAGTCGAGATGCGGGAGGTAGCAGAGGCAGATCCGCGGCCGCCCCTCGAGTGCCTTCAGCGTCGCGTCCGCGATCCAGCGAGAACTCTCGATCCCCGCCGCGGGACCCCAAAACTGGAAGAGCGGGAACGGACCGAGCTCACGCTCGAGGCTTGTAACGAAACTCCGCGGCTCGCCGTAGAGGCCCGGTGTCTTGAGCCCGTTGGCGAAGTACTGAGGCCTCGGCGTCACGCTGGTCGAGGCACTCGAGTACATGTTGAACCACCAGAACATCTTCGCGCACGTGAACCCGGGATCCTTCTCGAGCCCGTAGTCGTAGATCGCCTTTCGCTGCACGAGCGCGTTGCTCTGGCGCCAGAACAAGATCTGGGCAAGATCCCGGAAGTACCAACCGTTCCCGACGATGCCGTGCTCGTTCGGCAACGTGCCCGTCAGGATCGAGGCCTGCACCGAGCACGTGACGGCAGGACAAATCGTCCGAAGCGGTCCGTGCTGTCCACGCCCGGCAAAACTGGCCATGTTGGGCGCATCGCCGAGGTCGGCCTCGCGCATCCCCACGACGTCGAGAATCAGGAGTGGGCGATCGAGGGAGAATCTCGGTCTGGGCGACATTCGCATTATCCTACGGCGCATGACAAGGCAGCCCGTCATGGAACCCGAAGCCCATCCTGCCCAGCGCAAGGAAGACGAGTTCCCGCCACCGTGGAACTATCTGATCCCGCTCGGTCGGCGACTCACGATCTGGGGGATCTTCTTCGGAATCATCTGGCTCTTGCGGAGCTTCTTACCGCTCGTTTTCTTGACCTTCGTGTTCGCCTACATGGCGGAACACGGAGTGCACGGGCTGTCGCACCGGATTCACTCACGCAAAGTGCGTACGGCGATCGTGTTCACCACGATGATCGCGGTCATTGCGCTCGCGATCACGTTCATCGCGCCGAAGATCAAGGATCAAGCCATCGTCTTCGCGAGCAACATCAGCAAATACGAAGAGGCGGTCGACAAGTCGATCGGCGACTTGCGTTCGCAGGGCGACTTCTGGAAGAACATGCTCAAGGACGTGACGGCCAAGGGCGTGTTCAACGAAGTTCTCGGCCGATCGCCGGCGAAGACCGACGCATCGGAAAGGTCGCACGAACTCGCGGCGCTCCTGATCGGCATCTTTCGCGACGTTGCATCCGTCGCCACGACGTTCCTGCTCGCGCTGCTCTTCGCCTTCTTGATCGTCGCCGACCGAAAACGTATCGGACGCGGCGTCATGTCTCTACAGGACACGAAACTCGCGCGCTTCTACGGCGAGGTGAGTCGCACGGTGTTCCGTTTCGGTGCAGTGCTCGGTCGCTTCCTCGAAGCGCAGTTCTTCATCGCGCTCGTCAACACCGCCTTGACGTCGATCGGGATGCTGTTCCTCGGGATTCCCAACATGGCGTTCCTCGCCGGGGTCGTCTTCATCTGCAGCTTCATCCCGGTCGCTGGCACGTTCTTGTCGACCGCGCCGATCTGCCTGGTGGCCCTCGATCACGAAGGGTTCAAGCTCGTTCTCTGGGTCATCGGCATGGTGTCGATCGTCCACGCAGTCGAGGCCTACGTCCTCAATCCGCTGATCTTCGGCGCCCACATGAAGCTGAATCCAGTGCTCGTGCTGGCCGTCCTGCTCATCGGGCACAAGTTGTTCGGAGTCTGGGGACTGCTGCTTGGCGTGCCGACCGTGACGTATTTCTTCGGGCATGCCATTCGTCACGAACCACGTGTGAGACGAGTCGAACTTCCGCCGACCTCCGCGTCGTAGCGACCCGAATGCCCCGCGTCAGGAGCTCGGCCGCGAACCCGGGAACGCCGCGCGACTGTTTCCACAGTCGACGACATCGGACACGACACGAAGCATCTCTCGCGCGATCGTCTCGCACGCCTCGTCGTACGCTCTCGTCTCTCGATCCGTGCCGTCCGCGCCCTTGGGATCCTCGTAGGGAAGCGCGATGCGCAGGCTCGCACCATGCACGAGCGGGCATGCCTCCGCCGCGTCCGCACACATCATCACCGCGATGAAACCATCACGAGGAAGACTCGAATCACCGAGCTTCTTGGAGTGACAACGCGCCACTCGCTCACCGTGCGCGAAGACGTCGTACAGCGGATTGCTGATGCTGCGAAGCGGCACTTCGCGAGGGGCGAGGACCTCGAGTCCTGCGCGGCGGAGCGCATCGACGGCATTCGGCGCGAATGCCGTCACTTCCGTGCCTGCGGAGAACGTCGTGACCCCGGCGCAGCCAAAGTGTTTCGCAGCGACCGCCATCCAAACTTGTCCCAAGTGACTTCGACGCGAGTTGTGCGTGCACACGAAGACCACGTCTGCGTGGCCACATTGTGCGAGCCGCTCCCGCAGGGCTTCCGCAAGTCGATCGAGTGCATCGGCGCGCGATCCAGGTTCGACGCGCTCGCCGAGAACATGCGCGATGTATTGGGACAGTCCGTCGTCGTTCACCGTCATGGAGCCACTGCCCGCTCTTCACCGAAGTACTTACGGCGTAGCCAGAACGCCACGTGCACGAGGCTCATCAAGACCGGCACCTCCACGAGAGGTCCTATGACCGCGGCGAATGCGACTCCGGAGTCGATTCCGAAGACCGCGACAGCGACCGCAATCGCGAGTTCGAAGTTGTTCGAAGCCGCCGTGAACGCAAGGGTCGTCGTCTTCGCGTATCCGGCGCGGACGCCGCGACCCATCCAGAAGCTCACGAAGAACATCACGACGAAGTAGATCGTCAGTGGAATCGCGATGCGGAGCACGTCGAGAGGAATCGAGACGATCAGATCTCCCTTGAGGCTGAACATCAACACGATGGTCGCGAGCAACGCGATCAACGTGAGAGGACTGATCCTTGGTACGAACTCCTCTTCGTACCAGGTCCGTCCGCGCTGTCTGACGAGAACCACTCTCGTCACCAATCCCGCCGCGAACGGGATCCCGAGGTAGATCGCGACACTCTTGGCGATATCGATGATCGTCACGTCTATGGCAGAACCGTCGTACCCGAAGATCGGCGGGAGGACCGTGATGAAGAGCCAGGCGTAGACGCTGAAGAAGAGCATCTGGAACACGCTG
Organism: Planctomycetota bacterium; assembly: GCA_020426005.1. Classification (GTDB taxonomy): domain Bacteria; phylum Planctomycetota; class UBA1135; order UBA1135; genus JACKHW01. The sequence goes on along the minus strand of JAGQQW010000093.1, from coordinate 9,905 downwards.
TTGAACGCCACGAGCCCTGCCGCGTACTGCGCGTCTCCTTCGGCCAAGTCGTTCCAGACGATGACCATCGCGATGCAACGCGCGAGACCGATCAAGATGAGCCCGACCATGTACTCGGGGCGATCACCGAGGAATGCGATCGCCAGTCCGAACATGAGAAGCGGACCGACGATCCAGTTCTGTGCGAGTGATACGCTGAGCAACCTGTAGTTGCGGAAGACGTCACCGAGCTCTTCGTACCGCACCTTCGCCAGCGGCGGGTACATCATCACGATCAGCCCGATCGCGATCGGTATGTTGGTCGTTCCGATTCTCGATCCGTGAATCCACTCTCGCACCGCGGGCACGTACACACCGATCCCAACGCCTACGAGCATCGCGGTGAGGATCCAGAACGTCAGATAGCGATCGACGAATCCGAGTCGCTTCGCGGAACTCATCGTCGTACCCCACAATCCTGCCCGTCCCGAACCGCGATGGCTCGCGCGACCAAGGATTCGAGTTCTGGCTCCGACTCCATTGCCTTGCGCACGATGGCGATCGTGGAACGGATCGAAGTCGATGTCCGACGCGGGATCGAGTAGTAGGTCCACGCGCCATCGCGCCGATCGATCAGCAGACCTGCACGTCGCAGTGCGGTGAGGTGTCTGGAGACCCGGGACTGCGAAAGGCCGAGTGCCTTCTCGACGTGGCAAACGCACAATTCACCAGCGAACACGATCGTCGCGAGGATGCGAACGCGAGTCGGATCCGATACAGCCTTGAAGAGCGCTGCGATGCCTTCATGCGGATATGCAGGTACTTGCATATCCGCATGATGCCGTCCGGAACATCGACCGCAAGACTCGATCGGATCCGCATCGGCGCAGGGCCGTGCCCCGATCGCGCGACTGTCCCCTTCAGCGCTTCTTGGCCTTCTTCTTCTTCGGCGTGGCCTTCGGTTTCGAGGCCTTCGACTTGGTCGTGCGCTTTCGAGACCCTGACGTCTTCGGCGAATCCGACTCTGCGCGACCGAGTGTCACGAGATAGTAGTGGTCCGGGTCGAGGTGCCGCTCGGCCGCGTCGCGCACGTCCTGGCGCGTCACGCTCTCGATCAGGTCGGGATAGCGAGCAACGAAGTCGTCGCCGAGCCCGAAGCGCTCGGATCGAAGCAGGAACGCCGCGAGGTTGGAATTGCGCTCGAGCGCCCAGACGAAGCTACCCGTGAGGTACGCCTTGACGTCGGCGATCTCGGTCTCGGTCGGCAGCGTCTCTCGGATCGCCCGCATCTCCTGGAGGAAGCCTTCGATCGCGACCGCTTCCTTTCCCGGAGACGTGCCGATATACGCCGTGAACAGACCACGCTCACGGTCGGCAGAACCCGAGATCCCTGCAAAGACCGAGTAGCACAGTCCTTGCTCGTCGCGCAGCTTGCGTGTGATACGGCTCGTGAATCCGGGGCCCGATCCGAGGATGTGATCCATCACCACGAGCTTGTAGTAGTCGTCGTCGAGACGCGTCACGCCGAGATGACCGAGGTAGACGTGAGCCTGTTCTCGGTCGAACCGAATGTGCTGATGCAACGGAGCGGGCGGATTCGCCGGCATGTCGAACGACTCGACGACGGGCGCCTTGCCCTTCCAACTCGAGAACGCGCGCGAGAGGAGGTCGAGCATCGCTTCGGGATCGAGATCGCCCACCGCTGCGATTCGAGCGTTGTCCGGCGTGAACCACTTCTTGTGGAACGCGCGCAGATTGGCCGACGTCAAGGTATCGATCGTCTCGCGCGTGCCTTTGGCGTCCCGAGAAAACGGATGGTCGCCGTAGCACAACTCTCGATAGCGCTTGAAGGCGACCGTCGACGGATTGTCGTCGTCAGCAGCGATGTCCGCCAGCGCGAGGGACTTCGCACGTCGCACCTCGACACTCGGGAACGTCGGCGTTCGCACGACCTCGGCGAGAATGTCGATGGCGGCCTTCGCGTCTTCCGCTGCGAAGCGCACCATCGCGCCCGAGCTGCCGCAGCGCAGCGAACCACCGAGACCTTCGACGATTTCGGCGAGTTCGTCGCCAGTGTGCTTCTCCGTGCCCTCATCGAGGCAGTCGCCGAGCATCGAAGCGATACCGGCACGCTCCCGCGGCTCGTTGAGCCTACCGACTTCGAGCTGACAGCGGATCGCGATCGTCGGTGCCGCACGATTGCGCGTCGCGAGCAACGTGAGCCCATTCGGGAGCACACGGCGATGAATGTCCAGCGCGAGCCGCCCCTTGGTCGTCGCACGCGACCGCGTTTTGGTGGTGGTCTTCGCCACGGTCATGCCCCCTCCGGAATCGACCAGCCGACACTCGAAGCGTCACGCCGCATGAGCGACTTCATCACGTCTCGTACGTCCTTCGCTGTGATCGCTTCGAGTTCTTGCGGGTAGCGTTCGAGCACACGCCAACCATCCTCACACGAGGCTTCGTAGCGCCCGATCCTCATCGCTTGTTGCGAGACCGTCTCGAGGTCGAAGAAGAACGACGTCGCAATCTGCTTCTTGACCCGGCGCAACTCAGCAGCTTTCGGGCCTTCGTCTCGAAGCCTGTCGACCTCTTCGAGGATCGCGCTCTCGATCGCCTGCGGGTTCTGACCGGGCTTCGCTTCGGCATAGATCGTGAACAGCCCGGGATCGAGGCGCGCCTCGTTCTGGGCAGTGGCCATCGTGACGAGTTCGCGGCCCTGCACCAAGCCACGGTAGAAGCGCGAGGCTTTTCCGCCGCCGAGCAACGCACTGACGACGTCGAGAACGGGATCCTCCGGAACGCCGATGCGACAGCCCTTCCAGCACAGGCAGAGCCGTGCGAGTTGGTGCGGAGACTGCAAGACGATGCGCCGTTCTCCGCGCTGCGGAGGCTCGGCCAGCACCGGAGGACGAACTCGACCCGACGCGGGAACAGGACCCAGCATGTCCTCGATGCGCTGCAACGCTTCGTTCGGTTTGACATCACCGACGAGAACGAGGATCGCACGATCCGGGGCATAGTGGCGATGGTAGTAGTCCACCATCGTGTCGCGCTCGAGCCGCTCGAGATCCTCACGCCATCCGATGACGGGATGGTGATACGGATGCGTCAGAAAGGCGACGGACTCGACAGCTTGGAATATCGGGCGCCATTCGTCGTCCTCACCCATCGAAAGCTCTTCGAGCACGACTTTCTTCTCGCTCTGGAACTCTTGATCGTCGAGCAAGCAACCGCGCATGCGGCTCGCCTCGATGGCGAGCGCTTCGTGCCAGCGATCGCTCTTGAGGTTGAAGTAGTACGCCGTCGTGTCGTGGTCCGTGAACGCGTTGTTGTGCCCACCGAGACGCGCCGTCGTCGCGTCGATGCTGCCTTTGGGATACCGGTCCGTCCCCTTGAACATCATGTGTTCGAGGAAGTGGGACAAGCCGGTCTCGCCGGTGCGCTCGTCGCGTGATCCCACGGTGTACCAGATCATGTGGCTCACGACCGGCAACTCGGGCGCACGGACGATGAAGACACGGAGCCCGTTGTCGAGCACGGCACGCTTGACCGGGCGCATTTTCACGGGTGATTGCGAACCGCGCTTGCGGTCCGTGGGAAGGCGTCCAGCCGCGCCAAGACGGCCTGATCTCATCAGCATGCGTAGATCTCATTCGATCTACCCTTGTGTGACAAGCACCGAACGCGACGCCTCGTCCGCAATCGTCCGGATGCGCGCCAAGTCGAGCTTCCCGGTGCCGAGCAACGGCAACTCGTCGACCTGCACGAAATCCTGCACTCGCGGCACGAAGAGTGGTGGCAAGCCTCGACTCGGCATCTGCTCCAGGGTGTCGCGTACACGCGCGACCGACATCGTCGTCACGACGACGAGGCGCTCGCCCTTCCGCGGGTCCGGCACACCGCAGACCACGAAAGCACGGTCCTTCTCGCCCGAGCAGGTCTGGAGCGCGTCTTCGACGACACCGTGTGGGACCATCTCCCCACCGATCTTGCTGAACCGCGACAGGCGATCGGTCAGATAGAGGAACCCGTCCTCATCGAAATACCCGATGTCCCCAGTGTCGTAGTACCCGTCGACGAGCACCCGCGCCGTCGAGTCCTCCCGCCCGAGATAGCCCTGCATCACGTTGGCACCCCGAACGAGAATCAGTCCCGACTCCGAGGTCGCGACCGGATTCCCTGTGTCGGGATCGACGATGCGTACCGTGACGCCCGGCACGGGCCGACCGACCGAGGACCGCCGCGAACCGGCTTGATAGTGATCGGCAGCTCGGTAGTCGGGGGCACTCGTTGCGATGACGGGTGAGCACTCGGTCACTCCGTAGCCTTGCACGGGTCGAAGCCCGAACCGGTCCTCGAACGAATCCGCAAGTGCATCGGTCAGGCGCTCGGCACCGGTCAACACGAGTCGCAAGGATCCGAACTGCCCGGGTTCGACACGCCTTTGGTAGAGCTGCAAGAAGGTCGGGGTCGCGATCAACACAGTCGCCCTTCGAGCAGCCACGAGTTTGCCGACGGCAGCGCCGTCGAGCGGATTCGTGTGGAACGCGATGCGGGCGCCCTGCCCGAGCACGAACCACAGCGCCATGTTGCCGAACGAGTGGAACAGCGGCAGCACGGATGCGAGCGTGTCGTCGACATCCAGGGGCACGACTTGCGCAACGGCCTCGCAATTCGAGCGGACGTTGTCATGCGTGAGGACGATGCCCTTCGGTTCTCCCGTACTCCCGCTCGAGAACAGGATCGTCGCAACGTCTTCGCCACACACACGCCTGGTCGCACCGGCGGCGCGCTCGAGCGAGGCCAGTGGATAGACGAGAGCCCGGATGAACGCGCCGATTCGGGCACGGCGCGTCGACTTCGCGAACACGTCCTCGACGTAGACCATCGGTACGTTCGCCAGGGCCTGGACCGAGTCTGGAGGCAAGCGCTCGAAGAAGGCACGTGACGTCACGAGAACGCCCGGCGCCGCTTGGCGCAGCGCACTCGCCATTGCTGCTCGGCCAACGGTGTAGTTGAGCGGCACCGCGACGCGACCGCCAAGGCTCGTGGCGATGGCCGCCAACGCCCCCGGCATCGAGGGCGGAAGGAGGATGCCGACTCGGTCGCCGCCAATGGCTCGGTCCCGGTCCGCGTGCGCCTCGAGGTGTCGCGCGAGCAGCACGGCGCCAGCAAGCGTGCGGACGCGAGATAGGCACCGCCCCTCACTGTCCGAGAGACACGCACGCCAAGGCGCTCGGCGAGCGCGCTGTACGAAGCGAGCATGCAGCGGACGTTGGTTCCGTTGTCGAGACAGTGCGGCGGTCGACTCGAGGTCGAGCACTGCGGTGCGCACTTCGGATGGAGATATATCCGGACCCAAGGGTTCGCCGAACGAAACCGTGACCGGAACCGGGAAACGGCGCGGGAGAACGCGCAAGCGGCCACGGTGCGAACTGCCGGGCGAATCGAACACGCGATCGAGGTGCACCGGAACAACGACTGCGCTCCGACCGCGAACGAGCCGCTGCATGCCCGGCTGAAATGCGAGAAGACTGCCGGTTCGACTGATTTCTCCCTCGGCAAAGATGCAGACGACTTCACCCGCGTCGAGAGCCGCACCCGCTTCGCCAAGGGACCGCAGAAGGGCTCGGGGTCCACGATCGGTGCTGATCGGAATCGCACCGATCGCGCGCCACAGCGGTCTGAGCAGCGGACGGTCGAACCACGCCCGCTCGACCAAGAACCGAATCGGTCGATCGGTGGCGGCCATCATCAAGAACCCGTCACAGAACGACACGTGGTTGGGCACGAGGAGCACGCCACCCTCGCGGGGAACGTGGAGCGTGCCGACGCGCTGCATGCGATACAGGACCCGGACGGAAAGCACGATCACGAGACGGATGAACGCACCGGGCACCGTTGCGACCGCCCAAACCGCTGTTGCCGTCGTGATGATCGCGACCACGCCCAGGATCGATGCACTGTCGACACCGATCGAAGCGAGACCGAGGCACCCGAAGTTGCCGACGATCATCCCGGCGAAGGACAGCATGTTGACGAGTGCGATGACTGCCCCGCGACGCGACGCTGGCGCTCGCGACTGGAACAACGCATTGAGCGGCACGATCACGAGCCCACTGGCCACACCGAGCGCCGTCATGCAGACGAACGTGCCCGCGACCCCGGGATGCAGTGTCCCCATGGCGATCGTCCCGAGCGCCAACAGGATCGCTCCGAGTGGAATCGACCCCACTTCGACGGCCCTAGAAGCCCGGCCTGCGAGCAGCGAACCGACGCCGACGCCGATCGCGAACAACGCGTAGGGAAGCGCCGCGACTCCATCGCCGAGTCCGAGGACGCGCTTGCCATAGACCAACACGTCTTGTCCGAGCACGCTGGCGACACTCCAGAACAAGACCATTCCGATGGTCGCGAGCCAGAGCATGCGATCGGTTCGGATCGTATGCCAAGCGCCGTGGAACACCTCTCGTGGCGACTCGGAGTGTCCGCTCCTGGCGACTCTCGGCACGAGGAGCGCGGCCCAGAGCCCGATGGCCGACAACAGCGAGAGGATCCCCCCGGCAACCCAAACGCGACCCGGGAATGCCTGCAGCAAGAGGCCGCCCGCGACCGTTCCGAGGATGATCGCCGCGAAGCTCGCCGCCTCGAGTCGACCGTTGGCTCGACTCAGCGCTTCGGGCGATACCAGCTCTGGAAGCAAGCCGTACTTTCCCGGAGCGAAGAGCGCGCTCTGGAGGCCCATGCCACCGAGCACGACGAACGGTAGCCAACCATTCGGCTGCCACCAAAGCGCGAACGTGCCAACGAGCATCAGGGCGAGTTCGGCTCCTTTCGTCCAGACGACGAGATCACGCTTGGAGATCCGGTCGCCCACGATCATTGCCGGAATCGAACCGAACATCAGCGGAAGCGTCAGGACGACGAACGCGAGCGTCGTCACCCCTTGCTCGGCAGCCTCCCCCTGTCCCGCGACGGACGCGAAGCCGATCAGGACGACGATCATCTTGTAGGCGTTGTCATTGAACGCACCGAAGAACTGTGACACGACCAAGGGCAACAAGCTCGAAGCCCGGCCTTGTGGGTGTGTGTCCGGTGAGGATTCCGTCGTTCGATTCATGGCAACTGTCCGGTTCGGATGTGTGGCTGACACTCGAATATCGACCGGAACATCGTTTCTCGCAGCGAACTTGTAATTGACTCATCGATTCGCATTGCTTAACGATGAGTCTGTGATCGACCTGAACCGACTCGCCGGATTCCATCTCGTCGCAACGAGTGGCGGCTACGCGAAAGCGGCGCGTGCCGCGTCGTATCCGATTTCGCAGCCCGCGTTGCATCAGCAGGTGCGCAAGCTCGAACTCGAAGTAGGCGTCACGCTGCTCGAACGCGTGGGCAAGGACACGATGCGCCCGACACCAGCAGGTCAGCGGCTCCTCGACTTCGCTTCGCCGTGGCTGCGCGACCTGCCGCGCATCATCGAATCACTGAGCACAGGCGAGTACGACGGGTCGCTCTCGGTCCACGCCGAATCCCTCCTCATTCGCAACCTGTTGCCCCAGTGGCTCAGGGCGGTGCGCAAGCGACGGCCCAACGCATCTATCGGACTCCAAGAGCTCGTCCACGTCGATGTCGACCTCCTGCGCTCGGGGGCCGCCGACGTCTTGATTGCGCACATCCCCGATGTCCCGAACGACATTGCGTCCCAAGTCATCGCGAAGGTGTACGCATGCTTGGTCGTCCCGCGAGAGCGCGCCCCCAAGCGCGGACGCCCCAAGCTCGAGTCCCTCACTGACATGCCCTTCCTCGGCTACCCGAACCGCACACGGCAGCAGGCGCTCCAACTCCAGGCACTCGGGATGCATGGGATCACCCCGTCTTCGATGATCACGCTCGACACCGCCGACACGATCCTCGGCTATGTCGAGTCGGGGCTCGGCTGGTCGCTGGTTCCGAGCCTCGACCCTAGGGGACCCAAGGGCCGCAGTCTCATCGCATATCCGTGGGGAACACCTCGCGTCACGTTCGAAGTCGTCATGGCATGGCGCAAGGACGCGCCAGAACACCCGTTGCTCGACGAGTGGATCGCGACGGCGCCTAGTGCCCTGAATCGAGTTCGGTGACGATCTCGGGGACCCCCTCGAGCGTGCGATGCACGGGACACCGATCCGCGATTTCGAGAAGGCGTGCTCGCTGATCGGCATCGAGCGGACCTTCGATGCGAAGGCGGCGCGTAATCCGCTCGACCTTTGCTCCGTTCTCTGGTTCTGCTCCGTTCTCTGCTCCGCGTTCGCAGTCCTCGCAGTCCTTCGCGTGGACACGTTCGTGGGACAGGTCGACCGCAACGCGTTCGAGAGGCCACTTCTTCCGCCGAGCGTACATGTGCAGCGTCATCGACGTGCATGCACCGAGTCCGGCGAGCAACAAGTCGTACGGTGTCGGCCCGCGATCGTCGCCACCGAAGCTCTCGGGTTCGTCGGCGAGGAACCGATGTCGACCCGCGGTCACTTCTTGGAGGAACTGCGCTCGCACGCGACTTCGCACCTGCGCGGACTGTGACTCGGCTTGCACGTACCACTCACCCGACGGCAACGACTGCACCGTCACACCGCCGTGCGCACCACCGTGCTTCTCACCGTGTTCCGATTCGATCGGCAAGACACGACGCACCCACGCCGCGAGCATGTCCGCGACCCACGCTGCATCGGCAGGGTCCGTGAGCAAATGATCGGCGCCAGCGAGCGAGACGAAGCTCTTCGGGTGTCGGGCGCGTCGATAGATACGAGCCGCGTGGTCGATCGAAACGACCGCGTCCTCGGGCGAATGAAAGATCAAGAGCGGCACGCCGAGATCACGAATCCGCTCTGCCGCCGTTTCATCGGAGTGCTCCGCGATGTCGTCGAGGAAGTCCTGTTTGATCCGGAAGCTGCGACCGGCGATGTCGACAGCGACTTCTCCCTTCGCCTGCAGATCGCCTTCGACGTGTCGAAAGAGGCGCCCGACGTGGTCCGGCTCGACCGGCGATCCGATCGTGCAGACCGCGCGCACTCCCGGGATTCGATGCGCAGCAGCGAGCACGGCGCTGCCACCGAGACTGTGACCGACGAGAAGGGCCGGCGGCGTGTGGATGCCCGCCAGGTGCCGTGCTGCGGCTACGAGGTCATCGACATTCGAGGTGAAGTCGGTGTTCGCGAAGTCCCCTTCGCTGTTCCCGAGGCCCGTGAAGTCGAACCGCAGCACCGTGATCCCCTCGGCCGCGAGGCCGCGTGAGATTCGTGTGGCTGCAGCGATGTCCTTGCCACACGTGAAGCAATGAGCAAAGACGGCAGTCCCCGCCGATGGGCCGATCGGTACTTCGAGCCGAGCAGCGAGAACTTTGCCGTCGGCTCCTTCGAACTCGAGTCGCTCGGAACGGAGTGCACGCATGGCCGACGTTACCGCCCCCGGCGTCGTCGCTGCCGCGGAGCTTCACGTTCCATTGGGACCTCGGTCTCACCATCTGCAGACGCAGCGGCGAGGAGCCCATCGATCTCGGGCTTGGTCAAGAAGCGATATCGCCCCTTGGCCAATCCGCGAATCGTCACGGGACCGATGCGCGTGCGCTTGAGCCGAAGCACGGGGTATCCGATGCGTGAGAACATGCGACGGACTTCGCGGTTCTTGCCTTCGCGGATCTCGACATCGAGATAGCTGCGTTCCGCACCGCGTCGCTTGATGCGTATGCGAGCTCCAGAGGTCTTTCCCTCGGCCAACCAAACGCCACCGCGCAGCTTGTCGAGTTTCTCGTGTTCGACACGGCCGCGGACGACGACTTCGTAGTTCTTCGGAACACCGTAGCGCGGGTGCGTCATCCGCTCCGAGAAGTCCCCGTCGTTGGTGAAGAGGATCAACCCCTCGCTATCCACGTCGAGCCTTCCAACCGA
>JAGQQW010000092.1 GCA_020426005.1 Planctomycetota bacterium | reverse complement strand
GTCGGCGTCGCGCCGCGTCCCGTTCACATCCGCAGTCGCGTCTGCGCTGCCGAAGTCAGGCAGGCCTTGTTCGCCGTCGTATCGAGCGTGACGGCTTGCCAATAGAAGCTCGCATACTCGAGGCTCTTGTCATTGGGCACGACGATGGTCTGCGTCGCCGAGTTGCCGCTCGTGAAGACGCCTGCCACCGCAGGGACGAGTGTCGCGAGGTCGAGTAGAAGGCGATTGCAGGGAGCCGTCATGCCCGGCACTGCGACGTTCGCGAGTTTTGGTGCGAACATCAGAAGCCACGCGTCGCGGGGCGTCGGCGTGAAGTCGGCGGTGATGCGCAGTCGCATCGACTTGCCGATCGTGGGGGCGTCGAGCAACTCGAGGCCACGCACGAGCTTTGCCGCCACGAGTAACTTGGTCCAGTCCGGGCGCAGGGAGATGCCTTGGTTCGCGTTCATTGCCGTGCCGTACTGGCGAAGCAGGGATCGAAGTAACTTGTGATCGACGAACTTGTCGGCATCGGTTGCCGAGAGCTGGGCGCGCGCTGCGGCGAGAAGCATCGCGACTGTCGACGTGACCATCGGCGATGCGCCTGACGTGCCGCCGAACGATGACGTGTAATCCTGCTTGCCGTCCTTCGTCGGGTCGAACAGGTCGCCATAGCCACTCGACACGATCGTGCTTCCCCAGCCATTGGCGTCGATGCGCGAGCCGTAGACGCTGAAGCCAGCGCGCGACAGATTGCTCGAATCCGATGCGCCGACGATGAGCGCGCCCGAATCGTATTTGGTCAAATCGAAGCGCCCATTGAGCGAAGGGCTGTCGAGGTTGACGCCACCGTTTCCGCCGGCTTCGACGACGATCACCCCAGCCTTCGTTGCATTCACGATCGCATCGAAGTCGGCTTGGTTCCACTCGGTGGGGCCGAGGCCGAGCGGCGTGTAGGTCTGCGCCTCGAGGAGCATGACATCGCCCTTCTTGAGGACGGGAAGCCCGGTCACGATGGCGCGCGCGACGCTGTAGGTCTGTCCGAACGGATAGTCGCTCGCGACCCGGACCGTGACTTCCGGTGTCATGCCGCTGATTCCCCACGCATCGTCGTCACCCGCGAGTTCGCCGATGACCGATACGCCGTGATCTGCGTAGCTACCGTTGTCCTTCGGGCCGACGAGTGAGTTCGCTCGCAGTTTGCCGAGATCTTCGTGCTCGTAACGCCAGCTCCATTCGATGTCGAGCACCGTGACGCCGTCGCCGCGAGAACCGGCGACGCTCGCGCCCGCGAATACGTCGAACCCTGCCGGTGCGACTCCGCGATAGCCCTGCGAAGCCACGAAGCTCGGTGTGAGCGGCGGCACGTCGCCCGGTGGCGGCGTCGGGAGTTCGCGCGGGTACGCGAGTTCGACCGAGTCGAGTCGATTCAATGCGTCGAGCATCGCCCTCGTGTCGGCGACACTCGAAGTCTCGACGACGGAGTAGCGCCGCAGGTCGGGACCAGCCTCGGCGAGCTCACCGGCCGCGATGCGCGATGCGATGCGTGTCTCGAGAGCCACGAGTTGGGTTTCGAGTCCTGCGAAGAGCGGGCGTATCGTTCGCGAACCGACGACGCTGCGTACGGCATCGAGGTCGCGCGATCTCGAGTCATCGGTGCGCTCGGCGCGTTCGACCGTCTTGACGACGATCTGCTGCGGCTCGTGATAACGCGCGTCGAAGGCGATGCTGCCCTTTTCGTGCACGTGACGCGATGTCTCGCTCTGGCCGTACACGGGTGCCCCGACCAGGACGGCGGCGATGAGGAGGTTGTTGGTGCGGATCATTCGAGAGTCTCCACGTTCGGGTGAAGAGTTCACGATAGCCGATTCGTGCCCGGGCACTCTTTCGTGCCGACACACGTTGCTTGGCCCTGGTGTGCTGAGACTGGTGTGCTGAGATCTGTCGAAGAAGCGCCTCGCCGTCAGCGGTGCCGTCCGGCTACGCTGCTAGACGGGAGGACCCACTCATGCAACCGATGCTCGTCCATCGGATCGCAATTGTCATGATTGCGATTCTGCTCGCGGACAACACGCTTCATGCACAATCGCTGCCGAGGCAGTTTCGTGCGCTTCGACGTGTCGCGTTTCCTGCACGGTCACCAGCGACCGAGACGTCCGGGGTCGCGGTCGCGGACTACGATCTCGATGGGGCACCGGACCTCGTGTTCTGCGACTTCGCGGATACCAAACAGCTCTACCTCTACAAGAACGACGGCAGGGGTGGGTTCGCGGATGTCACGGCGACTGCCCTTCCGGCACTCCCGCGCACGTTTGCTTGGAAGGTGGCGTTCTTACGCGCTGATGCCGATGTGTTCCCCGACATCCTCGTGACGATGGCTGGTCGGAAGTTGCTGCTCCTGAATCAGGGCAACGGGACGTTCAAGGATGTGTCGGCGACCAACATCCCGCAGACCGTGATTTCGTCGACGGGCATTGCCGTTGGGGACGTCGATGGAGACGGCGACATGGATGTCGTCTTGACGAGTGCGTGGACGGACAACGAGTTGTGGCTCAACGACGGTCGCGGTGTGTTCACGGACGCCTCGGTAACGAACCTGCCGAACGCGCGGACCTTGGGGTCGTGGGATGCGACGTTCGCCGACGTCGACGGTGACAAGGATCTGGACGTCTTCTTCGGTAACTCGAACTACAAGCACCAGACGTTGATGATCAACGACGGGAAGGGCGTCTTTCGGTTCGATACGATCGGCTTGCCCGGTCCGCAAACCTCGACTCGACGCGTCGCGGTCGGGGATGTCGATGGCGATGGAGATGTCGATGCGTTCTTCGGCAACTTCGCGCAGCAGGACCGGTTGATGATCAACGACGGCAAAGGGTTGTTCCGCGACGAAACCGTCGCACGCCTGCCATTGGGCCTGACCGGCACGTACGGCGCGGAGATGGCCGACATCGACGAGGACGGGGATCTCGATATCGTCGTTGCGAACTACACCAACCCAACGATGCCGACGCAGCCGCTCACGTTGTTGCTCAATGACGGAACGGGCAAGTTCTTCGACGCGACATCGCATCGGATGCCCAACGTTCCGCTCAATTCACTTTGTGTCGCGATTGCCGACTTCGATCGTGACCGGGATGCGGACATCGCGTTCGCGGGGTGGCTCACGGACGATGGGATCTACGTCAACCACGAAGGCCAACTGACCGCAGGCTCGGCTCCGAAGATTGGTGCTACATGGAGTCTCGATGTCCATGCGCAGCCCGGCTACGCCAAATACAAACAGTCCGGCGTCGCGTTGCTCGGATCCAGTCAACTCGTGCCTCGCGTCTCGACTCCCTGGGGACAACTCGGTATCTCGCCGCCGTGGTTCTTGATCGGTCCCTGGACCGTCCTGCCGTCGACGAACGGTACGACTACGATCCCCGTGCAGGTGCCCAACGACCCGGCGTTGCAGAACATCGACCTGTGGTTGCAAGGAGTTCACGATCACGCGCCGACGGACGTGAGGCTGATGAACGTCTGGCATGAGACGATTCGGTAGCAATCGATTCAGCGACTCGCAGGCACACTCACGAAGCGATCCTCGTCGGCGATCCATGCCGTGAGTTCTTTGCCGTAGACGCACCCCGTATCGAGTCCGCGTGTGTTGTGCGTCGAGTGCAGACCTTGGCGCGCCCAATGGCCATACACGACCATGCGTTCACCCGTGTAGAAGTCGTGCCACGGGCGGAAGGGATCGCCCGGCGGCGGCCAATCCTTGATTGGCGTTCGTCCCGTCGCGTCGCAGTACCTCGTGGTCAGCGCGAACCGTCGATCATCGGTCTCTTCGATCGCGTCCTTCGGCGGACGGATCGCTTCCTCCTTCCGGAGGCTCCAGCAGCGAGGAGGGGGCGCCGCGTGGACGAGCAGAATGTCACCCAGGTCGAGCATCCACGGCCACGAGCGCACGAACTCGAGAAGCTCGTCCCGATCGGATGCGGAAGCGAGGTCCTTCGGGCACTTCCCGCCGACGAGGACATCGAAGTCGTGATTGCCGAGGACGCAGGTTGCTCGCAGCGCCTTGGCGAGCCGAAGGACACCGGCACTCGCGGGCCCCTTGCGCACGAGATCGCCAACGAAGAAGAGCCGGTCCGCATGTGCGCGATAGGCGAGCTCGTCGAGCAGGCACTCGAGTTCGTCGAGGCAGCCCTGAACATCCCCGATGAAGATCCGACGGCCGGTCGATGCAGTCTGGTTCATGCGACTCGCAGCTTTGTTCCACGCCGCACCGAAAACAAGAAAGCGCCGGCCCTCGGACGAGGCCGGCGCTTTCGCTTCCGATCCCCAGGGAGAGCTGGATCCCCGAGGCGTTTCATCGACCATACGCGAGGTTTTGAGATCTGGCCAGCCGGGCCCGTCGAAAGTGCAGCTCAGTCTTCGAAGAGCTGTCGTTGCACGCCTCGAGCCCGCGCGGGTGGCAGGATTTCGGTGGGATCGAAGTCGTCTCCGATGCGCACGGCGTGCAAATCGTGGCGCTTGCAGAGCTTCTCGAATACCTGGACGACGAGGTCCCAGCGGGTCCCCGTGCCGACCATGCGCTCCCCGAATCGCACTCCGTCCTTCTGCCCTTGGCGGAACTCCTCGATGCCGCGACGGACACGTGCGTCCTGGCCGGGGCAGGCCGAACGTAGTCGCTCTTCGAACACCTCGCGCGCCTCCCGCGGCAGACGCAGCAGCGTCAACGACGCACGCTGAACGCCGGCAGATGCGGCGGCCCCGATCAGGCCGGGGAGTTCGTGCTCGTTCAGGCCCGGAATCAGCGGGGCGATCGAGATTCCTGTGTCGATGCCCGCGGCCGCGAGCTCGCGCAGCGCTCGAAAGCGCAACGTTGGCGCGGCGACGAAAGGCTCGAGGGCGCGGCCAGGCCCATCATCCAGGAACGGAATCGACATGAAGACTCGCACTGCCGGCAACGTGCGGAGGACGTCGATGTCACGCAGGACGAGAGGGCTCTTGGTGATGATCGATACGGGGCAGCGATGCGCCGCGCAGACTTCGAGGCAGCGGCGGGTGATTCGGTATCTGCGCTCGATCGGCTGGTAGCAATCGGTCACTCCCGAGAAGACGAGCGGGTCGCCTTTCCACCTCTTGGATCGAAGCGCGCGGTCGAGGAGCTCGGGGGCATTGGTCTTGACGACGATCTTCGTGTCGAAGTCGGTGCCCGCGCCGTAGCCGAGCCATGAGTGCGTCGGTCGCGCGTAGCAGTAGGCGCAACCGTGCGTGCAGCCGCGATACGGATTGACGCTGTAGCGAAAGGCCAGGTCGGGGCTGTCGTTCTCCGAAAGGATCTCCCGCGCGACTTCCTCGTGGATCTCCAACGCGGCCTCGGGCGTCGTGTCGCCGAGGTCGTCGTCGAACCAATGCACGTGGTGCCGTTCGAAGCGATTCGGAGGATTCGAAACGCGACGTCTCACGCACGCATGGTAAACCACGGTGCGTGACCGAACAGGCGGAAGAGGCGGAGAAGACCGGGCATGAAGTCCGGCGGTTCGGGCGCGCCGCGCTTCGGATCGCTTCGTGGACGCTCGTGTCGCGCGTGCTCGGACTCGTTCGGGATCGCTACATGTTCGGCCTGTTCGGCAAGGGGCCCGAACTCGGGGCGTTCCACCTCGCGTGGACGGTGCCGAATACCTTTCGGCGCTTGCTCGGCGAAGGCGCGCTGAGCGCGGCGTTCGTGCCGGTCCTCACCCAGAGGCTCGATCGCGATGGCGTCGAGGGCGCGCGTCGTTCGTTCGGCGCGGTCTTCGGCGCGCTGCTCGTGGTGCTCGTCAGTCTGATCGTGCTTCTCATGATCGGGACCTTCGCACTGCCCGAGACTTGGCTCGTCGACGAGGAAGCGCCCGGCTACGCGCCGCTCCTGCGCACCCTCCTCTTCGTGCTCCTGCCGTATCTCGGGCCGGTCTGTTTGATGACGATCGTCGCCGGTGCGCAGAACGTGCGAGGCAAGTTCGCGCTGCCTGCCGTGGCGCCAGCAGTGCTCAACGGCATCTGGATCGTCGCGGTGGTCATCGCTGCGACGCGGGACTGGCCCCTCGCCGACAAGGCCGTCTTCGTTGCTGGTTGTGTCTTGATCGGCGGCGTCGTGCAGCTCCTCGTCCAAGTTCCCGGGCTCTTCGCGAGCGGACTCGCGGCGCGGCCGAGATTCACCCTGCTCGATCCGGACCTCCGCCGCGTCGTCAAGGCGATGCTGCCGATGTTGCTCGGACTGTCCGTGCTTCAGCTCAACACTCTGATCACGCAGGTCTTGGCAGCGTTCCTGATCGACACCGGGGCACCATCGATTCTCTTCCTCGGGAACCGTCTGCTGGAGTTTCCGCACGCGCTTCTCGGTGTCGCGCTCGGCACGGCGGTGTTTCCGCTCTTGTCGTTGCTCGGCGGGCGCGGTGAGCACGCGGAGTTTCGCGAGACAGTGTCGCGTGCGCTGGGTCTCGGTATCTTCTTCGCGCTTCCCGCGGCGGCGGGCCTGTTCGCGCTCGCGCCTTGGCTCGTCGACGTACTCTTCCGGTCAGGGCGCTTCGACGCGAACGCCGCTGCAGAGGCGACGACCGTGACTCGTGTGCTGTCCTGCGCGCTCCCTGGCTTGATCTCCGTGCAGATCCTCGCGCGCACGCACTACGCACTCGACGACATGCGCACGCCGTTGCGGATCGCGGCGTCGCTGCTCTTCGTTGCGCAAGGACTCAACGTCCTGCTCGCACCGCGTCTCGGTACGCCGGGACTCGCGCTGTCGTCGGCGATCATCGCGACGATCAACGCGGTCTGGCTCGCGATTGCGTTGCTGCGCCGTGTCGGTGGGGAAGGCGTTGGTCGCCGTATTGTGACCACGCTCGCGCGCGCGACGATCGCGTCCGTGCCTTCGGCGCTCGCGGCATGGTGGACCGCATCGGCTTGCACCGAAGTCGCCGGAACATCGTTGTGGACGCGCATTGGGCTTCTGTTGCTCGTCCCCGGCGTTGTCGGTGTGCTCGTGTTCTTCGCTGCAGCTCGTCTCGTAGGTGCCAGAGAACTCGCGGAACTCGGTTGCCGTCGCGTCACTCCGCCCGACGCAGGCGATAGATGACGTAGGTCTGTCGCCCGCTCGGATTCCAGACTGCGTCGAACTCGGCGTCGGTTGCGAGTTGCCATGGTGGTGGCAGTTCGAGCGAGGTCTTGGCTCGCATGACGACGTGCGATATCTCCGTGCCTACGTCGAGCATGGCCACGAGCTCGCTTTCGTCGACATAGTGGCGTGGTGCCGTGCCTCGATAGTAGAACGCGCCACCGGAATCGATGGGCGACAACCCGCAGTACGCGATCCCCGTCGCATCGGGAATCGTCCCGAGATGGAGCGCGGTCTGGATGCGTTGCCTGCTCGCGTAGGAGATCGACGCGGCGAAGAACAGGCCTGCGTGAAGGATCGCAGCGAGGATCCACGATGTCGTTACGAAGAAGCGCGCGACGCCGCGCTTCGTCATGTCCTGCACGTGTGCACGCGCGACACCGATCGACCAGAGCAGGATGACGAGCGCCAGTGACGGGGTCACGAAGCGCGGTGATTTGCGATCGAGTATTTGATGGGCAACGAGTGCGATCGCAGCTGCGAACGCGACCCACGGCAAGCGCTTGGAACCAATCGCGAGGTATCGCAGGCCCGTATGCGCGAAGGGCGCGAAGATCAGGACGACGACCAAGTACGTGAAGATCGACTGTCCGCCCCAGTTCGAACTATGCGCCAGGTTGAAGCGCACGTACTCGATGGGTGAGTGCAAGAAACTGCCCCAGGTCACCAAGTCGACCCATCCTTGCACGAGGATCATGACGGTGCATCCGGCTGCAAACACGATCGCGTCCGCCGTTCGCTTCGTCAGAACTCCTGCAACGAAGATGGATGCGCCGAAGAGGCCGTCTTGTGGCCGACAGCAAAACGCGAGGCCTACGGCGAGCCCCGCCAGGAGCGCACGCAATCGTCCAGGGAACGCGAAGAGTCCGAGTGCGAAGATCACGAGCCCGCACGAAAATGCCGGACCGTTGGGGTGCACGCCCTGATAGACGAGGATCCCATTGCACGTCGCGAGGATCAGCACGGCGGTTCGATGGGTCTCGAGCTTCGCCGCTCGCACCAGTTCCCAAATCCCGTACACGGCCAGGAGCGAGATCACGGCGAGACAGAGCCTAACGAAGATCAGTTCGCTCTCGGGTCCCTCGAACCCGCAGAAGCGCGCAACCTCGAGGAAGCCCGCGACGATCCCGGGAAAGACCCAGCTACGAATGCCGTTGACCCATTCGTGGGTCTGCAAGAACGGCGCGCCGGTCACGAGGTGGTACGCCGGATCGAGATACTGGAACTGCTCGTCGAAGAACGTGTATCCGCGACTCCAGAGAATCGCCGGCACTCTCGCCGCGAAGGCGATGACGAGCAGGATCGGCAGCGAAAGGCCCGACGTGATCGACGAAGCGACACGGCGTTCGGAGCAGACCGGCTGCGAGATCGGCGGAGAGTCCGTCAGGAGCACGATTCGCTAGATCACAGGCACCGGACCTGATTCGCAACTGAGCAAATCCGGGTTTTTCGTGTCCTGCTGACGGCGGACACGCGGACCGGGCACCGCGAGTCGGTTGCGATCAGCCCGGGGCGCACGCGCGACCCGGGCCGATCGGTCTCGACGACTACTTCTTGTCGTTCTTCTTCTCGCCGTCGTCGCTGTCGCCTCCGCTCGCCTTCTTTTCGAGGTCCGCGAGGCGCTTGTCGAGTTGTTCGAGGAAGCGCGGGTTGATGCCCTCGGCGTCCTTGAACGCCTTGACGCACTTCTTCATGAGCTCGACGTCGACCTTCTGTTCGGCGTGCATCGATGCGAAGTAGTGCGCATTGAGCTTCGTGTTGAGGTCGGGGAAGTCGAAGCCTTCCGCGATGAGCTTGGCGAACTCGGCGCCCGCTGCGACCTGCGTCTTCGGGTCACGCGTGACGTTCTTCATGATCGCTTCGACCTTGGCGGTCGCGATCACGCCACGGAGCTTCTTCTTCGCTTCGTCACCGAGCTTCTCGTTCGCGAGCAGTTTCGTGGCTTCGTCGCCGTCGATCCTGGCGAGTTCGACCTTCTTGACGATCAACTCGTTGAGAGCCTCGGCATCGCCTTCGCTCGCTTTCTTCTCGAGCTCGACGAGCGCCTTCATCGTCTCCTTGGCGCTGGTCATCATCGCGCTGAAACTCGCGACGTCGCGTCCTCCAGCGAGGTTGGCGAGGACCTTGCCGTCACCGTCGATCGCGCAGATCGTCGGGAAGCCCATGCCGCCGACCGATGAAAGTCGGTCGTCGTCCACACGCCCTTCGATGTGGGTCGTGATGTGGCACAGCATCGTGTTCTCTTTGCCGAACTCGACAAAGTCGTCCTCGAGGAAGAGTCCTCCTTCGAGAGCGAGACACGGGGGTCACGGTGCGTAACTGCGGGTGAAGTAGGCGAAGATGACTTCGCCGGACTTCTTCGCACTCGCGAGCGTCGCGGCATAGTCGGTCTTCCAATCGACCTTCTTCATGAACTCGGAAGAGAGCTTCTTCTCGAGATTCGCTTTCATCGCGTCCTGATCGGCGCCCTGTGCGGTGGCCAGGCATGGTGCCATGGCGGCCGCGACAAGGGCCGGTAGAGCGCGCTGTAGGAGCTTCCTCATCGGGCGTTCCTTCGTCGTTGTGGGGCATGCCAGAAGGACCGTCCCTCGAGCACGATCCCCGTTCTACGACGGAGGGGCTCCGAGGGTCGGGTTTTTTTCATCGCGCCGGGCCAAACCACTCCACGCGCCGCAGGTCGATGTAACTCCGTTGGCCTTGGGAGATTCGGAGCAGATCCGGCCCCAAGAACTGAAAGCGGCGCGACTCCCGACGACCAGCCTCTTCGAGCAGGATCGACTCGCCGTCATCGCTGTTCTGCACGCCGAGAATACTCGCGGTCACGAAGAGCGGCCCCTGCACCCAATAGCGCCGCATCGAGGACTGCCACTGTGGTTCTTGGGTCGGACTCCCCAGGAAGAGGTGCATCGACATGAAGCTCGGCGTGAAGATGATGTAGCCGCTGCCGTTGCCGAGCCCCGCACGTGGGCGTGTGATGCGCGTGACCATCCACGTCCCCAAGAACGGATTGGTCGGGAAGTCGCTCTCGTCGTCCGAAGTGCCGTTCCGGGTCGCCGGATCCTGCGTGCTCTTCGACGCGTTTGGCAGCGTCGTGGACGTTCCCGCTTCCGCTCGCTCTCTTTCGCGCGCTCGCTCGAGTTCTTGACGCAGCAGGATCTTGGAAGCCTCCTCCGGCGTGAGAGCCTTCTTCTCGAAACGCTTCAGCAGCTCTTCGAGTTCGTCCTTCTTGTTGGGCGGTAGGTTCGGGAGTTCTGGCTTCTTGCGTTCCTGCGCCGGTGTCTCTTGGCGTGGCCCCGGAGCCTCGGCGCCTCGATCTTGTGCGAAGCCGTTCGAAGTCATGGCTGCGCACACGACGCAGACGGCGGCCAACACGGAATGCATGAGCGACATGCCGTCAGCCTAGCAGTGCGCGTCGACCGTGCCGGCGCAAGTTCTCGTTCTCGTGGACGGCGAGTTGCCATGCTCCGCAGTCGTCTCGGCCGACGATCGCGAAGAGCCAGTCAGGAGCACCGTCGCCGAGTCGTTCGCGCATCTGGAGATCGGCGATCGACGGGCGAAAACTGCCTCGTGGATGCGAATGCCAGAAACCGTGCACGGCGAGACCGATCGTTTGCGCGGCGTCTTCCTGCGCGATCCACTCGAGGGGGTCGATCCAGAAGGCGCGCATAGGGCTCGGGCTCGCGTTGCGGGTCTGCGACGCGCGATACGTACTGGCATCGTCGGGCCAAACCGCGCAAGGCGGCGCGAGCACGAGACCGCACGCTTCGATCGGTGAAGCTGCGATCGATCGGCTCACGAGCTCGAACTCGACGAACGGGAAGAACGTCGGGTCCCGGCTCATTGCAGCACGACCTTGCGTTCGCCGGAATCGTCCGTCGTCGAACTCTGCTCCGCGATCTCGACGTCGACGTTGCCTTCGCGCTCGTTGCCCTCGAACCACAACTCGACGCGTCCGGCGGGAAGATCACCGAGCACGAAGCGTCCGTTCGCATCCGTCGTCGTTCGCACCCAGCGTCGTGGGCCATGGCGATGGCGAATCTCGATCCCCGGTATCGGGACGCCGCCTGTGTCGACGGCGACGGCGCGCAGGGAATGCGGGCGCTGCAGGTGCACCTCGTACGCGTCCGATCGCGGGGAATACGCCTGGTATCGGTAGGTGAAGAACGGGTGGTCGATGTGGAGGAAGTATGGCTCGCCGTAGAGCAGGCCGGCGAACTCGCCCTTGCCCTCAGTGTCGGTCTCGAGCACATGATCCGAATAGCCGACGATCGAGACCTTCAGCTTGGCCATGGGCGCTCCGTCCGGCCCCGTGACGCGTACGCGCAGAGGCTTCGTCTTCGTGAGCGTCAATTGGACGGGTTCGGTCGCGTGGCGGTCCCACGAGCCTTCGGCATTCGCGTGGCCGATTTGTCGAGCGATCAACTGCAAGAACGGCAGACTCGACGAGAAGCCTTGGATGACGAAGGCACCGCCGTCGTCGCTCTTGGTCGTCGCGAGGACGGGTCCTTGCACGATACGCGCCTCGACGATGGCTCCCGGCACGGGGTCGCCCGCCGAGTTGACGACGCTGCCTTCGATATCCGCGGGCACGTCGACCATGAGCTCGCGCGTGACATCACCCTGCTCGATGAAGCACTGGCTCACCGAGCCGAGCTCCGCACTCTTACCGACGCAGTACCACGCACCGCGCGCGATCTCGGCAGGCAGCACTGCACGCCCTTCGGCATCGCTGCGCGTCCGCAGGCTCGGCTCCTCGAGCGGACGATCCTTCGCGTGGAACGCGACATCGACGTGTGCGAGTGGCTTGCCAGCGCCGTCAACGCAACGAACGACCAGCTCGGTGATCCGCCGCACCGGCTCGGAATTCGCACCCGTGGTCGACAACGCGATCGCGACGATCCCTGCGATCCCGATCGCGCCCGCGACGACGATCGGCTTCTTGGAGGCCTTGCGCTTGGCCGGCGGGCGTCGACGGGCGCTGGCGCGGGGCCTCGGTGTGGGTTCGTCGGGGTTCGTCACGATCCTGTTCTAAGCTCTGAGCGCACCTCTGACAAAGGGGGCTGGGTGGTTGGAGCGGACTGCGCCGACGCGTCGTATCGTGAAGCGCATGTCCAGCGTACGCATTCTCGTTCTCGCGACTCTCGTTTTCTCGTGCGTCACCGTCCGCGGGGCTGTGGCGCAGATCGGGAATGGCGAGACCGGTATGCTCCTCGCGAAGCGCAGTGGGGGCGCTGGGGTGCTTTGCGGCCGAGCGTTCACGTGCTCCGGATTGGCGACGATCCTGCGGCGGAGCGAACAGGTCACGCTGTCGATTCGCGGCGTGCGGAATCAGCCGTTCGCGCTCTTCCTCGGAATCGGTGCACGCCCGGTGTGTCTCACGATTCCCGGGATCCACAATCAACTGTTCGAGTTTCCGATCCTCGTTGCGGCGTCGGGTGTTCTTACGACGCAGGACACGGTGCGCGCCTGCCCGGGTGGCCTCGAGTCGTTCACGTTCACGGTGCCTGCGACGTTGCCGATCGGGTCGCACATCGTGTTCCAGGCGCTCGCGTGGTCCTACTATCAGTCGAGTCAGGTGCCGACGTTCACGGTCGCCGTCGATGCGACCGTGCAGTAGCTGCGCCTCGCTGTGGTCCCTCGTCAGGACGCGAGTTGGTACGTCACGAACCCGCCGACCCAGCCGAACACGCCCATCGAGACGAGTGCGAAGAGTGGCCAGCGCCAGGAGCCGGTTTCGCGACGCATGACCGCGATCGTCGAGATGCACTGCAGTGCGTAGACGAACCACACGAGGAGCGCGAATGCCGTCGCGGGCTCCATCGCCTCACGCACACGGCCGACGAGTCCTTCGTCCGTCTCGTCGGTATCGCCTCGGCCGTAGATCTGGGCGAGTGTCGACACCATGACTTCACGCGCGGCGAACGAGCCGAGGAGCCCGACGTTGATGCGCCAGTCGAAGCCGAGCGGTGCGAAGACGGGTTCCATGGCCTTGCCGATGCTCGCGGCGTAGCTGTTCTCGAGGACGATCTGCTGTCGTGCTTCCTCGGTCGTCCCGGCCGGAACATCCTGGCGAGGGAACGACAGCAAGGCCCACAGGAGGATCGATGCCGCGAGGATCACGGTTCCGGCGCGCTTCAAGAAGATGCGCACGCGCTGCCAGATCTGTTGACCGATCGCGCGTAGGCTCGGCCAGCGGTACGGCGGCAACTCTTGGTAGAAGGGCAACGAACGCCCCCGCACCAAGCCGCGTCCGAGGAGCGCCGCGGCGAGTAGCGTCGAGAACGCTCCTAGGAAGTAGAGCGCGAGCAGTGCGAGGCCTTGCGCCGTCAGTGGGCCGATCACCGGCGTCGGTTCGACGAACGCGGCGATCAAGAGTGCGTAGACCGGCATGCGCGCGGAGCACGTCGTGAGCGGCGCGACGAGGATCGTCACGAGTCGATGCCGCGGTGACGGAATCGACCGCGTCGCGAGGATGCCGGGCACGGCGCACGCATAGCTCGACAACAACGCGATGAAGCAGCGTCCCTCGAGCCCGACGAAGCCCATGAGCCTGTCGACGACGAACGCCGCGCGCGCCATGTAGCCCGACGCCTCGAGGAACAGGATCACCGCGAAGAGCAGGACGATCTGCGGCAAGAAGACGAGCACGGCGCCGACGCCGCGGATGATCCCGTCACACACGAGGTCGCTGAAGAGGCCCGCCGGCAACAACGTCGCCACGCGGTCGGCGGTGCTCCCGACGAGACCGTCGATGGCATCCATCAGCGGTGCCGCACCGGAGAAGACCGTTTGGAAGAAGACGGTGATGAATGCCAGGAAGACGATTGGTCCGAGCACCGGATGCAGGAGGAGTGCATCGAGGCGTCGCGTGATGCGGCTGTCGCCGGGGACTTCCCGCGAGGCGCGCGCCAACACGTCGTCGGCCCACGCGAAGCGTTCGTCCGCCGTTGCATGTGCCTCGCGCGCAGGAGCGAGTGGCCAACCCTCGGGTTCGGCGAGCAGGAGCTTGAGGTCGTCGAGTCCGACGCCCTTGTTGCCGACGATTCCGACGACAGGGATGCCGAGACAGCGGCGCAGCTCGAACACGTCGATCGTCCCGCCGCGCGCTCGCAGCTCGTCGATCATCGTGAGGACGAGTGCGGTCGGGCGGCCGATCGTCAGGACCTCGGCGAGGAGCGGGAGCGATCGCTCGAGCGTCGTCGCGTCGACGACGACCAGCACGGCGTCGAGCTCTTCGTCGAGCTGGCCGCGCAACATGCGAACGGTCACCGCCTCGTCTTCCGAGATCGCATCGAGGCTGTACGTGCCTGGGAGGTCGACGATCTCCGCCGGGCGTTGTCTCGGATCCTCGAGACGGAGTGCGCCGCTGTGACGTTCGACCGTGACGCCCGGGTAGTTGCCGGTCTTTGCGCGAAGACCGGTCAGTGCATTGAAGAGCGTCGTCTTGCCCGAGTTCGGACTGCCGACGAGGGCGAATCGACGACTGCTCTTGGTCCCCGCTGGGCGGTGTTCCGCGGTCGTGACCACGTGATCGACGCGCCGCTCAGATCAATTCGACGCGGATGAGGCGTGCATCGCTCTTGCGGAGGGCGAGGCGCGTCCCCCGCAGTTCGAAGATCCTCGGGTCTCCGAGGGGCGCCCGTCGATCGAGGCGCAGGATCGTTCCTTTGCAGAAGCCGAGTGCGGCGAGGCGGGGGCTGACGGCCGGGTCGACATCGACGATCTTCGCGGATTGACGACGGCCGAGTTCGTGCAGGCCACAGATGAGCCGCGGTGCACGGTCTGCCGGCGCGTGTTCTGCCGTCGATACGAAGGAACCGGAATCAAGCAAGCTCATCGGGCGTCGTTGGACCTCTTCCGAACCACTCGTGTGCGTGATGCTCCCAAAACCACGTTGGAAGCGTACTGCACCATCGACACCAGCGTAGTCTCGCCTTGTTGCAAATCAATCGCTTTTGCAAGAAGCCATCGCATGGCGTTTTCCGCGGTCCCGTCCGGGTGGCCCCGCTAACCTCGGGGGCTCTCAGGGCCTGGAAATCGGGGAAAAACGGGAGGGGACGATGGCGACCAACGAACGGACCGCGCGCAATCTCGAGGCCGAAGGCAAGCGCACTGCGGGGGTCTTCGCTGCGAATCAAGTCGAGACGGACATGGTGCTCGGACTGGGGACGGGGAGCACCGTGCAGTTCGCGCTCGAACGTCTGGCGGCGCGCATCCGTGATGATGGGCTGCGAATCCGTGGGGTGCCGACCAGTTCGGTGACGGCGACCGAGGCCAGGCGGCTCGAGATCCCGCTCACCACGCTCGAGGACGATCCGGAGCTCGATCTCACGATCGATGGCGCGGACGAAGTCGATCCCGCGAAGTGCCTGATCAAGGGCGGAGGGGCTGCGCTGACCCGTGAGAAGATCGTGGCCGCCGCGTCGCAGCGCATGCTCGTCATCGTCGGCCGCAACAAGCTCGTGGATCGACTCGGTATCGACTTTCTGCTGCCGGTCGAAGTCCTGACGTTCGGCTTCGAGGCGACGCGACGCAAGATTGCCGAGCTCGGATGCGAGACCTATCTCCGGCAGGATGCCTCGGGTGCGACCCTCGTGACGGACAACGGCAATTGGATCGTCGACTGTCGCTTCGAGGACGGGATCGCGGACCCCGTGGGGCTCGAGCCGCGCATCGATGCGATCCCCGGAGTCGTCGAATGCGGCCTGTTCTGTGGGCTCGCGTCGTCGATCGTCGTCGGTGAGCCCGACGGCGGCGTCACCGTGCTTTGAGATCGCGCGGGATCATGGCTTCGAACTCGGCCTTGGTCGCTTCGCCGTCGTGCCGCGCGACGACCTTGCCGCTCGGGTCGACCGTGAACGTCACAGGGACGCCGCCACCGAGATCGAAGTGCTCTTCGAACTTCGCGATCTCGCCGGGTTCGAGTACGAGGCACGGACCGTCGAAGTCGATCCCCGCGAGGAACGTCCGGATCTTCTCTTTCAGCGCATCACTCGCTGTCGCGTTCGGAAGCTGCAAGTCGTAGCTGACGAGCACCAACTGCCCGCCGTTCTTCGTGAGTTTCGTTCCGACCTCGACCAGGCCGGGTAGCTCTGCTTTGCAAGGCGCTCACCAGAGTGCCCAACAGTTGACGAGGCTCGTCTTGCCAGCGAGCACGTTCTGGACATCGCTCCAGGTCGCGAAGCGCACGTCCGGCGACTTTGCCCGATTGCTGGTCGCAGAAGGATTCGAGTCGTGGTGATCGTTGCATGCGGTCGCCAAGCCAAGGGCCCCGAGAGCGACGACGAGCGGTGCGAGGAATCGTGCGGACATGGGGAATCGGTTTACCAGAAACGCCGCGCGCCCGAGACCCATGGGCCCCGGGCGCGTCGAATATCGGCCAGGAGATCAGTTGCGGGACCGCGCACGGCGGCCGCCAGTCTTGATGCTTCAGCCGTAGGGCCGTGTCGTCGTGGTCTCGACATCCTTGCCAGCAAGGAGCGCGTCGATCGCGTTCTTCACGTAGGCCTCGGGGTTCTTCTTGTCCTGGGCATATCCGTCGAGCGCGCCCGCGTAGCGAAGCACGCCCTTGGCGTCGATGACGAAGCAGTGCGGGGTCGTCCGCGCGCCGAACAGAGTCGAGACGGTGTTGCCGTGGTCGACGAGCGCCTCGTGATCGAAGCCTTCGGTCTTCTTCACGTGTGCGATGAGCTTGGCGTACTGCGAGGGCTTCTGCTTCTTCTCGCCTGCGTCGCCGTCCTGCTCGTCTTCGTCCTTGTTGTCCTGTTCCTTGCCGCTCTCTTCATCGTTCGCGGGCTTCGGCGCAGGTCCGATCTCGTTCTGGTTGGAGTTGATCGCCAGGACGACGACCGGCTTGCCCTTGTAGGCCTTCTCGAGTTCGACGATGACCGGCTCGGCATATTTTTCCCACGGACACGTGATCGACCAGAAGTGGACGAACACGACCTTGCCGCGCAGGTCGCCGAACGAGCGAGTCTTACCGTCGATCGTCGGCAGCGCGATGTCCGCGGGCACCGGTTGACCGATTTCGAGAGGCTTCTTCCGTTGGGGGCGCTGCCCCTTTTTTTTCCGGTGCGGGATCTTGTGCTTTCTTCGTCGCGGGCTTCTGCGGCGTTTCGGTGTCGGCCTGGGCCGAAATCGAACCGCACAGGAGCGACGCGACAAGAGCCGCACTGAGCAGTGCGGTGTGGCGATGGCTCTTCATGGAATCTCCTAGGCTTCGGATTGCGCCCGGAATCGAGCGCAACGCGGCCCCTACGAACCATCGGCGATTCCGGTTCTCGGAATCGCGCAAAGAGTAAGAAGTTCTTCAGATCGAAAGCATGCGCTCGAGAGGGACGAGAGCTCGCTGTCTCAGGTCCTCGTCGAGTTCGATACTCGGCTTCAGGTCGCGGAGCGCGAGGTATGCCTTCTCGAGCGTATTGAGCTTCATGTACGGGCACTCTTGGCAGCCGCACGTGCCATCGTCGCGCGCCTCGACCGGCGCCGGGATCAGGACCTTGTCGGGTGCCTGGCGGCGCATCTCGTGAAGGATGCCGGTTTCGGTGCCAACGATGAAGGTCTTCGATTCGCCCGTCGCCACACGCTCGAGCAGTCGGGACGTCGAGCCTACGAAGTCGGCATGACGCAGGACGTTGTCCTCGCACTCGGGGTGGGCGATGAACTCCGCATCCGGATGTTCGGCCTTGAGGCGGACGATCTGCCGCTCGCTGAACGTGATGTGGACGATGCACGAACCGGGCCAGAGGTCCATCTCGCGTCCGCACGTCTTGGCGAGCCACGCGCCGAGGTTCTGGTCCGGAGCGAACAGGATCGGCTGATCACGAGGAATGGCTTCGATGATGCGCTTCGCGTTGCTCGACGTGCAGATCCAATCGGACTCCGCCTTGGTTGCCGCCGTCGAGTTGATGTAGGTGACGACCACGTGTTCCGGGTGGTCCTTGCGCCATGCGGCAAGCTTGTCGGCAGGGCACGCGTCGGCGAGCGAACAACCCGCTGCCAAGTCCGGCAGGACGACCGTCTTCTCCGGGCAGAGGATCTTGGCGGTCTCGGCCATGAAGTGGACACCGAGGAAGAGAATCACCTCGGCGTCCTTCCGTGCGCGTGCTGCCTGTGCCAGCTGTAGGGAGTCGCCCAGGACGTCCGCGATGTCCTGCAGATCGGCGTCCTGGTAGTAGTGCGCGAGGACGACGGCCTTGCGTTCTTTCTTGAGCTTCTCGATCTCCTCGAAGAGGTCGAGCGAAGGGTCGATCCATTGGCCGGACGCCTGGCCGAGATCGGTGGGTGGGGGTGTCGGGATCGAGGTCTGGCTGGTCATGTGCCGAAGAGTGTAGGACATGGAGAACTCCCCCGAGCGACGTTCTACCCGCAAAGGTGCAACTCCCGCGGCGGGAAGGTCCGTGTCGGTGCTTCCCAGCGCGGCCAACTCCGGGCAGGCTCATCGCATGATCCGGAACCTCGTACCGACGCTGATCGCAGGCATCCTGGCCGGCGTGATTGCCGCGCAGAGTTCGAACGCGCAGGGCGATGCGCCCCGTTCGGATACGTCGCGTCCTGATGCGAAGCCCCCGGTGTTTTGGGAGCCTTCGATCGCCGACGCACTCACGCGGGCCACACGGCTCGGGCGCCCCGTGCTCATCGCGGTGCTCGATCCTGGCGAAGCCGCGAGTCGCTACTACCTCGACGAGGTCTATCCGTCTCTTCTCGTGCACCCCGTGATGCGTGAGCTCGTGTGTGTCGTTGGGAGCAACGAGCCCACGGCGCCGCTGACCGAGGGGCCGCGCAAGGGCATGAGCGCCGTCTTTCAGACCGTCTCGAGTCAGAGCGCGCTCGCGGTGGCGAAGGATGTGGAGCAACGCTATCTCGGGGAGCAGGTCAAGAAAGCACCGATCCACCTCGTGCTGAACGGCGGCGGTCATCTCATTGCCACGAAGACCGGGAAGCTCAAACGGTCCGAGTTCGTGCGCTTCCTCACGAAGACGCTCGACGATCAGGATCCTGGATGGCAGGGCACGATCGATCCACTCGCCATGAAGCAGGGCGGGGACAAACAACAAGGCGCGGCGATTCCGTTTGCGGGCTTGTTCGGCGACGACCAGAACGCGGCGCGCAAGGCCATCGAATCGTTGCTCGATGCGACCGACAAGACATTGGTCGCTCGGCTCTATCCACAGATCCCCTCGCCGTCGACACGGGCGCGGGTCTTCGAAGCTGCGCGCAAGCGCAACGGGGACCGCAGTTGGCTCGAAGCCGTGCTCGAGCTCGGGATCGCGGACAAGGATCCCGAGGTTCGGGCGCAAGCGGCCGTGACTGCCGAAGAAGTTCGCACGCCAGGGCTCGCATCCAAGCTCTTGAAGGCGTGGGAAGAGGAGCGCGACGACATTGCGCGCGACGAGCTCCTGCGTGCCGCTGCCGCGTGCGGTCGTGGCGACGCCGACGTGTGGGACGCGCTCGGTCAGGCCGTCAAGGACAAGTCCGATCGAAGCCGCGCCAACGCCTACGTCGCCTTGGCGCGATTCGGAGATGCGGACGACAAGCTTGCCTCGCGGTCGGTAGATGTCTTGATGCGGCGTGGTCTCCGCGAACGCGACGACCGTACGCGCAACGCATCCATCTGGGCGCTCGCCGAACTGCGCTCGCGCCGTGCGCGTAAGGACATCGAGAAGCTCGCCAAGAAGGAGCGCGGGCCGGTCAAGCGCTTCTTCGAGAAGGCGCTCGACCGCATCGACGGCAAGGACGTCGAGGGCTGGGGCGACTCGCGGCGCTTCTTCGCGAGCGAGACGATCCGGCGCTGAACGCGCTGTTCGGCGTCGCGGTGCGCCACCGAGCCTCGTCCGGTCAGTCGCCGGACCCGCGCTTGACTTCGTTGTCGTGCGAGTCCGACTTCTTCGACTCGTCGTCGTCCTTGTTCGATTCTTTGCTCGGACCTTCAGGCTTCGGCGGCGTGATCTGGATGGCCTTACCATCGACGACGACGACGATCGACGTCGAGAACGCGAACGCCTTCGCGAGTTCGGGATGCGCAGCGAGCAGTTCGAAGTACGCGTCGGAGA
>JAGQQW010000091.1 GCA_020426005.1 Planctomycetota bacterium | reverse complement strand
CGCGCTCGGCGTACCAGGGTCGTCCTGGGCGCGGGTTGTGGGTGTTCCCCGATTCTGCCTGGCTGATCGCCGCAGCGCCGATCTCCGAGGATGGCAACGTCTCGGGTGTCGTCGTCGTCGGTCGCCGCGTGGATGAGGGCTATGCGCGAGAACTCGAGCGTGTTGCCGGGATGAGCGTCTGGCTGTCGGTCGGACAACTCGTGTTCGCGTCGGACGTGGGTAGATCCGACGTGCAATCGTCGATCGTCGCCAAGATCGGCAGTAGCGACCTCCGAGACGCTTCGCAGTCCGCGTCGTCGATCTTCGAATTGGATGATCGCTCCTTGGTCCTGGCATCGAGTTTCGTGGGAGCTGGGGGGAGAGCCGGGTATTGCCTGGTGCACGACGACTCCGTGCTCGTGTTGCCGTGGTGGCGGTTCGCGATCTTGGGGGTTCTCGGGATCGTTGCAGGGTTGGTCAACTGGCATCGATTCGCCGGTGGGTTGATTCGATTCCTCGATCGCCTCGTTTATGGCCTGACGGAGGCCGGCGAAGGTCGCCTCGATGCCGAATTCGACATGGTCGAGGAGAAGGCGCTCGTCGAGGTGACTTCGTCCTACAAGCGCATGCAGCGCGAGCTCCGTCGACGCCTCGATGGACTGACGCGGGCCGCCGTGCGCAACGAAGAGGCGATGCAGGCCAAGGACAAGTTCTTGGCATCGATCAGTCACGAGCTCCGCACTCCTCTGACCTCGGTCTGCGCGTACGCCGAGCTACTGCTGCAGTTCTCCGAGGATTCACGCAGTGACGAAGAGAACGAGTTCTTGCGAATCATCCAAGGTGAGTCGCAGCGATTGACTCGATTGATCGACGACGTGCTCGACCTCACGAAGATCGAGGCGAGTACGCTGACCTGGAACATCACGGACTTCGACCTCGTGGACGTCGTTCGTGATGTCATCGAGAGTCACGAGAACAAGATCGTGTTCAAGTCTATCAAGCTCGAGTTCACACCGGATTCGGACTCGTGTGCGTACCGCGGCGACGAGCGTCGAATCGCGCAAGCGATCGGAGAGCTCCTGGACAACGCCATCAAGTTCTCGCCCGTGCGCGGGCGAGTGCGGGTCGAACTCACGCAGCGACTCACGATGCTCGAACTCCGAGTCACGGACTCGGGGCCGGGTATCGGCGACGACCGCGAGAAAGAGGCGATCTTCGAGAAGTTCTACCAGCGGGGCGAAGTGCTGACGGATCGACCGGATGGAACCGGCCTCGGGCTCGCGCTCACGCGTGGAATCGTCGACGCGCACGCCGGCACGGTCCACTGCGAAGATTCCGCGAGCGGTGGCGCGTGCTTCGTGATGCGTATCGCGAAAGCCGGCGAGTGTCATCGAGTCGTCGACGAGGCGACGGATACGGAGAGTGCTCTCGTCGAAGCCTTCGCTCACTGGGGTTGATGGGTATCATGATTCGGATGCGAAGCTCGATCACCGCCGTCTTCTGCTCGCTCTTGCTTCTGGCCTGTGACGAGGTATCGCCCGACACGGTCCTCGCCCAGGATGGGAATCGGGCCAGCTCGAAGCGCGATGCACAGGACTCCAAGAAGTCGGAGACCGCGCCCGAAGAAGTGTCGGACGAGGCCAAGCGCTTCATGCGCTGGAAGGGGGAGCACGAGACCGAGGGGCGCTATCAGACATCGATCGCGCACTACACCGATGCCGCCGGTCGGAAGGTCGATCTCGTCGCGGTCGTGCACATCGGCGATTCCGGCTACTACGCGGATCTCGAGAAGCGCTTCCGCTCCTATGACGCCGTGCTCTACGAACTCGTCGCTCCCAAGGGAACGCGTCCTTCGCAGCGCGACGAGTCGAGGCCGAGCCTCATCACGCGGATCCAGCGCCTCATGAAGAACTCGCTCGGCCTCGTGTTCCAGCTCGACGCGATCGATTACGACGCGAAGAACTTCGTGCATGCGGACCTGAGCCCGAAGCAGTTCCTCGAGAAGCAAGAAGAACGCGGCGAGTCGATGGTCACCCTGATGATCCGCATGATGCTCGCCGGCATGCAGAACCAGAAGGACGCGCCGCCGATCACGACGTTCCACATCCTGGCCGGGATGAACGATCCGAACTACCTCAAGTTCTTGTTCGCGCAACAGCTCGAACAGGTCGAGAACCTCCTCGCCGCACTCGGCGGGTCCAACGGCGAGAAGTCGACGATCATCGGGGACCGCAATGCAGCCGCGATGGCCGTGCTCGAAGAGCAGCTCGACGAGGGGGCGAAGTCCGTCGCGATCTTCTATGGAGCCGCGCACATGCCGGACATGGAAAAGCGCGTGCGCGCGCTCGGCTTCGAGCCCGCTGGAGTCGAGTGGCTCACCGCGTGGAACGTCATGCTCACGGACGAAGAGCGCGCAAAGCGCGCGAAGCTCGAAGCCGAGAAGACTGCGCGCCGCGAGGAAATCCTCGAGCGGCGCCGCAAGCGCGCCGAAGCGAAGAAGTAGCGCGCGCTACTGTTCGCCGACGACCAGCTCCAGACCATCGGACAGCACGAGACCGAGCGCATTGGCGCCGCGGTCGATCGCGATCGCTTGGTGGAAGTAGCGTTGACCGACGAGGGTGCGATCTGCGGGGATCGGGTACCGAACTCGACTCGTCGTCGTCTGCACGAGCGAGGGCTCGACGAGGACGCTGCAGGCAGGCGCGGCATTCCCGAGCGATAGAGGTAGTGGCGCCGAACCCCATGTCTGGTTCGACAGGCCGAGGGTCCACAAGAGAGGGGTCGTGCTTCGGACGCCGACGATGTCGAACGCGACGGTCTCACCGATCCACGGGCGTGCGATCGCTGCGAGCGCTGGAGCGTTGAGGTTGCTCGCGCAACCCTTTCCGAAAGTCACGAGGCTGGCGGGATTGTCAGGACCGAATTCATGAACGTCCGAGAACGAGTTCGAGTATTCGCGATTCTTGGGACCCCAGACGTAGAGACCGCCCACGAGCATCGTGCGCTCACGTGCATCGTTCCAGAAGAGGGTGGCACAACAACGCCGGCTCTCGCTTGCGATCAGTGAAGCCGCACGCTGCTTCCATCCCGTGGAAGTCAGCTCCCAAGTGTCCGCATAACTGCTGTACGACGTGGAGCCATACGATCGTCCTCCATAGAGCACGATGCGATCGCGTGTTGGATCGTGGCTCATTTGACTGTCGAAGCGGGCCGATGGTCCATTGCCGGTGATCCGCAACCACACTCCCGACTGCCACACGAGCTTCAAGGTCTCGGACAATTCGGAGGTGTAGTCCATGCCGCCGAACACGTAGATGTTGCCATCTCGGTCACACGCGCTCGCGAACCTCGTCCGAGAGAGCGGAGGGTTGGACGTCGGTCGTCGCTTCCACGCAATTCCGTCAAATGACCAGAGCTTCAGATTGGAGCCGGTCCACGTGATGGTCTGCACGGTAGCGTCTTTGTGGTTGTAGAACAGCTGGGTCGTGTCGATAGGCGACACGGCTGGATTGCGTGCCCATGTCGTTCCGTCCCACTCCCACGTTTGTGGAGTGGGGGATGTCGTGACGACGACGATTCGGTCACGCGCGACATCGTATGTGGATGCCGCAGTCACGAGCGGTAGCGAGTTCGTTCCGATGTACTGCCACATCGCTCGTCCCGTGTATCGCAGGGTGACGCCCGTCTTCGCTTGGGTGTCGTAGGCCGTCGCGATGATCTCGTTGCGCTTGCTGTCATACGTCGCCGAGTTCACGAGAATGCGTGTCGAATCCGCGACGACTTGTTTCCACGAAACCTGCGCGCAGGCGAGCGAGATCGTGCAGGCGCAGGCGAGGACTGGTCGGATGGGTAGGATCGTCATGACGACTTCGAAAGCAAGACGCGTGCCGTACGTGCGCTCGCGCTGAGAACGGGCGTTCATCAGCGCGAGACGGGAGACCAGCGTTCCGCGCGTAGCGCTGCCGGAACACTCGAACGCTCAGCGATACGACGGGCCGAGGTCGTCGACCCAGTAGGTGATCACCTGGTAGGGGCGTTGGCCGCGCATCGTCGCCCCGTCGCCGTCCGCGCCGTGGCGGTAGACGAGGAGGCCGAAGCTGTAGCGCCAGTCGGACCACTGCGAGGTGTTCTCGATGTCGCCGACGGTGCCTTCGTAGGTCGTGCCGGTCTCGAGCGTGACGCCGTAGACGGATTCCGATTCGAGGCCGAAGCTCCCGCCGATCGTCGCGCCGCCGATCTTGACCTCGGCTTCCCAGTCGATCGAGAAGCTCCGGGACTTCTCGCTCGAGTTCGCGGTCGTCACGCTGACCGACGTGCTGTTCGTGCCGCCGCGCACCGCGCCGACTTCGAGCCCTTCGTCGACCCAACCGAAGGCCTGCGTGAGCTTGGTCGCGGCATCGGCTTTGCGGATGTACGACTTCGGGTCACCGACCGTGTGCGAGAGCACCGTATCGTCGATGCGCGCCTTGGTGGCGACGTTCTGGTTGTAGAAGTCGACGGTCCACTTGTAGATCTTCGTCGCGACCGGGTCGTTGAGCGTGATCTTGGATCCGACGAGGTTCGCGTCTTCGGCGCTCACGATTTCGTACTCGTAGCACTGGTAGAGCGTGCCCTGGAAGATGATCGTGTCGTTGTCGTAGCTACCGCTGAACGTCTTGGTCCACGTGACCTTGCGCGAGTTGGTGAGTGTCTTCTTCATCGATGTGGCGATCGTCTGCTTCGCCGAAGCGCCGAAGACACCGAAGATGTCCTCGGCCTCGAAGCCGACCGAGAAGGACGCGGTCCATCCGGTCGTGACGCCGTGCGAGCGTTCCTGGGACTGCTCGGTTCCATACGCGGTCTGGGAGTTGTCGAAGTTCTGCGACACGCCTTCCTTCGTCGGCGGTGCGGCCATGACGACGATCGGCATCGGGTCGGGGAGATCGAGCCACTTCTTGCCGGTGCTGCGCAGCACGAGGTTCTCGCGATCGAAGTCGCCGACAGCGAGGGTAGCCCAGTTCGTGTTCTTCTCGATCGCATCCGCATTGAGATAGCGGTACTCGAACGTGAACTTGCCGTCGTTCTGCACGAACGGAGCCATGATGCACGAGTGCGTGTAGTAGCTGCCGCTGCTCGAAGTGTAGACACATTGCATCGCGACCTCTTCGCGTCCGTCCGCGTCACCATCGAACGTGGCGAGTCGGACGTGCACCGGAGTGCTGAGGATGTGCCGCACGAAGACGTTGTTCGCACGAGGCCCGGCATCGGCCTTCGGAGATACGTGTCCGAACGTGCTGTAGTAGCGCGAGCCGGACCAGTAGCGGATCGCCGCCGCGACTTCGTCCACGCCGTCACGGTTGGTATCGACGGCCACCGCGTCGTAGATGCTGCGTGCGCCGACGAGGACTTCCACGGATTCGAACTCGACCGGCTTGCCATCGACGAAGTCGTAGAACTTGACGTAGCTACGGTAGTTGCCCGAGATGTAGCCATAGGTGACGACTGCGAACTCGAGGTCCCCGTCGTCATCGAAGTTGCCGGCAACCGCCGCCTCGCCGTAGCGATCGACGTCGACCCAGTCGTATCGGATCGCGAAGTCCTTGCTCGCCCCTTCGAGCACGGCAACTTGGGCACTCGCCGACTGACGATTGAACAGCAGCAGCTCGGACGTGCCGTCGCCGTCCGCGTCGAACGGAACGACGTCGAGCTTCCAGGAGCCCGCGATGTCGATGTTGCGGAGCAACTTGTTGCCCGCAGCCTCATCGTCATAGATGCGAACGAAGCCGCCGTACGCCGACAAGAACGTCGCGCTCAGGACGATCTCGTCGATCGTGTCGCCGTCGACGTCGATGAGCTTCACGTCGATATCGCGATAGCCGAGGTTGGTCCCGGGGATCGAGAAGCGGTTGCGGTTCGACCACTGGCCGCTCGTGTCCGACGTGAGGGTGATCGCTTCGAGGTCCGTGCCGGTCTGGCCGATGACGACGACTTCGTCTCCACGCACATCATCGGCGGCACCTGCCGCGCTCGCTCGAGCCGCGAAGCCGGCTGGCAGGACGGAGGTGCTGAAGAGGCTCAGGGGGCGACTCGCATTGGCCGTGTCGTCGAATGCGAGTCCCCATGGAGTCTTGCCGTCGCCGCCGGCGAAGACCGCCAACTCTTCCTGGCGCGTCGCCCGGAACACGGCTGTCTGCAGAGGTTGGAACTCGGGAGCGTACGGATCCTGATACGAGAAGGCGTCCTTGTCGTAGCTGCCCTGGTTGACGTCCGAGGTGGTTCCTCCGCCGCCTCCGCCGCCGCCACCGCAGGCGGTCAAGCCGAGGAGAAATGCCGTTGTGATCGTCTGGAGGCTTCGGGAGGCGAATCGAGTTTGCGTCGCGATGTTCATGGTTCGGTCCAAGGGGATTGGTTTCATCCCCAAGAGGGGTGCCCTCCCTGCGGAGCGCACAACGAACCACGAAGAATCAGCGATTCAGGTCGGCTTCGATCGCTGTCACGGCGGTTTCGAAGGCAGCCCGATCCTTTTCGTTCTCGGGCGCATGGGCGCGCGCGCGTGCCAGGGTCGCCTTGGCCGCAACCGCGTCCCCGTTGGCGGCCTCCGCGCGAGCGAGCACGAGCATGAGGTCGGCCGAGGTCTTGAAGAGCATGTTCGACCGCCGTGCGGCCTTCAGCGCGAGGTCCAAGTCAGCGGCGCTCGGAGACTCGAGTTCGAGCAAGTACCGCGCGAGTTCCATCTGTGCCCAAGCGCCTCCCGGATTGACCTCCGCCCATCGCATGTATTCGGCGCGTCGCCGCGGTTCGTCTCCGAGCAAACGTGTGAGGTTGACGATGCCTTTGTGGGCATCTTCGTAGTAGCGATTGATCGTGGTCGTGTGCTCGAGGTGTTCGAGAGCTTCGAGCCTTACTGCACGGACGGCCTCGGGGTCGTTCGTGTCGACTGCGCGCTCCAGGGCGATCGCGAGAGCGACGCGTGCCGTGGAGTTGTTGGGTTCGATTTCGACTGCACGCCTCCCGAACTCGACAGCCTTGTCGAACTCGCCCTTCCGCGTGTATTGATCGCAGCAAAGCTCCAAGAACTCGGCGTTGTCCGGAGCGAGCTTCAGCGCTCGCTCACAGAGCTCCAGAGCCTCGTCATGCTTCTTTTGACTGGCTGCGAGATTGGCGAGTCCCGAGTAGGCGAGGATCGTCGTATCGTCGAGTTCGAGCGACTTCTCATACGCGGCGCGTGCGGCAGGCTTGTCGATACGAAACAGCGTCATGCCGATGACGGCGTGCGCGATGTTCGATGTTGGCCACAGCACCTCGAGTGTCGATGCGATCTCGCGGATGCGCTGTTCGTCACGCGTGCGCGAGATCATGGTCGCGAGCATCATGTAGTGCAGGAGTCGCGCGCGGTGAGAACGCTCGACCGCCCGACGATAGTGCTCCGACGCTCGTTCCATGGTGCCCGATATACGAGCAGTGGTCGCGCCAGGTGTTGCCAGACAGCCAGCTACGAAGCACTCTTCTGCGGTGCGTGGTTCGGCGATCTTGGCCAAGAGTTCTCGGGCCTCGTCGTGTCGATCCTGCAGCCAGAGGATCACGACGTTGAGACGCTGGAAGGTGTAGTTCTGCGGGTTCGCCTCGAGCGCTCGTGCGCATCTCGCGAAGTCGCGCTCGCGATCGATGTCGAGGAACGCGAGTAGGCCGACGTAGGCGTAGTCGTTGTACGGATCGAGTTCGAGGACCTTCTCGAAGTGCTCAGCGGCTGCGCGCCGCCGGCGTGCGAAGTACTCGACGAATGCCGACTCGAGTTCGTGTTCGATCGTGTTGGCGCGTGCGACTTCGCGACCGAGCTCGCGCTCCGCACGCGTCATCCATAGATACAGACTCAGCGCGATGACCGAGACGCCCGCGATCATGGCAGCGGTCTCGATAGGGCGACGGCGTATGGTGCGCGCCAGGCGTTCGAGTGTCGATGGACGCCTCGCGGACACGGGCCGGTACTCGCGAAACGCCCTGAGGTCCGCGAGCAAGTCGTGGGCGCTCGCGTAACGCCGGTTGGGGTCCTTCTCGAGGCACTTGAGCAAGATCGCCGCAAGGTCGCGCGGAATCCGACCGGACTTGGAGGGGTCGACCGGATCGCGACGACGAATCGCTTCGAGGACCTCGTGGGTCGTCTTGCCGTCGAACGGGCGCTCCTTGGTCAAGAGTTCGTAAGCCGTCGCTCCGAGGGAGAACACATCGCTCGGCGGACCGAGTTCTGCACCTCGTGCTTGTTCTGGCGAGACGTAGTGGGGTGTCCCGGCGAACTCGCCCGTCATCGTCATCGAGGGCAGGCCGAACTCGCGAGCGAGCCCGAAGTCGGTGAGAACGACGGTTCCGTTCGGGCGCAGAATCAGGTTGGATGGCTTGATGTCCCGATGCACGACGCCGTGTTCGTGGGCGTGCGCGACGGCATCGCAGATCTGAATCAGGATGTCCACCAGGGTCTCGGTGTAGCCGTCCTTCCAACGAGCGTGCGTCGTCGCCGAGCCGCGCGTCGTCGTGCGCGTCGCGGTTTTCGGAGCCGAGCCACGATCCGTGGCTTCGCACGAAATCTCGTGCTCCGCCTCTACCATCGTCGTCACGAGTTCGGCGAGCTCTGCGCCCGATCCCGGGTCGCCGTCGGCGCGGATGCGATGCAAGAGTCGATGCATGGGCACGCCCTCGATCAACTCCATCGCGTAGTACGGCACGTCGTCCTGCGTCCCGACCGCGAGCACGCGGACGATGTTGTCGTGCTTGACGCGTGCAGCTGTCGACGCTTCCCGCTTGAAGCGGGCAATCGCTCGTGGCTCGCGAGCGAAGGCTCCCGGTAGGACTTTGAGTGCCACACGACGCCCGAGTGATGGCTCCGCGGCTTCGTAGACGACGCCCATTCCACCACGGCCGATCTCGCGAATCAGTCGGTAGGCACCGAACAAGCGCTCGCTGTCGGAGGCGTGCTCGCTGCCGCCATCAGGCTGCTGCGGATCTTCGCTCGAATTCGTCAAATCCTCGACGAGTGGCTGCAGGAGTTCGCGCAGCTCTTCATGGGCTTCGAGGAACTGCGTCGGGTCTTCGCGATCCGGTCGCTGTTTCCACGCCAAGAAGAGCTCGAGCGCTTCTTGCATCCGCACCAAGCCGTCTGGTTCTCGCTGAGTCATCGCACGATGGAGGGGAAGTCGAGGGCCGGACCGCACACGTCGGGCGAAGAAAACGAACGGAGACGAACCGGATCAGGGCCCGTTCTGGAGTGCACGGTCGATCGCGCCGGTTTCGAGTTGTTCGACCTTGCGCGCAAGCTTGGGCAGGGCACGGTTGAAGCGCATCCGCGCGGTGTTCTCGCTGATCCCGAGTCGCTCGCCGACCTCGGTGAAGCTGAGCTCCTTCCACTGGCGCAACAACAGGACTTCGCGATCTTCTCGATCGAGGAGTTCGAGGGCGAGTCGGACACACGCTTCTCGTTCGTTGCGATCGAGGGCTTGAGACGGCCTCGTGACCGAGCGTGCGGCGGGATCCAGGTCGATGCGTGTTTGCGCTGGCAGTGGCTTCTCGCGCGCGAGTTCGCGACGTAGAGCATTGTGGAAGTCGTGCTGCCCGCGGATCACGTTCTCGATGATGCGGACCATCAGGCCGCGGAACTGATCTCGATCGGACATCAAGAAGCGCGGTCCGTATCGCAGGACTTCGAGCATCGCTTCCTGGACGATGTCCTCGTCATCGATGCGCCGACGCAACGCATCGCCGCAACGCTCTTCGACGCGCCTGCGGATCCATGGCAAGTCCCGCTCGAGAATCCTGCCGAGCGCGTCTTCGTCGCCCGAGTGCCAGCGCTCCAGGAGTTGATAGGTGTGCTCGTCGTTCACGTGCGATCCAACAGGTGCTCGAAGGATACACCGCTGACATGGGGGGGGCGCCGCCGTCACATCACGGATTCAGATATCACCCGAGCTGACGAACGACCAATCTCCCCAAGGGCAGTTCCGCGCCAGTACGGAGGCCGTCGCCGGCTCGAAACCGAGTTCGCACAAACGCCCGACGAACGTGTGGGTCTCGTCGAGGCAGATCATGTGCACGTAGCCCGGTCGCGGTCGCCCGGCGTCACCGTGCGAACCCGCACCATGGCGAAGGTGAAGGAGGGGCATCGGTGTTCCCGTGCGCTCGAGCACGATGTCCTTGCAACCGGCATGGTCGATCCAGCGGAGCTTTCCGAGTGCGCGGATACACTCCGCTTCGATTCGGGTGATTGCCTCGAAGTCGAGTGAGAAGAGCGCGAGCGTCCCGGCGACTTCGACTCCGGGCAGGGATGCGAGCGCGTGGGCGACTCGATTCGGTGCGGAGCGCGGATTCATCGACACGCCATAGGCGCAGCGAACCGTACTCGTTTCGTCGAACGCGCGCAGGAGCCTTCTACTCAGGATGCCCTGTCTGCGATCGGCGACGACCTTGAGGTCTCCGAGGTAGTCCGCGACGTGGATGCGGCCTTCGATCTCGAGGTCGCGGCGCACGGCGACGAGGACGCCGACGAGCCGCTCGTCGTCGAGAGCTGCGAAGAGGCGTGGTGCACCGAGGGTCTCGAAGAACGCCAGATACCGGGCGCCGTGATCGATGCGAAAGTAGTCGTCACCGAGTGGGTAGCGGAACTGTCGCTCGAATGCCGTGAGTTCTTCGTTCCACTCGTGCGTCTCCGACGACTCGAGGGCTTCGATACGAATCACGAAGTCCGGCTCCCGTCACTCGGCGTAGATGTGCGGCTGGGCGCGATGCGTCGTCGAGAGCTCGCGGCGACGCCTCGCGTGGTAGAGATCGCGATACAGGCGATCGAACACATGAGCTCCCAACCGGAACCCTTGTTCGATCTTGTACGCGGCGATCGTCGAGTCGTGCCATGCGGGGGCCAAGACGTCGAAGAAGTCTTGGCTGTGCTTGATGTCGAGTTCGGCGTGGAGCTTGTAGTGGATCAAGCGATCTTCCTGAATCCAACCGAGTCGCACGATGTTGCGTCCCAGGATTGCCGAGATGTCCGCGAACTGTCTCTCGATGATGCCCAGGAGTGCGGCGCCGACTTCCCAGTCGTCGAGTGTGCAGCAGCCGATCAACGTCGTGTTGAAGGCCCGTAGCTCCGGCCAGAGCACGCGAGACTCGACATCGCGCTTTTCGATTCCACCGAGGCGGTGCAGGAGTTCGAGGAACGTCGCGCCGTGCCTGTGGGACGGGTCGGCCTCGCCGTGCTCTTCCCACACGTTGCGGAGCACTTCGGTTCGCAACTCCGCGCTCGGAATCTTCGCCGCGAGAACCGCCATCGGACGGCTGAAGAACACGACTGCGTAGTAGAACTGGATCTGCGTTTCGAGGAAGTCGTCTTTGTCGAAACCGTCCTCGGAACCGTCGTCGGAGTCACCGCGCGTGTGCGTGCGCTCGAGGGCCGTGAAGTATGGATTGATTCGCGGGTCGTATTCGGCGAGTAGCCGTTCGATTACGTCTTGCATCCGTCACCTCCGGAGGCCCAAGTGCACTGCATCGTAGAACGCGCTCCGCTCGCGCGCGAGCAGGCGGGCGTCGCGGTCGGCATCGAACTCGAACGCTGTATCGAAGCGACCGAGCAGGTCGCGTGGGTCGTTGAGCTGTCGCCAGAGGACGGCGGCACCTGGTTGGAGCTCGTCCGCGAGGCGCTTCGCGAGTTCCGTGCACGCATCGTCATCCATCCAGTCCATGACGTTGGATAGCCCGACGAAGTCGAAGGGCTCGAACGAACGGATGTCGAGAAGTGTGCCGCGGACGATCTCGGGGGCGAACCCGGCCCCGAAGTCCGCACGCAGGCGCAGGTATTCCGGCCAAGCGGCAGGCTCCGCGGAGTAGCGACCGAGCAGCAGATGGTGAAGGTAGGGATTCGAGGAGCGATCGTCACGGCGGAGGGCGGCTTCGATGCGCCCGCGGAAGTACTCGGGATAACTCCCTGGGGCCGCATGCTGGATCGCTGCGGGGCCGAACATCGTGACGAGCATCCCTTCCGAGAACGCCAGCTCGAAGGCGCGTGGCCAATACGGCGTGTCGAAGACGTCGTCCCAGGCCTCATCGGTTTCGAATCGTCGTGCGCGTTCGGTCGAAGCCACGACGAAGAGGTCGAGGACGTGGCGTAGGAGGCGAAACAGCCGTTCGAAGTTACCGCACTCGTGCAATGCCGTCGGATCGTCGTTCCCGACGCCGAAGCGAGAAGGCGGGACTTCTCGATCGGAGAGAAGCGACGCCTTGCGCCGGACGAGTTCGAGTTGTGCCGGGTTCGGATCGACGAGAGTCTGCGCCAGTTCGGGGCACGCACTCGCGAGTGCGAGCGCTGTGCAACCTCCGCTCGCCACGAGGAGGGCACTGCGGCGCTCGAGTTCGTGCACGATCGCACACTCGATCGTCGCGTCCTCGCGAACGACCGCGAACTGGATCGCCGAGGCATCGACGAGGCTCACGTGAGCCTCGTCGCGATGCGAATCGTCACTGACCGAACAACCAGCGGCCGGCGTCCGAGAGGGTGATTCCGAGAGAGTTCGCCGATGGATCGAAGATCGCGAACTGCGCGAAGAGCGAACCTCCGAGGAACTCCGGTCGGTTCGGAACGGTGAACTGCTGCGAGGTCATCCCCGAGGCATCCGTCGCGAGCCCGAGT
Organism: Planctomycetota bacterium; assembly: GCA_020426005.1. GTDB lineage: Bacteria > Planctomycetota > UBA1135 > UBA1135 > JACKHW01. Next base: position 7,774 of record JAGQQW010000091.1, on the reverse strand, counting down.
GTGAAGTCGATCGAGGTCGCGAGCTTGCAGCCCGGCGCGCCGATCGGTGCCCAGTCGAAAGGCAGCGGGAAGCTTGCCCACGTGTCCTTCGAGAAGCCGTTCAGCAGGATGACCGGCGCGTTGGCCGTGCCGTTGCTGAGTTTCGCGAAGTAGGACTGCGTCAGCTTGGGGAAGCCCTGATTCGAGAGTTCGGGTGTCCCATTCGTGCCGACGCACGAGGTCCCATACGGGATGAACACCGCAGGTGTTTCCGGGATGTCGTAGCGGACGAAGAGCTCGAAGCCCGGCCACTGCACTTCGCAGCCGTGTTCGAGCGTGGCGGCGTGTGTCGTGAACCGGTTGTAGCCGGGATTGATGCGCGCGAGTGGGACACCGAACGTGTCGTGCGACATGTCGTAGCCCCGGCCGAACGCTCCCATGAGGTTGAGATTGTTGAGGCGGACCTCGTCGAGTGCCGTTGCATTCCACGTGGCGACGGTGAAACGTGCTTCGATCGCCTTCGACAGATCGCCCGTGACGTGGATGTCGTTGCCGCGCGAAATGGAGGCCCGCGTCATCCACGTGCGCGAAATGTTCGTAGAGCGGTACCGGTGCACCGTCTTGTTGCGCAGCATGCCGAGTCGCACGGGCTCCGTGACGACCATGAGGCCGTTGCTCGCGACGATGCGCGCAACGACGCGAAAGTGCGAGTTCTGGGTCGGGATCCACGTGTTCTGCCACCGCGGCTTCCACGGTGCGTTGAACAACGTCGCCATGTTGTGCTCGAGGTTGCCGTAGCGATAGGAGGCGCGCCAGCCGCTCTCCGTGCCGTCGCCGGCCCAGTCGAAGTCGTCGTAGTCCCCGAGTAGGTCGACTCGAGTGATCGACGTCCCGCTCGCCGGAGCCGTCTGCACATCGAAGATCGGATCATCGCCGACGATGTCCCCGTCGCGAGGCGAGAGGATGGAGCCGCTCGGCGCTCCTGCCTTCGTCGACTTGTAGTAGATGCGGAAGTTGACACCGTAGTGCAACCATTGAGGCCAGGTGACACCGATCGCCGAACCACCGTTGCCTTCGCAGTTGAACTCGAACGTGTTCGTACCCGACACGAGTTGCGCGAGCGGGACCGGAATGGCCGGGTACGTCATCTGCAGATACTCGGTCGTCGGGAGACCGCTTCCCCGCGTGCCCGGGATGACGTTGGGATCGGGTTCGGGAATCGAGATCCAGGCGTTCCCGTTGACGCGCATGCGCGGTTTGCGGGTGCCCGAGTGGCTCGTCAGCTTCTCGATGACGACTTCGCACGCAACCGCGTCCGTGAGATCGATGATCGAGATTTGGTGGACTGGATTGGGGAGGAATGCCAACGCGCCGGGGTCGGTTGCGTCGGTGCCGGTCACTCGTTCCCACTTGAGGGGGCCCGACGGCTTCCAGACGTGTTCCCGGTAGACGGACCCGGGATCCTGGGCAGTGGCCGTGATGGCGAGCATCAGAGCCCCGGTACCCCCGAGGAGGGATCTACGAAGGACGGCGAATAGAGTCGTGTGCGTTGCGATCATGGGAGCGACCCAGCGTGAGCATCGTGCCGGGGGCGGATTTGGAGGCAGTTGTGGGTGTCGCAGACCGACGGAGGGGCATATGCCTACGACGGACTGTATGGCGTCATGGAGCGCCCGAAAGTTCCGGCGAAAAAGTATAGCCGCCAGAACCGCGCCGCAAAGGCGCTCACGCCGCCCGAAGGCTTCGTGTCGCCCTGGATCCATGCAAACAGGGGCTCGACACCGAGTGCCGAGCCCCTGTTCGTGTGGCGATGGTCCGCTGTCGTCGCGTCTTCGCGAGCGCGGACCGCGCGTGTTGCTATCGGATCAATAGTCGCCGATCGAGACGCGCAGGCCGTTGGACAGGATCGCGCCGAGACGGTTCATGCTCGCATCCTTGACGACCCACTGATTGTAGAACGTGATCCCGAGCAGTTGTCGGTCGGTCGGAACCCGGACACTGATGCGCGCCGCGCCGCTGCCATCGGAAACTGCCGGCGTCACGAAATCAGCCGAGTTGAACAGCGTGCAGCCTGCGGCGCCGATCGTCGCGAGCGGCAGCGGGAGATCCAGGAGACCATACTTCGTGTTGCTCAAGCCGCCGAGGAGGCCGACTGGGCTGTTTGCCCGTCCGCCAGCAAGGTCGACCGAGAACGCTTGCCCGAGAATCGGACGGCTCGGGGCACTGATCGTCGGGAAGCCATTGGCGCCCTTGCAGCCGACGCCGTACGAGGCCGTCGACGCATAGGTTTCGGGATAGCCGTAGCGCACGAAGATCTCGATCCCCGGCCACTGGACTTCGAGGCCGTGGTGGATCGTCGTCGAGTGCGTGTGGATCGTGTTCGTGCCGGTCCTGACCCAGTCCTTGTTGACGTCGACGTAGTCGTAGCTGAGGTTGTGGTTGAACCCGATGTTGTAGCGGAACTGGTTGCCGTTGAGGTTCATCCCTTCGGCTTCGTATCCGTTCCACGTCGCCATGTAGAGACGCGCAGCCGTGGCTTTCGAGACGTCATCACTGATGACGGTCGTCGCGTAGTGGTTCGGCGAGTGGTAACGCGTCTGCCACTTCTTCGGGATGAAGTTTTGTTGGTAGCGGCGCACCGTGAAGGCACGCCGGAGCTCGAGCCCGCCAACGTATGGCGTGATGAAGGACAAGCCGGTCGAGTCCGTGATCCGCGCGAAGACGGTGAAGGGGTACTCCTGCTGCGGGATCCAGGTCGCATCCCATGCCGCGGTTGCCGTCTTGCCATTGAGCTGCGCCTTGCCGATGTGGTTCTTCAGCTCGCCGAACTCGTAGCGGAATTTGAAGTTGCCGTATCGACCTCCACCACGGTAGTTGAAGTCGTTGTAGTTGCCGATGAAGTCGACGCGCGTCACCGTGCCGTTGCTCGTGTGCCCATAGACGGCTTCGAACGGGATCTTCTCCGGCGAGACGCGACCGAGCGACGTGCCGGGTCGCGGCGAAATCACGGCGCCGACCGGGTGCGCCTTCTTCGACGCGTTGTAGTACACGCGGAACGTGACGCCGTAGTAGATGAACTGCGGCCAGACCGCACCGAGGTCCTGGCCACCCTTGCCGTCGCACTTGAACTCGAAGCTGTTCGTGCCCGTCTTGAAGTGGCCGACGGGGATGCGCACCGCGGGATAGCGCATCGAGAGGTACCAGTAGGGGTTCAGGTTCCCTTCCCCGACCTGGCCAGGAATGTTCTTCGTGTCCGGCTCGGGGATGCTGAACCAGTTGTTGTAGTTCACGCGCACGCGCGGGTTGTTCGTCCCGACGTGCGACATCAACTTCTCGATGATGACATCGACGTGCGTCGCATCCTGCAGATCGAGGATGTTGACGTAGTTGACGGGGTTGGGAAGGAAGGCGAATGCCCCGCTCATCGTGGCGTCTTCACCGGTGCAACGCGCCCAGGCGCCATTCGGCTTCCAGACGTATTCGCGGAAGACTTCGCCAGGAAGCATGTCCTGAGCGGGAAGGCTGGGGAGTACCGAGGTCGACGCGACGAGGAGGCCGAGAGCAATCGTGCCGCGGAGTAATTGCATGTTCATCCAGGGGAACTGGGTTCGAGGAATACTTTCCGAAAGCCGCCTCTACGCGATGGAATCGACAGGGCATCGCGCTGCGAGACGGCGGCTTTTGGGGCCATACGTGAAGCGAGTGGTCGGTAGCCAGGCTGGGCGTGAAAAGTCGGTTGGTGCCGCTGCGTCGCGCGAGCGCGGCACGATACGGCCATGGCGGATAATGGCGAGGCGTCTTCCCGATCCCCGCTGTGCTCGCTGCTCCCAAACTTCGCGAGGCGAAGAGTTTACGCTTGACCGATTGAGCCGTGTCACGGGCTTTCGAGGTGCATCGACGTGCCCGACGATTCGGCTAGTTCCGATGCACTCGTCGTGAAAAAAACGGCTGGAAAAAAGTGCTGAGAAAATGCCGCCGTCACCCGCGATTGCCGTCTGGTCCCACCAAAGGGCAAGGTCTTCGTTCGGGTTGCGTTGTCGCAAAGAACGCGCATCGTGCATCCATGCATCGAGACTCGACCCACGCAGCATGCTTCCCGTGCCGACGCGGCGCATGGATGCCCCTCGCGTTCACGTTGGCGCTCTCCTGCGGCGCAGCCGCGCAGAATGTCGAGCGCGTGTTGCTCGCGGACACGCAGAGTGGCGTGCGCGCTTGGTTCTCGCCCGATGTCGGGTTGTGGCTGGAAGGCTTCGGCGGGCAGAAGCGCGTCGTGATCGGTCGGGGCAGCGAGCCGCGATTCGACGCGCAGGGGCAGCTCTGGTTCACGCGCAGCGAGGATGACGGGCACGAGATCCGGAGGCGTGAGACGTGGTTCCTGGCTCGTGGAACGGCCGTCCCCGTCCGCATGCATGGGACAGGACCCGCATACCGACTGCCGGCACCGTCACCGCGACCGTTGGGTGCACCGGTCAAGGTCGTCATCGATGCCGGACACGGCGGGTCGGATCCCGGCGCGCTCGGCAACGGTTTGCGCGAAGCCGACATCAACCTCGCGGTCGCACTGCGACTCGAAGCCTGGCTCGCCCTCGATGCCGCCGACGCACGTGGTGGAGGTGACTGGACGATCCTCATGACGCGTCGCAGTGACACGGACGTGAGTCTCGCGAGCCGAGCGAACGCGGCCAACGCGTTCGGCGCCGCGAGCTTCTTGTCGATTCACATGAACTCGTTCACGACTTCGAGCGCGAACGGGAGCGAGACGTTCTGCTACACCGGTCAAGAAGGTCGCGCGGCGGGTCTCTACCGCAATCGCGTGCAGAGCGAACTCCTCTCGGCCTGGGGACTGACCAATCGTGGCGTCAAGACCGCCAACTTCTACGTGTTGCGCAACACGAGCATGCCAGCAGTCCTGATGGAAGGTGGCTTCATTACGAACACCGTCGATGCATCCAAGATGAAGAGCGCGGCGAGTATCGACCGGCTCGCTCTCGGCCTGCTCTGGGCGACGCAAGAGCATCACGGGTTCACGCGGTACACGCCGAGCAGCGGTCCGACGACGGGCACGCTGACGGGCGTCGTCTACGATGCGTCCCAGGGTACCGGTGCGCGCATCGTGGACGCCTCGATCGTCCTGTCCGACGGTGCGTCGCAGCGCTCGGTTGCGACGACCGGGGCCTTTTCGTTCGCGCTGCCACCCGGAACCTACTCGTACGTCGCCAGTGCGCCAGGGTTCGCGCCGGCGGCGCTCACGAGGACCGTCGTCGCCAACCAGACCATTTGGGGGAGTCCGGGCCTGAGGCCCATGATCGGGCCGTCGATCGAAGGGCCCTTCTCGACCGTGGCGGGGAATCCGCTACAGCTGACGGTGCGTGCCGACGCTCAGAGTCCGGTGCTCGTCCTCATCGGCAGTACCCCGCAGCTGCTGACGATCGGGAACTTCGGAGTGTCCGTACCCGATCTCACGACCTCCGTGGCGGTCTCGCTCGGAGTCGTGCCTGCGTCGGGCACGCTCGCTGCGTCGATTCCGACTCCGGTCGCGTCGAAGGGGGCACGCGTGTTGATGCAGCCGTTCGCGTTCGTTGCACGGGCTCCCAAGCTCGGCAACGCCGCCGCGTTCGAGTTGAAGTAGTCGACGCGGTGCGAAACTCACGGCGCTGACTTCACGCTGCAAACGCTTGTCATCGCCAGGCGCATCGCATGAGATCTCGGCATGCGATGCGCTCCCGCGAACCGGGCCGAGAGTTCGAGTTCGTTGCACCCCAAACTCATCACGTTCTCGTGCCGTCTCCTGGTCGTCGTACTGGGAGCTTGCGCGTCGTCACCGCGCGAGCCTGCTGTGCCGGCGATACCTGTCCTGCAGGCGAGCTCGAAGTGGTATGCCGGCACGGTGCTCGAAGGTGCGCAGACGAACGTGCCGTCACTCGAGCCCGCGAACGATGATCCCGAGCAGCCTTCGAGTTCGCGAGTCGCGCGCACTCACGTCGAAGTCCGCTGGCTCGAGTCGTTGCCGGCGCGCGCATTGGATCCGATCGCATCCCATGCACGCCTCCTGATCTCCGATCGTGAGGCGGATCCCATCGTTTCGACCGTCGATGCGATGTCGACGATCCGGGTCGCGCGTGGCGACGAGGCGGACGCGTTCTGGACCGAGGCGCGCGACCATGACATCGCGAGCACGACCGAGCGTGATCCGCGGGATCGAGCACCGCGGTCCGCGTCGATGGGGGACGCTACGCTCGTCGTGCCGCGAGGCTACACGGCGACCTACGATGTCCTCGTGAATCGGTCCGCAGCGGATGCCCCGTTGCGCTTCGCATTCGACGTCCTTCCGCGTGCGGGCGACGACGATGTCCTTCGGGTTGCCATCGTCACGCACGGTGCCGGATCCGACGGCGGTCGACCCGTCACCGACGGGGAAGGGCGCCTCGTCGTCCTCGAAGAACCACTCCGCGCATCGGACGATCGCATCGTCGTGTTGCTTCGCGACCCCGAAGCTGTCGGTCTCGACCTCGGAATGCCGGGCACACTCGCGGTCTCACTGACTGCCGACGCGGTGGCTGCGACGGATGTCGCTTCGGAACTCGCGAAGTGTGCCGAAGCCGCGCGCGCTGCCGCGCTCGATGCCGAGCAAAGGAACCGCACGCCGAGCCCGGATGCACTGCGTCGGATGGAGCTCGAATCCGCGTTCGAAGCGCTTGCCCGTCGCGACGGCAATCGGCGCGCTGCCGTGTGGTCGCTCGTCGGCTCGGACGCAGGGGACCGATCGTCTCCGCTCGTAGCCGACCTCGTCCGTACGGTCGACGAAACGACGTTCGGTGCGTTTGCCGACTCGCTTGCGGGTTCGAAGGATGCGATTCTCCAAGTGGGGACGGACCCGGCGCTGATCGCGTGGCAGGTCGAGCGACGTGCGTGGATCTGGTTGGTCGCCAAAGCACAGTCCGAGGCCTTCGATGACGTGCTCGAGGCCATGCTCCTGCGCCAGTCCGGCGAAGTCGGCCGCTACCCGTCCTCGGTGCAGTCCTTCGCGAATCGCGCGAAGAATGCCGCCGACATGACGAGGCGACTCGAAGCCGAGAACCTTTTACTGCTCGAGGATGGCAACCCCGGAAGTCGCGTGCGTGCCTACGACTGGCTCGCGCTGCGAGACCTGGCTCCAGAGGGGTTCGATCCGCTCGCGGCTCTCGAAGTTCGCCGCGCAGCACTGGACGCAAATCGTGAGAAGCGCAACTGATGCTCGGCAAGAAGAAGAGCAAGCGTAAGCCAACCGAGTTCTCGCCCGAAGAACGCGAGCGTCGCGCCGAAGCCACGCGCGCTGCAGCAGCGAGCAAGAAGGCCGCGCAGCCGCACAGGCCGTGGTGGCGTCGCCTCGCGAAGATCTCGGTGATCACGCTGGCCGTACTCGTCGTCGCCCGCCTGATCCTCGCGATCGCGATGCCGTGGATCGTCGATGCTGCGGTTCGTGGCTTCGGACTTCGTGCCAGCTACGACTCCCTCCGACTTTCACTCCTCGGCGGCAGCGTCGAAGTGACGAACCTCGCGTTGCGTACGCGGACGGATGACTCGGATGCGGATGCGGCATCGACGCCGGTCGCGGATGTCGATCGGATCCATTTCGACCTCGATGTCTCGCGCTTGTTCACGGGCCGCATCGCGATCCACGACATCGACGTCAATGGGGTCGTTGCCGATCTGCGGCGCGATGCACAGGGGCGTTTCACGCTCGGCGCGACGGCGTTGCTCTTCGATCCGAATGCTCCTACGGAACCCACGACCGAAGCGGAAGAAAGCACCGACC
>JAGQQW010000090.1 GCA_020426005.1 Planctomycetota bacterium | reverse complement strand
CTCGGCCGTCTCGCCCTGTTCTGGGGAGCCGCTCTCTTCGCGAGCCTCGGTTGCGGACCTTCCGATTCCGAAGGACCGCCACCGGGCTTCGCTACGGTGGACCACGACATCCGCTTGGGCGTGCGCGTCGGGCAATTGCGCTACGACCTGGAAGAGTTCACGGTTCGTCCTGGGGCCAGGGTCAAGTTGACCCTCACCAACAACGATTCGATGCAGCACAACCTCGTGATCTGCCGGTCAGGTGCTGGCGCGATCGATCGAGTTGCCCAAGCTGCACTCGCGCTCGGGGAGAAGGCCAGTGCGCAGGACTTCGTACCGCGGCACCAAGACGTCCTCGAGCACACCAAGGCACTCATGCCTGGCGAAGCGCAGTCGCTCTGGTTTCGCGCACCCAAGGTCATGGCGAGCTACCCGTTCGTTTGTACGCTCCCGGGGCACTCCTTCACGATGCGCGGTGTCATGGTCGTCGGTGAAGTCCGCGATCCCTTGCTGTCGGACTTGCGCTACGACGTGTTCGATGGCGCCTTCCGAGCCCTGTCGGATCTCGAAGCCGCACGCCCCACGAAGACCGGAACCCTCGACGGTGGTCTTTTCGACATCGATGCCCTCGAGAAGAAGACGAACTACGGCGTCTGGTTCCATGCCTCGCTCCGCTTGGCGAAGGCCGGCAGCTATCGCTTCTACCTCCGTAGTGACGACGGTGCGCGCATTCGGGTTGATGGCAAGGAAGTCGTCGTCCACGATGGTATCCACCCGGCAGGACCCGAGCGCGAAGGCGGCATCCAGCTCCGTGCAGGCCGCCACGATCTTCGAGTCGAGTACTTTCAAGGCGGCGGTGGTCAAGCGCTCCACATCGCGATCGCCGGTCCCGATTTGCGCAAGACGGACCTGACTCCGACCACCGCCAAGAAGGTCGAGCGTCGCATCCCGATCATGGTCATGCACGACCCCGTCGTGATGCGAGTGCATGTCGAACAGGCGTCGTCGCGCTCGATCGCGGTCGGACTTCCGAGTGGAATGAATTGCGTCTTCGATGCCGAGACGTGTCGCATGCAGTTCGGCTGGTCGGGTGCCTTTCTGGACGTTACGCCCGACCGGCTCGGACGCGGTGGCCAGCCCTGCCGCATCCTCGGCCAGCGTTTCGAGGTCGGCGACCTCGGCTTTCCGCTCAGGCGGAGCGGCACCTCGGCGACCGCCGTTCGCTTCCTCGGTTACGAGACCGGCAAGCGAACGCGCTTCTTGCTCGACTGGGATGGCCAGGAAGTCGTCTGGAGCGTGACGAGTCCGCCGTCGGGCATTGGGCTGCGCTATGACTTCGAACTGCCCGGGAACACGGGTGACGTCCAGTTCGTGATGCGTCGCGAAGGCCTGGACGTCGAAGCGAGCGCCGGCACGTGGTCGGGAGACAGCCTGACGATTCCCGCCAAGGACGCTTCGAGGTTCACCGTCACGCTGCGCTTACAGGGGGAGCCCAAGTGATGCTGTCGATCTTGCCGTTGGTCGGCATCGCCGTTCTCGCTCCTGTTCAAGACCAACCGAAAATCCTGCCGCCCGGCTATCGCGTCGAGACGATCGCGACACCCGAGGGTGTGCCCTTCGGAGTCGGTGGGTTGGACTTCGGTGACGATGGCACCCTCTTCGTGTGCACCCGCGAAGGCGAGGTGTGGAAACTCCGGGATGGCACGTGGAAGCGCTTCGCCCGTGGCCTGCACGAGCCTCTGGGCATTTCCGTGGAGCCGCGGAGTGGAAGGGTCTTCGTCGTGCAACGACCCGAGCTCACCGAGCTCATCGATACCGACGGCAACGGCGAAGCCGACCGGTATCGAACCGTGTCGGCAGCGTGGGGACTCACCGACAACTATCACGAGTACGCGTTCGGACTCGTCCGCGATGCTGCCGGCAACTTCTACGGTACCCTCAACACGACGCTCAGCTGGAAGGGCTGGGCAGGCTCTGACAAGTGGGATGTCGCACGCGTGCACGACGGAAAGATGGGTCGGGCCGCCAAGTATCGCGGTTGGTCGTGGCGCATCACGCCCGAGGGCGAGTTCGAGCCGTGGAGCGCAGGCCTGCGCTCGCCCTGCGGCATCGGTAAGAACGCCGAAGGCGAGCTCTTCTACACCGACAATCAAGGGGATTGGGTCGCGACCTCGGGGCTGCATCACATCGTGCGAGGACGCTTCCACGGGCATCCGTCGTCGTTGATGGATCACCCGGACTTCCGAGGCGTCGACCTCGATTCGATCCCGATCGAGAAGTACGCAGAGCTGCGCACGCCTCCTGCCGTCTACTTCCCGCACGGTGACCTCGCGAGTTCGCCGGGCGAACCGGTGTGGGACGACACGGGCGGCAAGTTCGGCCCCTTCGAAACGCAGATTTTCCTGGGCGACCAGACGCGTTCGAATGTCTTCCGGGTCGTTCTCGACAAGGTCGATGGCGAGTACCAGGGTTGTGCGATCAACTTCATCGACCACTTGCAGTGCGGCGTCGTGCGCTGCCGCTTTGCAAGCGACGGTAGCCTTTGGTGCGGACAAACCGGACGGGGCTGGGGCTCACGCGGTCCGGCGCAGTTCGGCCTGCAACGCATCGTCTGGGATGGCAAGACGGTCCCGTTCGAGATCGAGTCGATGCGCCTCACGCGCGACGGCTTCGTCCTGCGATTCACGCAGCCCGTCGACGCGGCACGCGCCACCTCTCCCGAGTCCTACGCGATCGAACGTTGGCGCTACGCATATCAACCAGAGTACGGTTCCAAGAAGTTCGACAAGGCCGCCGTCCGCATCACGGAAGCGAAGCTCGGTGACGACGGGCGATCGGTCGCGCTGGTCCTCGATTCGGCCGACGGCAAGGGCCTCGCGCCCGGCTGGATGTTCCAGCTGACGACGGACATGCGCGCCGAGGACAGCGATGCCGCGCTGTCGACGAAGACCGTTTACTACACGCTGAATCGCTTGGTGAAGTAGCTTCCCAAGTCGTCGCGTGTCCTAGCCGGATGTCGCCGCACGTCCGCGCTTTCGCGCGTTCGCGCTTTTTCACGTTCGCGCTTTCGCACGTCCGCGCGTCGCGTCGTCAAGTCGCGCCGCTGAACGACGCGACTTCGTCGACGTAACCCGCGTCGAACTGCAGGGACTTCACGAGCCGCGTGAGGTCCTTCGCATAGGCGGCATTGGTGCCGTGGAGCTCCTCGGGTGGAAGGATGTAGCACTCGGCCGAGAGCGCTGTTCCCGTGGCGAGCTCGACGGACACGGGCACCGGTGCGTAGGCGCACACGCTGGGATCCGCGTACAGCGTGTTCGCTTCGTCTTCGCGCAGCGACATGACGACGCCATGCGCGCGACTCGTCGCGGACCGGGCGAGCGTCGCACGCTCGCCGATGTGGATGCGGTACCCGTGCAGCACGGCCGGTCCGAGCGTGACCGGATGGAGCCCCTTCTGGATCAGCAACGTTCGATCCATGAACAGACCGTAGAAGAAGAGCCTGCGATCGCGCACGAGTTCAGGGAAGACATGGGCGCCGGCTTCGTCGATCGGCAGCGGCTCGGCCTGCTGAACGAGCGAGACCTGCAGCGAACCGTAGAGGTGGGGGAAGAGGTCGCCATGTCTCGATGCTTCCCAGCGCAGGGCGTCGCCGCAGTCCGCTGCGTACACGCGCAGCAAATACAGATCTTCCTCGCCGGCGCGATGGCGCGCCGCGCTCTCGCGGATTTGAACTCCGGTCGAGAAGTGCAGGAAGCCGTCACGCCGGTCGTCGGTCGACCCTTCGTACACGCCGGTGCTTCGCGCATCGCGCCACGCCTGTCCGCGAGCGAGATGATAGATCGAGGCCGATTGCATGCCGCCTGAGCTTGGCACGTGCTGCGGCGTGCGCCAACGCCGAGCTGGATCGGGAGGACGTGTTCCTTGCCGTGGCTTTGGTTCTTGCGTTGTGTCGAGGCTGACCGTCGATCCCGCCCATGCAATTTGCAGTTTCAATCTTCAATCTGCACGAACGGTCCGCGCGACTCGCCGAACCCGCGCTGCGGCAGGCATGTGCGCGCTACCCCGTCGTCGCGAAGGTCCGCGACCCGCGATCTGACCCAGGAAGCGCCACTGTGCTGGAGTCTCGGGCGGCGAGATGCTTTGCCGATCGCTCGGCATGCCGCCTGCCTTCGTGGCGTAGATCGAGTGCAGCTGCGGAGAGAGTTCCGGGCTGCGCCGGATCCAATCCAGCGAGCTCGGGTCGTATCACGGCTCGTCGCGCATGCCATACTCTTCCGATGCATCGAGCGCCGACCCCACAGCTGAGCCGCCTGATCGAGACCGCGAAGACGGTTTGGGAAGCCGATCCGACGCTTGCCACTCGCTTCGGCTCGATCGAATCGATGGGCTATTGGCAGTGGATCCTGACGAGTGGTACCGAAGAGCACGCGGCACTCGACACCTGCCTTCCTGTTCCGCCCGACCATCTGATCGGACGCGTCATTGGGGCATCGTCTGGGCGCGAGCGCTATCGCGATTCGGGGTTGTCCGACTCCCACAACGTGCTCGAGGCGCTGAGCGCTGGCGGCTGGTCTTTCGATCAGCCGGGATCGATGCTCGACTTCGGCTGTGGCTGCGCTCGGATCCTGCGTTGCTTCGCTCGATTCGCGGACAGTTGGCAACTCGTGGGCACCGACATCGACGCGAATGCAATCGCATGGTGTCGATCCCACTTCGACTTCATTCGATTCGAGACTTTGCCGTTCGGTCCTCCAACGCCCTTCCGCGACGAGGAGTTCACGGCGGCGTATGCGTTCTCGGTCTTTTCGCACCTACCGGTAAGCCTTCACCTCGACTGGCTCGAAGAGCTACGGCGCATCACTCGCCCCGGAGCTGCTCTCGCACTGACCGTCATGGGCCATCGTTGCTACGAGAAATACGTGGACGCGACCGCGAGCGACGTTTGGACACCCGAAGGCCTTGCGGACGATCGCGCGCGCTGGACGCGCGAGGGAATCCTCTACTATCCGTATCCATCCCCGATGCCTTCGCTTCCCGAAGAAGATCAGGACAAGGCCGTCTATGGCATCACCTTCTTGACTCCGAGCTACATCGAAGAGCGCTGGAGTGAATACTTCGACGTCGTCGAGATTCGCAAGCCCCCGCAAGACTGGCAAGACTACGTCGTGCTGCGCCGGAGATGATCGCCGAGTGGGCCCTGGCCGAGCATGGCGAACTGCCGTCACAACCGGATCGTTCGAACGTGAATTGGAATGAGCAGTCGGCGGGGACTTGCTCACTGTGCCAGTGCATCGACGACGACGTCATGCTGTAGGGACCGTTGGTTCGGCCGGATCATGAACTGCCCGCCAGTCTGAATCGTCAGGTTTCGCTGCAGTAGGTCGCTGTAGACCTCGACGGTCCAGGTGCCGGCGCTCAGGGGCATGGTCGTCGCGTATCGGCCTTCGCCCATGGTGACGACGACGACCTTGACGACGTCCTGCACGCGCCCTTGGCCACCGTGGACTCTTCGCAGGACGACGTCGTCGAACCACGAGGTTCGATCCTGACGATCGCTCACGGTTCCGAAGACACGGCAGCCGCGAGGCAGCGCGATCGTACCGAGGTCGACCGGTTGTCCCGCGGTCCGATCGACGTGCACGACCTTTCCGACGTGATGGCAATGGCCGATCGTCAGCCGCGCGTCAGCGCTCTGACGCAAACGAGAGTGGTCGAACGCAAAGCGGCCATCTCGCGCCGTCGTGACCGTGGCGCTGGGAAAGGCGAGCGGTGCGTCCTGTTCGGAATCGAGATAGAGCGTGACATATGCATCGCCAAGGGGCTTGCCGGTGTGCTCGTCGATGACGGTTCCGGCCACTGCGGATGCATCGCGGGAGAGGGCGAGATTGGAACCTGGATCGGCGTTCGAACACGCAACCTGGCACGTCACGAGCAGTGCCATCCAGAGGAAGTGATGAATGCGTTCGGTGGTGCAGTCTCGTTGCATCGTCAGGGCACGGCCGCGCCTCGCCTGAATCGGGAACAAGGCGACGGCGAGCGGTGATCGCTGAGTAACGTCACTGCTCGACTTCCGTTCACAACAGGGCTTGGCCAACTGGCTTCCGATTCCAGCGGCACGGATGACTCGCATAGAGGCGCAGTCACCTCGCCGCACGCGTTTCAGGGTTCGCCCCTGCGATTGCGGAGGTAGACTCGGGGCAAATGGCCAATCTCGTTCAGACTCCACTCGACCAGCTCGTCGATTCCGCAGGACGCCCGTACTTCCTGTGGGATTGTGACATGACGCTCGCGGAGTTCGAACGCAAGCTGGTCGAGGAAAGCGTCGAAGGACGAGCGTATCTCATCGGCAAGCTCATGCGTCAGGCGCGGCCCGACGATGTGTTTCTCTTCGTCACTGTGGACGAGATCGTCGAGCTGTGGCCGTCCTTGCTGCGCTATCTCGGTCGCGAGCGGCCGTTTTGGGAGTGGTTGCTGAGGTATTGGGGCTGTGAGCTCAGGGCGGCTTAGCGCGATCCAGACCGAAGTTCTGTCTGCGTTGGCGGGCTTCGATCCAGATTGGACCCTGACAGGAGGCGCTGCGCTTGCAGGTTTCTATCTTGGTCACAGGACGACTCGGGATCTGGACCTTTTCTGGCGCAACCGGGCTTCCCTCCTCGAGATTCGTCGGGATGTCCTCTCGCGTTTACAGACAGCTGGCTTCGAAGTGCGAGAGCTCCGAGTTTCGGAGGCGTTTGCATCCCTCCGCGTGTCCAACGCAACGGAATCTGTCATCGTCGATCTGATTGCGGAACCGGTGCCGTCGATCGAAGCGCCCAACAACGTCGGCCTGGGCAACGTCACGATTCAGGTTGACACCGTGCACGAGCTTCTCGTCAACAAGCTGTGCTCGCTCCTGCATCGATCCGAACTTCGCGATCTCGTCGACATCCAAGCACTCGTCGACCATGGCGGCGACTTGGACCGTGCGGTTCGCGATGCGCCTTCGAAAGATGCAGGATTCTCACCGCTGACGCTCGGCTACGCGATCAGCGGGTGGAACGTTGCCGAAGCCGCGCGAGCTGGCGGACTGGAAGATCGCGCCACCGAGCTGGAGCGCTTTCGAGACGAGTTGCTGCGGCGTGTGACCGGCAACAAGCCTTAGCGCTGCGGGTAATCATTAGATTTTCCCGCAGGTGAGCGCTCCTAAGTGCGAACGCAACCCGGATAGGACCGCGAACCTGGATCGTCTCGGTCCCGTCCGTCTCAGAGCTTCTGACCGAGGCGCATCTCGGCGGCATCGGACAGAGTCAGGCCGATGCTGTTCGCTGCGGTGTCGACGAGGAGCCACTCGAAGTTCAGCTTGGCGCCGACGTAGCTCGTCCAGTCCCCGGGGATCGGGAACGCGACGTTGCCGCGGCCCTGAGCATCGATCGTCGCGGGAAGGTAGACGATGCTGTTCGCAGAGTTGATTTCACAGCCGAGCATCCCGATCGCGTCGAGCGCAATGTTCGATCGTCCGTAGGCGAAGCGGAGTAGACCCACGGAGCCCTTCGGACCGCTCGAGAGATGGAAGTAGACCGTCTCGCCAGGCCGCGTGGGCGGGGCTTCGACGAAGTTCGGAGTCGTGCTGACGGCCGAGGTCCAGATCCGAGGGAGGAATCCACCGCTCCCCGCGCAGGTCTGGCCGTACCGCACGAGCGCCGGCGGATTCGGGACGGCGTCGCGGTCGATCGCCCACGAGGCGGGATCGCGCTTCGCTTCCCCGTAGATCAGGTCGGGCTCGGAGTCGCCGTTGAGGTCTGCGCTCGAGATCGCGGCGAGCGCGCCTCCGGTGGACCGACGCGCGAGCACCGTGGTCGCGTCGCGACCGGAGAGCGTCCAGATCTCGCCGTTCTTGTCGCTCGCGTGCACGTCCGGGAACCCGTCCGCATTGACGTCTCCGGCGCTCGACACGAGCGTTCCGAAGCGTTCGCCCGCCGTCGTGCCGCGGCGAACGCTCAGACGCGTTGCGCGTCGCACGGAGTAGTAGTCGACCGTGCCGAGTCCGTTGACGAACCCGGGCCCACCGATCGCGATGTCGGGCACCGCGTCGAAGTCGAGGTCTCCGACGCTGGCGATGCTCGCGCCATACTCCTCACCGCTGCTCCCGGAGATCGAAACCTGGAAGCGATTGCCGTTACGACCGGAGCGAAACTCAACTTGTCCGGCCTTGGCGTTGAAGCTCGGGAGTCCGATGATGACGTCGTCGCGGCCGTCGCCATTCGCGTCGGGGATCACGACGAGGCTTCCGATTTCTGCCGCCACCGGCACGGCCCACAGGCTTTTACCGCTCCGGCCCTGGAATGCGAGGAGGTACCACACGCTGCCTCGAAGCTCACACGTCACGAAGTCATCGCCCGCGATTCCGTCGAGCTGCCCGACCGCGAGCTGCGCACCGAGCTTCGTCGCGTTGGTGCTGCCGGTCATGAGCACGTTGGTATTGCTACTGCCCGCACGCCACGTGTAGATCCGTCCTTCGCGGTTGCCGGGTTCGCCGACGAGGAGCTCGATCTTGCCGTCTTGGTCGAGATCTCCAGCCGCCAACGAGGCGCCTAGGTTCGAGAAGCCGAATTTGCCCGGGCTGCCGGGCTCGCGCTGCTGTGTCTTGCCGGACACGACCGCGAAGTAGCCACTCTCCGGCTGGAACACGCCGAGATTCGGATGACCCATGGCGTAGTCGTCGTAGCCGTCGCCGTCCCAGTCCCCGATCGCCTTGACGAGGCAACGGTCGCCGCCGCTGAATGGCGCGATGGCGCGTTCGACGCGCAAGAGCGGCACGAATTGCGACACGAACGTGTTGTTCCCGACCGCGCTGGCGGGATAGCTCCCGGTGCTGTCGGCGTAGCCGTTGTCGAACTGGTACGTCGCGATCTGTCCCGGCAGCTGGTGCACCTTCTCGTTCTTGCGTGCCACGATTTCCGCTGTGCTCAGCGCACGGTTCCAAACGCGCACTTCATCGATCTTGCCGACGAACTGATCGCGTGCGACGTAGCCGCCCTGACCCAGCAAGAACTTGCCCCCAAGGTCCTTGAGTGGACCCGCGGTCCCACTGATTTTGCTCACGAGCACGCCGTCGATGTAGATCGCGGAGCTCGTGCCGTCGTAGGTCACCGCGACATGCATCGGCTTGTTGAGGGGAAGCGTCCACGCCGGCTTGTTGTCGAGGTAACCATTCGTGCCGTGGACGACCCAGACGGGTCGGTCGGTCTCGATCCGGAAGCTGAACGTCTCGCCGGACAAGATCGGCGTCTTGCGGAACACGGATGCGTATTGCCGTCGCTGCGTCTGCTCGATCCAAGCTTCGATCGTGATCGCGCTGGGGGCGAGTGCGGGGTTGGCCGCGACTTCGACGTGCCCGTTCGTGAGCTCGAGAGCGCCTCCTTGGGCGAGCAGGCTCGTGGATCCGGCGAGGATGGCAAGGACGTTGAGGCGGTGGCGCATGAAGGCTCCGGTGACGGATCGGAAGTGCAAAGCGTGGTTGTCGTCGGCCCGCACTGGCCGTTCTTATGTGCGTGCATCGTTGCGGCGTCGAACCCCTCACCAAAATGGGAAAACCCCGACGACCGATCCGAACTCGGGAACATCTCCCGCGTCAGCGATGCGAAGCGCACGGACGAGGAAGCGACTCGCGAGCGTCGCTACCGATCAGCGGCGGCGCTCGTGTCCGAGCGCGCGGCATTAGCGTCGCTCTTCAGGTCACATACCGACGCGCGGCACGACACGCTCGTTCTCGGCGTCGAGCTCGAAGAAGCTCGGCTCCTCGATCCCCATCGACGATCCGACGATGCTCGTCGGAAACGACTGCCGGAGATTGCGTAGATCGCGCACGTTGCCGTTGAAGAAGCGTCGCGCCGCCGCGATCCGATCCTCCGTCACCGCGAGTTCCTCCTGCAGCGCGAGGAAGTGCGCATCGGCCTTCAGCTCGGGATAGCCCTCGGCGACGGCGAACAGCGACTTGAGTCCGACGTTGAGCAGGTTCTCGTCGCCCGCTTGCGCACTCGCCGAGCCGTGGTTGCGCGCCGCCTGATTGCGCAGTGCGACGACGCGCTCGAGCACGTCGCGCTCGTGCTTCGCGTAGCCTTTGACCGTGTCGACGAGATTCGGGATGAGGTCGTAGCGCCGCTTCAGCTCGACGTCGATATCCGCCCAACTCTCGCGAATCGCGTGACGCAGGCGCACGAATCGGTTGTACGTGAGGATCCACCAGACGAGGACGACGAACAGCAGTCCGGCGGGGACGAGAAGCAGTTCCATCAGGCGTCGTCTAGGTCCTTGACGAGATGACGTGGCCAGAGTTCGGTGAATCGCCGCACGTACTCGAGCTTGCGGACGAACTCGGTCGGGGACCAGAGTTTCTTGCCGCCGCCGAGGCACATCGCCCGGTCTTCGATGTCGATCATCGCGGGTGGGTCCGACAAGAGGAACTCCATCATGCGCGGGTGCAGCACGTCGTATGCGAAGCGCTTGTCCGAGGACTTGACGTAGAACCGTCGACTGAACTCGTCGGACTCGAAGTCGATGTCGTCGAAGCCGAACGCTCCCGCGACCTTGTCGAACCAGCCCTCTTCGCGGATCAACAGAGCGGGCGTGTCCCAGGGTGGATGCACGATCAGATAACTGAAGCGATACGTCTTGGTCGACGAGCTCTTCCCATTGCTCGTCGTGATCTTGTAGCGGAAGTCGCCACAGCAGATCGAGCAAGGTCGTCCGAAGAGTTCGATCCGCCCCGTCATCGTGTTGCGCGCGACGCGCGAATGTCCCTTGCGGAAGATCTCGAACTGCCGATAGCGATCATCGTGCCCTCGATCGGATTCCGGATCGAAGCGGAAGCCGCGAGCGCTGGCGAAGGCGCCGAGCTCCTCGCGACGCTTCTTGTCGGCGAGCCACTGTGCGTAGGCCGCGATGCCGGCGATGACGATCATCGCGAGCACGATGTAGATCATGGAGTTCGCTCTCTCGTACTCAGTCGCGACACCATAGCCGCGTGAGCGCGCGCACTCGGGCGCGCCGGCTCATTGCTTCGCGCGGAGCTGTTCACCGGGTTGTTACTTGCCCTTCTTGGCGGGCCCCGCCTCGACTTCGAACTGGATCTCGAGGTCTTTCCTCCCCGTGGTTCCCGGTGCGAACTGCAGTTCCACATCGTGGCCCAGGTCGGGCGTCATGGCTGCGATCTCGAGTTCACTGAGCTGGATCGGGAGGACATGAAAGACGAAGCGCCCTTCGCTGTCGGACTCTATGTGCGTCTTGATCGTGTCCGACACGAACTCCGCGAGCGCGGTGTTCTCGATGCCCTGCGTCTGGCCAGACAGGTCGAGGTGCGCGCCGGCGACTGGGCGGTTCTTCGAGTCCAAGACGACGCCGCTGTACTCCTGCATGGGCCGCAACCGGACTGCCCGTGCGATGCGCGGCTCGCGCTGAGCGCCCGCTGCGGAGACTTCGACGTGCGCGAAGGACTTGCTCTCTTCGTCGATGAAGACGAGCTCGCACGCGCCCCTGCCGGCGACGAAGCGCACGCGCCCGCGCCGGTCCGCGAGGCTCGACAGCGTGAGCTCGGTTCCGGCGAGGTCCCACAGGCGCTCGGTCCATGCAGGGAGGAGGACGGCGCGCGCGCCGCTCGCCGGGCTGCCGTCCGGGCGCGTCACCTCGAGGTCGATGCAGCGTAGGGACGCGAGCTCGATGTCGCGGGACTCGAGCTCGGAGCTGTCCTTGACGAAGAGCAGCGCGGTCGGCATCGGCGCCGGCGCGTCGGTGATCCCGAGGTCGCCGAGGAGCGCAGCGTCCACGGCCATCTGCAGCACGAACTGTCGCTCGGGCAGGAGACCCGGGATCGTGAAGCGACCGTCGGCGTCCGTCTCCACACGCTGCTGCAGCGTGGTGAAGGACCAGACTTCGTCGACGTTGTCGTTCATGTTCTTGGTCGCGATCAAACGCAGGACGCGATTCGCGACCGAGCTGCGCGAACCATCCGCGGCACGCAAGCGCAGCGTGAGCGCCGGCACGGGCGCGAGGCGGAACTCGAGGGGCGCGTCGGGCTTGGCTTCTTCGTCTTCGCGCTGCTTCAGGATTTTCGAGATGCGGGACGCCGGGCTCTCGCGCGCGACGTCCTTGACGATGAGCTGCGTGGCCGCGAAGCCGTCTTTCTGCGCGTTGAGCACGACGTCGTTCCAATACGTCGTTCGCAGGACGGCGTCGGGGATGTCGAGCACGGCGCTTCCGTCCTCACCCGTCACGCCGAGCTCGACCCACGTGACGCGTCGCGTGGTTTCGTACTCCAAGCGCACGCTGCTCGTGCTGTATTGCACGCGCCCGGAGATGCGCGCGCCGGGCACGGGCTTGCTGTCTTCCGTCGTCATCACGCGGACGCTCTTGCGCAGCGGCGCGAGAATCTGCAGCGGGAAGTTACGGACGCGGCCGCTCCGAATCATCGACAAGCTCTGCTCGCGCGCCATCGCTTCCGCGAACTTGTCGCGCCAGCCCTTCTTCGTCGCGCCGAAGTCGCCGTAAGCCTCGTCGAGCGTCAACAGAAAGCGATACACGAGGATTGGCCGGCGCTTCTCGTCGAGCACCTCGGCGATCGCGATGCGACCCGGCAAGGTCGGCACCATGCATTCGCGCCCCTCGATCGGGACCTCGACCGTCCACTGGTTCCGCATTGGCGCGACGAAGCGGATCCGAAACCCGTCGAGTCGCTCGCCATACTCTTTGGCCGCGCGAATGCGCAGGCGCGTCGCCGGACGAGGGAAGGGGTCTTGCTCGAGGCGTACCGGAATGCCCGCGTAGACGCCCTCCGCGACGAGGCTCGCCTCGTGCGCGTCGTCGCCGGTGCCGATCGCCCAAGCCGAGTATTCGCGTCCCGAGATCAGCTGCGCGCGGAAGCGCCCGCGCTCGTCGCTCTTGCAGCGCACGTGATCGGGCGCGCCGAAGCCGATCGCGCCGAGCGGCCGTGAGAAGAAGTGGACTTCGGCGTTTACCCACGGCTTGCCGTCGAGCATGGAGACGCGCCCGAGGATCGCGCTCCGTTCGGCACGCGCCGGCTCGGATTGCGCGGCTGCCAGCGCGAGCAGCGAGATCGAAGTGGCGGCGAAGAGCGCGAGTCGTGGCAGGGTCGTGAGCATGGCGGGTCGGGTTCGGCTCAGGAGGATAGCGAAGCGCGCGAGATCGTGCGCGAGAGGCGTCGGGAGCGTGGCTGTGCTGCCCGTCAGACGTTTACGCTCTCATGTGTCATGTTCATCCGATTCGTCGTCGTCGAGCCCGATACGAACGATCATCGCCTGTTCACGGGCTTGATCGCGCGAGCTAGGATCCTGCGTGATGACGGCGAGCTGGACCAAGTCGAAGTGGCGGTCCTCGAGAGGGTTTACGACTGGTTCAATCGGCATCTACCCGTGCCTCCGTACGGCGATGCGTGGCCGAGAAACTGCGCCGCTTGGTTCAAGAGCGAAGCGACCGAAGCCATCAGCGCGATGTGGGAGCTGTACGGCTTGCTCCAGCGCAAGGGTGTCGAGGTGCGCATGATCAAATCGAAGCACCCCGGGAAGATCGTCTACGAAGACGACCAACAAGTCGTCGTGCAAGAGTGGTCTTCGCTCTGACGTGCGTTGCGTATTCGCGAGTGGTCACTGAGCGATCAGCGGCGGCGCAGGTGCAGTCGGACTTCGAAGCTCTGATTGGCTGGCGCCGCGAGCGCTTTCGAGAGAGCACGGCGAACATCCACGAAGTGGCTTGCGTCATCGAAGCACGACTCTACCGCGCCACCGACGGAAGGGCTGTCCACGGCGCCATTCGAGATGATCGTGACCTCGATGCCCCACGCGCTGTCGTCCGGCTTCGACAGTCGCCACGCCATGTAGATCCCAGTGGAGTCGCCAGCGCGCTCCATCGTGAGTAACACGTCGCCCTTACCATCAGGTAGCGACTTGCTCGCGGCGACAAGGAGACCGACGACCGCGTCTGCGTCGAGACGCTGGCGCTCGATGCGGCGTCTTCGCTCGAGCAGTTCGCCGCCCAACGGTCCGAAGTCCGAGGTCATCTCACAAGCGTGGACGATGTTGTGATGGGATACCTTTGTGAGCGGCGCCTGCACGGCTAGAGGTGTGAGTCCGCAGGACTTGCGCCAAACATTCTTCATGATGAGCCTGGCTCGATCACGATGACCGCTCGGCGCGCTCGGATCGAAGTCGAACCGTTCTGGCCATAACGACCCAAGTGCACACGACACGTAGTCACATGTTCTTGGCTCCCACCAAGAGACTGACTGATCGCGCCAGTCGAACCCGGACAAACAGCCCCGCTCGACAGTGCGGTCTTCGAGCAATTGGATCAGGGCGCGCTCGATCTCGTGTTCGATCGCCGTCCGTTCTGTCGCGGAAGCGTGAGTCAGCACTTGGTCGAGAGTCGCGCTCTTGAGCTTGGCGATCATTGTTTCACGGGCGACTCCGCGCTGTTCTTGCGCAGCCTTCGTCACGAGGCGCACCGCTTCGAGATCGCCGGAGATCAATAAGAACTTCGCAAGCTCCGATCTGCAGTCACTTGCCTGACGTTCTTCGCTCCACGCAGCCTTCAGGCGGCCGGTGCCGTCTCGTACGCCGCGCGCGAGTAGCTCCTCAGCCGCCAGGACACGTGCTCTGAGTTCGTGGCCCTGCTCCAGCTCTTCGCGCAGAAACTGTGTGACTCGAGCGGTCTTCGTCTCCGCGAGGAGGCCGACCAGCATGGCTCGATTAGCGCCATCTCCGGTCGTTGACACAGCATGGATCACTTCCTCGACGGAGTCAGGCCACCGTGCGAGCAACCGCTTCGACGCATCTAGCGCGCGGTACGGGTTCTCAGCCTCGACCAAGGCGAGCAACGTTGCCCGCTCGCCCTTTGTAGAGACGGACTGCCACCACTTGATCCACGCTTCTTGTCCCAAAAGCTCGAGCCCGGAGAGCTCGCATAGCAGTTCGCTGGCAAGATCGCCGACGGATTTCACGGACAAGCCACCGCCCCACCGTGAAGAGTATGAGACAGTCCTCGATGGCGTTTCGTCGTCGAGTGCCCTGATGAGTGCTGGCACTACTGCGAATCCTGCCTTCAGGATCTTCGCGCTGGCGCACGCACCGCTTGCTTTGGCAGTCGTGGGCAGAGTAACCGAGTCGGTGTTCCCACGAACCGCATGAAACTCGTCTCGCAACGAGCTGACGAGAGCGTGCATCGATTCGTCCGTGTTCTGGCTTCTCGGTGTCGTGACGGAGTTGACGTCTTGAGCGAGCGCGGACTCGAGTTGTGCGATGGTCGCGCGGACGAGATCGGAATACCCGTGACTTGGAAACAACTCGAGCCAAAGTTCGTGCCGCGAGACGAGCTGCGTGCGCGACAGATGAGGGTCGCTGAATTCGACGCAGAGAACATTCGCGAACGCACGGCCGAGTTGCTCCGAGGCCTTGCTCGGGTCCATGTGGCTCCATATCGCATGGCACTCGGCGACGAGATCGCGTCGCCAACACGCACGGGCAACGAGCACACAGAAAGCATCCGGAGCGAACACTTCGGCAGGCGACATGTAGTAGTCCCACGCGTCTGGGTCGTCCCTCGACGCGGCGAGGCGGCGGGCGATGTCGCGAGCGTAGGTTCGAAGATCGACTCGGTCATATGTGACGCGTTCGAAATCCGGCGTGCCATGGACCGTGCGTTCGAACGAAGTTGTTTCGCAGTCCAGAAAGCGCACCTGAAACCGCGACGCCCCTTCGCTCAACAAGAACCCGAATCGAAAGGTGTTCTGCTTGGGTAGGTTGCCGCGCTGGATCCACGATCCGGTCGAGACTTTGACGAACGGTCGACTCGAGAAATCCTCCGAGTCGAATTTGTCGACGATGTGAAACAGCTGCTGCTGGTCACGATCGAGTCCCGGATCTTGAAGGAACACTAGTATCGACAACAAGATCGCGATCATGCAGGCGAGCATACCAGTGAATCGGAGCGCACGAACGCCCACCGCGTCCTCGCATCCGTCACGCCATCGGGCTCGGGATGTAGTCGGCATCCGGTTGCGGCATGGCGCGTGAATTCGCGCATGCCGAGGCGACGCGACGGAGCGCTGCCCTCCTACAGGAAGAACGTCGTCGTGATGTTGCTCGTGCCGACGAACTGGGCACCCTTGAGCACGGCCATCTGACCGTAGATCGTGGTCCCGAAGAGCGACGTCGGAGTCGGTACGACGAGGCTGCCGTTGCCCGCCGCATCCAGCACGGTCACGTTGAAGATGATCATGTTCGTCAAGACCGGGTTCCCCATGAACTGGAACGTCGCGTTGTTCGGCGCGACGAACAGCACGGCGGCGCCCTGCGGCTCACTACCGAAGCTCAGCTGCACGGGTTGGCCCGAGGAAGCGATCGTGGGCAACTGCAGGAGGGGCGGCGATTGCTTCACGTAGTTGATCGTGACGTTGTTCGAGTTCTGCGACGTCGTGCGTGCGACCACGATCGTCGGACCGAGGTTCAGCGCAGACGGCGCCCGGAACTGCAGCGTCGTCGGATCGGGGTGGATCAAGGTCGCGACGGTCTTCGTTCCGACGCCGACGTTCGTCACGTCGTCCATGCCGGTACCCTTGAGCGTGATCAACTCGCCACCGAATGCGCTCGTCGACGCCGGACTGATCGAACTGATGACCGGCGGCGTGCCGGAGTCGAGACAGGTCCGCGAGTTCTTGTGCGAAACGATGTAGCTCTTGGCGAAGGCTCCGAACTTCGTCACGTCCCGTGCACAGCCTCCGAGACCAGGGCACATGATCCGACAATCGTTGCCGCTGCAGTGCGGCGACGACCAGTTGTGACCGAGTTCATGCGCCGTGAGACCGACGCGCGCCGAGAAGTTCGACGTGAAGCGCGACTCACTCAATCCGTAGGCTTGACCGACATTGCAGATCACGCTGAGCCAGGCGATGCCGATGACGTTGCCATCGATACTGCGACCCGTGAACAGATGAGCGACGTCGCGACGGACGCTTCCCTGATTGGCGTTCCACCAGTTGCGGAACTGATTGAGCAGCGTGCTCGAGTTCGTCGACGTGTACGGGTCGCTCGACGTCCGCACGAGGATCGTCGTGATCTTGTAGTCGATCTCGGCATCGCGCTTGTAGATCGTCGCCACGGAATTCATGACGCTGGTCACATCGCTCTGTGTCGCCGTCACGCTGTTGCCGTTGCGCTGGTAGAACGGGTAGTCGGCTTCGATCGCGATCTCCGCGATGCGGATGGCCGCCGGACCGACACCACCGCCGTTGCCGCCGTTTCCGCCGACGACCGGAGCGGCGACGCCGACTTCATGATTCCCGCAGAGATGTCCGTGTGCCGACGAGTCCTTGGCCCGGAAGACGAGGTGCAAGGTCGGATCGCTATTCGGATCCACCGAGCGCGCGGGCTGCACGATCCAGGTCTCCGTGCCGTCGTCGATCATCGCATGAAGTTGCCGGTCGCGAAGCGTCGCCGCGACCACACTGCCCGCGACGCCACGAACCTCACCGCGGTAGGTCTCCTCCGCCGGTGCCTGCACCGCGCGAATCGCAGTCCCGTCATCGACGAGCAACTTGAAGTCCACGCTGCGCATCGAATGACGACGCAGATCGATTCGATAGTCGTGATTGCCGAGCAGGACGCGCGCTTCGAACGACGCCGGATGCCCCGCGGGCAACGCGACGAGCCGCATGCTCGTGCCGCGATCGACGCCGGCTGTGCGAAGTAGATCGCCGAGCGCGAGCTGTTCCGTGGCGAGCTTCGTCTGCGCGACGAGCGGGAGCGCGAGGATCGGGCAAGAGATCAACGCAGAGAGGAAGAGGGACGGAATTCGCATCGGGACGGGACTCTCGGTGGGGGTCGGAGTGAGCGAAACGAGAAAGAGGTCGCCATCCTACGGCATTTTTCCGAGCGTCTCCGGCATTGGGTGATCCATCGACGATCACGCGCCAGCAGCGGCGAACGACTGAAGAGCCCCGCGAGCGGCAATCGACATCCGCATGCTGCAGTCGACTACGCCGCGAAGTCCGTCGCGAGCGAGCGTCGCTTTGTCGAATAGCCATGCTCGCACTCTCGCTCGACGAGAACCTGACCCGCCGCGTAGCCACACTGCTTGGTTCGGATGGCTTCGATGTCGAAACGGTCCGAAGCTCGCGGTCGGCGGAATCCCCGCGAGTCCGAACATTCCGACGAGCCACGTGAACGCAAGCAGCTGCGACCGCGTGCAAGCCCGGCGACCGATGCCTTGGTCGGGTTGATGCCGTCGCGGCCGAGGACGATCCGCCCTTGGCTGACGGGGGAGGTCGCGGACGAAGATCCGGCAGATCGCTTCGCCGCGCTGCGGTAGGCATTTGCGCGCTCCGATGGTGCCCAATTGCACCATGCTGCACATGGGGCAAGGTTTGGTCGGGCTCGCCGAAGCCGATCGCGCCGAGGTCGCCCGGTACTGACGGAGAAAAGGCAGAGATGGCGGCAAAGAAGGAAGTCAAAGCATCGCAACGCGACGAGCTGCTCGGCGTCTTGCGCACGCGCTTCGAAGGCAACATGCAACGTCACGAAGGTCTCGACTGGGCAGGCGTGCAGAAGAAGCTCAACAGCAAAGCGGATCGGTTGTGGGCACTGGACGAGATGGAACGCACCGGCGGCGAGCCCGATGTCGTGATACTCGACGGCAAGGCGCGCGGTCTGGCGTTCGTTGACTGCGCCACGGAAAGCCCCAAAGGCCGACGCAGCGTCTGCTACGACGCCGAGGCCCTCGCTGCGCGCAAGCAGAACAAGCCGAAGGACAGCGCAGTGGCCATGGCTGCGGCTATGGGGATCGACATGCTCTCTGAGCAGGAATAGCGGCAACTGCAGGCGATCGAAGAATTCGACACGAAGACCTCGAGCTGGATCCTGACACCGGCTGCGATCCGTGAGCTCGGTGGAGCGCTGTTCTGCGATCGGCGTTACGACGCGGTCTTCACCTATCACAACGGCGCGGAGTCGTACTATGCGGCCCGCGGCTTTCGCGGCATCCTGCGGATCTGACCGGAAGCGGTCTCAGCCGCAGGCCGACCTCGAGTTCTTCGCGTTGCGCCGCGCTCGGCCGAGTTGCTACCCCATCGCAGGAGGGCTCGACCTCGATTGCCAACTCCGACGCGTCCGTGCGAAGCTAGGGGCATGGCCTCGGACCTCACACACGACCTGCCGCGCATCGTCACGGACCCTTCGGTGCGCTTTGGGAAGCCTGTCATCAGAGGGACGCGCATTTGCGTGGATGAGATTGTTGGCCTGCTCGCGTCTGGGCTCGACAAAGAAGCCGTTGCCGAGGAGTTCGGCATCGTGCTCGAAGATGTGCACGCTGCACTCGACTACGCCGCGATGTCCGTCGCGCCCCGCGCTTACCCCGCCACGCCGAACGCCGCTTTCGCCGCCGCTTCGCACGCTTCCCATACCGGGCGCGGATACGAACCGAACACGATGATCGCCACGATCGCGATCACCGCCGCTACCTGCGCAGGCACGCTAAGCCGGACCGGCGTCTCGTCCGTCGCCGGCGTCAGATACGCCTCGCGGATCACGAGCAAGTAGTAGTAGAGACTCACGGTCGCATTGAGCGCGGCAACGATCACGAGCCAGTAGAAGCCCTTCTCGATCGCGGCCGAGAAGAGGAACCACTTCCCCGCGAACCCCGCGGTCGGCGGGATCCCCGCGAGCCCGAACATGCCGACGAGCAGCGTGAACGCGAGCAGCGGTGACCGCGTGTAGAGCCCGGCGAGCGACGCCTTGGTCGGGTTGCTGCCGTCGCGGCCGAGGACGCACACGACGAGGAACGGTGCGAAGACAATCGGCACGTAGGTGAGCACGTAGAAGAGCCCGCTCGCGACGCCGACTTCGGTCATGCACGCGAGGCCGATCAGGAGGTAGCCGGCTTGGGCGACGGTCGACCAGGCGAGGAGGCGTTTGAGGTCCTTCTGCACGATGGCCGCGAAGTTGCCGATCGTCATCGACAGCACGCAGAGGAC
This sequence comes from Planctomycetota bacterium, assembly GCA_020426005.1. Classification (GTDB taxonomy): domain Bacteria; phylum Planctomycetota; class UBA1135; order UBA1135; genus JACKHW01. The sequence continues at coordinate 544 of JAGQQW010000090.1, read as the reverse complement.
GAAGAGCGCGAGCGTGACGTGTTGGCCGTCGGGCGCGGCGAAGAGCGCGATGCGCGCGAGGACGCCAGCGGCTGCGACCTTGGAGGCGGTGCCGATGAAGGTCGCCGACTCGTGTGGCGCCGCTTCGTAGGCGTCGGGTGCCCACGCGTGGAACGGGAAGACCGCGAGCTTGAACAAGAGGCCCGCGAGCGCGAGCAGGATGCCGACGGCGAAGACCGGCGTCATCGGCGCCTGCATGACCGTCGCGAGATAAGTCGAGCCCGCCGCGCCGTAGATCAGCGAGATGCCGTAGAGCGTGATGCCCGAGGAGGCCGCGCCGTAGAGCAAGTACTTGATCGCGGCTTCGCTGCCCTCGAGTTCGCGCCGGTGCAGCGCGGCGAGGATGTAGAGCGCGTAGGCGGACAGCTCGAGCGACACGTAGAGCGTCAGCAGCTCGGTCGCACTCACGAGCGTCATCATCCCGAGCGCGCCGAAGAAGAGGAAGATCGGCACGTCGACGCGCGTCGTCCTGCGGAACGTCGCGAGATCGCGCCCGGCGAGCAGC
>JAGQQW010000008.1 GCA_020426005.1 Planctomycetota bacterium | reverse complement strand
TGTCCGCGCCACCGTCCAACTTCTTGACCACGAGCGTCGAGGCACCGGAGACACTGTTCACGTTGCCCGTCAAATCGGCCCCCATGATCTGGATCGAGATCGGCTCGCCGTCCGTGCGTGGATCCGATGCAGCATCGGGATCCATGCGATACGCATAGACACGCAAGAGCACATCGTCGGATGCACCAGCGGTCGCGCTGCGTTGCGTCCACAAGCGCTCCGGATGCGTGACAACGCGCAAGTCCGGGTGCCCCTCCGCGTCCTTGGCAGCATCCGAGTAGTTCCGGATCGACGGCATCGGCAGCAACTCGCCGTGCAAGTTGACGACGATCGCGTTGTGGTAGCGATCGGGGTTCATCACCATGTCGTCGAGCAACAGCCGCCACGTCGGTTCGTGCTCGTTCTCGGTGTTGTTCGCGAGGCGCAGCGCGAAGTAACGAGCTTCGTCCTCGTAGCGCATGCCTGCGTTGAATCGATCCGCGAACGTGTACGGATACGGATTGTCGGTCGAGTCGTAGCCGTTGGTGAGCACGCCGTCCTGGAGGAAGCGCGCCGACATCGTCTCCGGTACGTAGTAGTAGTTACTCGCCGAACCCGACGGCATCTTCGCCGGATAGAAGTACACGTTCGGAATCGTCGATGTCGATTCGTCCTTGACGTTGACGTATGGCGTGTACGTCGGATTGCGACCGTAACTCGCTTTCGTGATCCAGTGCGTGCGGATCTTGCAACCCGGGTTGCGCGCCTCGAGATCCGTGATACTGGCCTCGATGAACGGACGGATCGCGTCCATGTGGACCCACCAGCCCGGGATGTTCTCGAGGGCGAGTAGGTACACGTCGAAGACTTGTGATGGCGGGTATGCGGAGCCGATCGAGTTGACGACACCCGAGAGGTCCGCGAGTCGTTCCCAGTCGCCCGAACCGCGCTTGCGGCGATAGACCTTGACGGTCACGTAGCGCACGTTGCGGTTGTTGATTCCGGGGAACGCACGTACGCTCACGCGTCGCGCCCAGGACCATTTCCCGTTGACCAACTCGTTCTTCGAGAGCGGATGATCCGGCGCGATCGGCAAACCACCCTCGGTCATGATGCTGAGCACCGGGTTGTAGCCGACACCGTCATCGAATGCCGTCAAGCTCGACGCGGAAGTCTGCTCACTGACGTTCACGAACGCCTGGAGCTCGGACAGGATGCTCGATGCGATCGAGTGCGCACGGACTCGGTCGTTGTGCTTCGTGTTGCGCTTGTAGACACCCGTGACGTGTTGCACGAGTGTCAGTGCGACGGCGACCATGATCAGCGTCGCGAACGCGAGTTCGACGAAGGTGAAGCCTGCGTCGTTCGACGCGGCACGCCGATGACTTCTAGATAGACGCGTCATTGCCTTGCACTCCCCCGAAGTTGAGTCTTTCGCACGGTCGAAGATCGACGGTACTGACCGACCTCCTGCATCAGAGAGTTGAGGACGCTGTCGTCGTACTCGAGCTCGGAGTAGTCACCGAGACCCGAGAACGTGACCTTGCCCCACACGACGACACTGCCGCGCAGGAGTGCCGGCGCATTGACCTTGAGGTTCCCGGTCACCACGAGCAGGCCGTTGAAGAACGAGTTCGAACCGGACTGGATGTCGACGTCGCCATCGACGTAGACGATGCCGAGACCGCGCAACGGTCTACTCGCATCGAACACGAGGTCCGCTTCGGCATAGATGATTTGGTTGACGGGGATCGGCGATGGGAACGCAGCAGAGTTCGAGACTCGATCGTCCGCGAGCGTGCGTAGCTCGGCAGCCGTGACGCCGAAGATCGCCGAAACGCTGTCGGCGTACGACGAGAGCCCTGCCGTCGACTGAGCTCCGGAGATCTCGCCAGAGTTCGAGACCGATCCCGTCGACGACTTGTAGACGACACCGACAGCCGATCCGCCGCGGATGCGACCTCGCGAACCGACACTCACGTTGTCCGCTCGGCGCGAGCAAAGAGCCGCCTGTGCGGGCGGCGCGAGGGTCATGCGCCGGATCTCGGCATCGACGACCTCTTGTCCGAGCACGTGGTTGGGTTGCACGTTGTACGCAACCAGTGGATCGACGCGCCGAAAGACGAATCCTCGACTGACGAGCCGCCACACGGTTCCACTACTGGAAGCCCTACGTTCGGTCGACACGTCCGCGACCTCCGCCACCGTCGGCGTCACGTTGGGCACGAACCGCCGAAGCTCGTACCGCCCCCACACGCCACCCGAGATCTCGAACTCTCGCACGATGCCGATCGTCGGATCGATCGTGTCGATGATCGGAGGTGACACGGTGGTATCGAGGACCGGATCGAACGAAGTCACGGGCTGCGTCGTCTGACGCCGGAACCACGCCAAGCCGTCGATCAGTCCCGCAGTCGCGAACTGACGCGCTTGACTCCCGAGGCGGTACCCGACTTCGGTTTCCTTCTCGACCGCGTTCATCGAGATCAGGCCCGACAGGATCAGACCCGTTCCGAAGATCGTGAAAAAGATCGCGATGATCAACGCGACGCCGCTCTCGGAAGTGCAGGCGTCCCGGTCGCACGCCTGGTCGAGTTCGCGCGGCTGCACGAGTTCACGATCGGCAGGACAATGATGTTCTCGGTAGCGCATGGTTCTCCCTCGTCCTCGCCCTTATCGGCGCAGGCGTGCAAAATCTGGTCGCATCTGCAGCCCAGAAGCCGGCAGGACGGCGTCATCGCGCCGATGTCACGGGACGTTTCTCGGCTATCGACCAGATCGGATTCGGGACTTCAGTCGCGCCCGACACGCTCCGAAACGCGCGATCTGAGGCCCCATTGCTCGAGGGTCGGGTTGGTCGGCCCGTCCGGGCGGTAGAAGACCGTCGGCACTTCGAGTACCGGCGCCGGCAACGGAACGCTGCCCAGGTCGTTCACGGGACGAACCCACTCATGCGCACCAGTGTGCCTGCACGTGGACCGCGGGTGATGCGTCAAGTGCCAATATCGCAGCTTGGGCATCCAGAGGGTGTATGGCGATGACTGGATATACACACCGTCGGCCTCGACGTAGCCGTGCTGCCCCCACTCGAGACCGTTACTCTCGAGTCCGTCGAGCCGCGCGATCCGAATCGCGAAGTTGTAGCACCCATGATCGCGGTCCCCTTGGACCAGGTCGTGTGGGATGCACGTGAGCGGACCGGCGAATCCCGCATGAAGGGGCCGAAACCCGATATTGCGGATGACGAGTCCGTCGCCGGGCCGATGGTCACCGGCAACGCCATGATTGTCGGGCGGCGTGGGAAGCGCAGGCTCGTGCTCCGCGAGTTCGAGCAAGCGTCGCGCGAAACCGAGATACGCATCGGAGTGGACCTCGTCGCCATCGAGGAACAGCACGTGCGTCGCACCACATGCGCGTGCAGCCTCGAGCTGCACCGAACGATTGTCGTGTTCACTGTCACTGCCGAAGTTCTCGTGCAGCTCGAGCTTGGACCGAATGTGCTGCATCGACTTCACGATGTCGACCGTTCGGTCCTCGCTGTGATTGTCGAAGACCAGAATTCGATCGACGTGCGGTGCAACCGACGTCAACGCGTACCAACACCAGTGCTCCTCGTTGCGGAGCATCGAAAGGGCGACGAGTTTCACTGCTCACCTCGCTGCGCGATGTCTTCCTGCGCGATGTCTTCTTGCGATGTCTTCTTGCGGTGTCTTCGTCGAGTCAGCCGTTCGACCGAACGGGATTGCGGTTCTTCGAGCCTCAGCCCGGCTGCATGGCTGGCAATCGCGACCGTTCGCTCGCGTCGAACAAGCTCCCTTCGCCCCCGACCGCAACGAACTGCTCCTCGAGCGCGTCCTTGACGAACGATATTCCCGAGTTGCTGACCGTGAGGCCATCGGTGTCCGCTCGGACCTCGAACCATGTCGGCACGTTGGTCAACCCGTAGGCGTCGGCACTCGCGAACGGCGCCGCTTCGGTCGCGACGACCGAAGTCGTCGCACTCGCGCCATCACAGTAGTCCCGTGCGACGTCGGGTTCGTCCTGCATGACGATGAGGACTCGCTCGGGTGCGACCCGCGCGATCCGATCGATGAAGGGCAACGCGAGCCGGCACGTTGGGCAACCCGTCTTGACCCAGTAGACGAACAGCGTCGAACCGCTCCCCGCGACGAGATGCTCGAGATCGATCGAGGCTCCAGAATCCAAGTCCTGAGCTGCGATCGTCGGGGCGCGCTCGCCCGCGCGCAGAAACGGCGCTCCAGTCATGACACCTTCCTCGTGAATCGTGCGTCGAGATGCCAGCATGCAGCCTCGAGCCGTCTCGGGAAAACCCGGCGTTCACCGGATATTTTCGGGCCTCGAGAACAGGAAACTTGACGCGCGGCGTTGGACTCTCGAAACCCAGGGGTGTCGAACACGCTGGTTGACACTTGAGACCTGGACGAATCGTCCCAAACTGGCGCCTTGCGATCTCGGTCGACTGGCGCCCTTCGCGTCACTCGATGAAGGACCCTCTGAGGCAACACGAAATGGCAGGACTGCAAGAACTGAACGACACGGACTTCCAAGAAACGGTCGAAGCCTCGGACACACCGGTGCTCATCGACTTCTCCGCCACGTGGTGCCAGCCGTGCAAAGCGCTCGCGCCGGTGATCGAAGCCGTCGCTCAGGAATACGAAGGCAAGCTCCTTGTTCGCAAGGTCGACATCGATCAAGCGAGGCAGACCGCGATCCGCTTCGGGATCCAAGGCGTGCCGACCTGCATCTTCTTCAAGAACGGCGCGGAAGTCGATCGCTTCATGGGCTATCGCGACCTCAAAGAGATCAAGGCTCTGACCGACAAGGTCATCGGCTGATCGAGTCGGCCGGAGCGCGCCAGCGGAATCGGACTACCACGTGTAGAAGCCCTGACCGCTCTTCTTGCCGAGCTTGCCTTCTTCGACCATGCGAACGAGCAGCGCTGGCGGCTCGAAGCGCCGATCATCGAGCTTCTCGGCCAGGTAACGCGCGATCGCGAGGCGTACGTCGAGACCGACGAGATCCGTGAGCTGTAGCGGCCCCATCGGATGGCGGTACCCGAGAGTCATCGCCTTGTCGATGTCCTCGGCCGACGCGACCCCTTCTTCGACCATACGGATCGCTTCGAGGCCGAGCGTGATGCCGAGCCTCGACGAAGCGAAGCCTGGCGCGTCCTTGACGACGATCGGATCCTTGCCGAGCCGCAGCGCGAATGCACGCGCACGCTCGATCGTCTCGTCCGTCGTCTGCTTGGCGCGCACGATCTCGAGCAGCTTCATCAGCGGCGGCGGGTTGAAGAAGTGCAGACCGCAGAAGCGTTCGGGCCGGGGAACCACACTCGCGATTTCGCTCACGGCGAGCGACGACGTGTTGGTCGCGAGCAGACATCGGTCGTCCACGATCCCCGCGACATCGCCGAAGATGCGCTGCTTGAGGTTCATCGACTCGGGAGCGGCCTCGATCACGACGGCTGCGCCGGCACAGCCATCCGCGAGATCGGTCGTGCAGCGAATCCGCGACAGGGTCGTGGCTCGTTCGTCCTCGGAGACCTTGCCTTTCTGGACGCCCTTCTCGAGTGTCGCTTGGATACCAGCGAGACCACGCGCGACGGCCGCGTCGTCGATGTCGTAGAGCACGGCCTCGTAACCACTCGCCGCTGCGACCTGGGCGATCCCCGACCCCATCGTTCCGGCGCCTAGCACGACGACGCGTTCGAGTTCGTTCCCGTTCATCGGATTCTCCATCACTTCGCTTTCTTGGCAGCTTGCGCATCCAGGAACGCCTGCATGCGCGCGTGTTTCTCCGGCGACTCGAAGAGCACCCCTTGGGCGGCGCAATCGAGCACGAACGCCGTGTCGGGCCGGACGCGGAAGAGCGCATTCATCGCGCGCTTCGCGAGCCCGGTCGCGAGCGGCGGCATGCCTGCGATCGTCGTCGCTGCGGCGATGGCTTCCTCGAGCACCTGCTCGTCCGCGACGACGCGACTCACGAGTCCGATCCTCAGCGCTTCGGCCGAGTCGATGACGCGCCCTGTCAGCACTAGGTCCTTGGCGACCCCGAGACCGACGAGCACGGGCAGCCGGTGCAAACCTCCTGCCGCTGGCAGGATCCCGAGATTGAGTTCGGGTTGTCCGAAGCGCGCGGACTCGCCCGCGATGCGGATGTCGCACGCCATCGCGAGTTCCATACCTCCCCCGAGCGCCCACCCACGAATCGCGGCGACGACCGGGACATCGAGTTCTTCGACGGCGAGGAAGAGCGCCGCGTTGAAGCCGCGATGCGCCTCGTGGGCGCCGCGCGCCTTCAGCTCGGCGATGTCCGCACCGGCGACGAACGCCTTCTCCCCATGCCCGGTCAGCACGACGGCGCGAATCGCGTCGTCGGATCGAATGCGCGCGAGCGCTGCTTCGAGCGCACGCACGACATCGAGGTTGAGCGCGTTGCGCTTCTCGGGGCGATTGATGGTCAAGATGCGGACCGGTCCGCGATCCGCTTCGAGTACGAGGTCGGCCATGTCAGTTGTCCCGTCAGAGTCGAACGACGACCTTACCGAAGACTTCGCGCTGTTCGAGCAGCCGATGTCCATCGCGCATCGCCTCGAGACCATCGAGCACGGCCCCGACGACCGGCACGAGGCGGCCCTGGTCCATGAGCTTCGCGATCGTGATCAGATCTCCGCGACGCCCCATCGTCGAGCCAAGGATCGAAAGGCTCTTGAAGAAGACATGCCCGAGATGCACGTCGACCTTCGTTCCGGTCGTCGCGCCACACGTGACGTAGCGACCTGCCCGAGCCAAACAACGCATCGAGTCCCCGAACGTCGCCGATCCAACGTGATCGACGACGACCTCGACACCGTTCGGTGCGATGCGACGCACGGCTTCGACGACGTCGACTTCGTCGTATCGGATCGCTTCGAGCACGCCCAACTCGTCGAGCTTTGCGCACTTGGCGGCAGAACCCGCGGTCGCGATCACGCGAGCGCCGATCAGATTGCAGATCTGGATCGCCGCGACACCGACACCACTCGCGCCGGCCTGGACCAGGACCGTCTCGCCGGCGCGAACAGAGGCGCGGCGCACGACCATGTTCCACGCCGTCAAGAACGACAGCGGAAACGCTGCTGCCTCGACCATCGACAACCTCGAAGGCTTCACGTGCACGTTCTCGGCCGGAAGCACGACGCGCTCGCGAGCGAGGCCATCGCATGCCTCACCCAGGATTCGATAGCTCGGGTCGAGATGGTCCTCGCCTCGCAACGTCGCCGGACCTCGAGCATCGGACACGCCCGGCAAGATGAAGACCTCATCGCCCACGTCGAGCCCACGCACTCCGTCGCCGACCTCGACTACGCGACCCGACCCGTCCGAACACGGAATCAACGGCAACGGAAACGCGTGCCCCGGCACGCCCTTGCGCACCCAAACATCGAGGTGATTGAGCGCGACGGCAGCCATCTCGACGAGGACCTCGTGAGGCCCTGGTCGCGGCTCGTCTACATCGACGAGTTCGAGCGCATCGAGATCTCCGTGGCGCGCTACGCGGATCGCTCGCATCGGTGCACCCTCGGTTCAACGACCACGAAAGTTCGGCGCGCGCTTCTCGAGGTAGGCAGAGAGCCCTTCCTTGGCATCCGCGCTGGCGAAGAGCTTCGCCTGGAGTTCGCGCTCGAGAGCCAGGCCCTGCTCGAGCGGGAGCCCGTCGCCGCCCTGACACGCACGCTTGATGTGGCCGACCGACATCGCGGCTTTGCGCGGTGTCGTGAATCGACGGGCGTATTCCAGGACCTGTTCTTCGAAACTCAGACCGTCGCGTTCTGCATCGAACAGTTCATGCACGATGCCGAGGTCGACCGCGCGCTCGTAGTCGAAGTTGTCCCCGGTCACCATCAGCTGAATCGCCTTGTCCTTACCGACGAGCCGAGTGAGACGCTGGGTTCCACCGGTGCCCGGCAGCACGCCGAGAGCGACCTCGGGCAAACCGACCTTGCCCGAACCTCGACATCCGATGCGCAGGTCGCAGGCGAGCGCGACCTCGAGACCACCTCCGACACAATGCCCTTGCAGCGCTGCGATGACGAGTTTCGGAGTGTGTTCGAGCCGCAGGAGCGTCTCGTTCGCATGCAGGCAGAAGTAGTATTTGAAGACCGGATCGGCGTTTTCGAGCATCCCGATGTCGGCGCCGGCACAGAAGAACTTGGTCCCTGCGCTCGCGAGGACGAGAACCTCGACTTCGGAATCGAACCGCGCCTCGAGGATCGCGCTGTCCAGGTCCCGCATCATCGCGTGGCTGTAGCAGTTGGCCGGAGGGTCCTCGAGCGTCAAGACCGCGATCTTGCCGTCCTTTCGGTAGCGGACCTTCGAGGGTGCGTCATCGGGATTCATGGCGTCGTGACTCATGGCGTCACTCATGGCGTCTTGTCAGGCAGATAGCGAACAACTCGAAAATGACCCTGGAACGTGTCCGCCGGCGGGTCCATGCGTGCCGAAGACGGTAGCAGACGAGTAGAGGCGAACCAGCCACCACCTGTTGCAGAAGCACGCTGGTAGGTAATACTCGTTCTTGGGGCACCATCCCGACACTCATGAAGATCTCGAAGGTTTGGATCGACGACGGCTGCATCTCGTGCAGTCTCTGCCAGGACCTGGCACCGGACGTCTTCCTCGTCGAAGACGGCGAAGATTGCGTCGTCCGGACGGACGCCCAGTCGCACTTCTCGAACCTCGAGGAAGACATCCACCTGGCCGCCGCGGATTGCCCGGTCGACGTGATCCGGGTCGAGCACGAAGAAGCAGCCGTCTCCTGAGCAGCGTCTCCAGATCAGGCGTCAGAGTCCGAGCGTAGGATGTCGGTCAGCGCCTCTGCGACTTCTGCATACTCGAACCCGTAGCCGAGTTCGCGGGCCCGAAGCGGCACGACGCGTTGCCCCTCGACGATCGTGGATGCGGCCTCGCCGACGAAGAGTCGAATCGCGAAGCGTGGCACACGCAACCACGACGGCCTCATCATCGCGCGACCGAGCGCTTTGGCGAACGTATTCATCCGCACGGGGTGCGGCGCCACGACGTTGAGTGGACCGGTGCAGCGCTCGTCGTCGATCGCGAGGAGCGCCAGTCGCGAGACGTCGCGCAAGTGCACCCAAGACATCCACTGCTTCCCGTCCCCGATCGGTCCACCGATGAAGAACAGGAACGGCGTCTTCATCTCCTGCAGAGCGCCGCCACCCTCACCGAGCACGATGCCCAGACGCAGGGGCACGACGCGAAGTCCGAGGTCACACGCCGGCGAACACGCGGCCTCCCATGCCACACAGACTTCGGCGAGGAAGTCCGACCCCGGCGGGGAAGTTTCGTCGACCTCGTCATCTTGTTCTGCTCCGACCTTCGGTCCGTAGTAGCCGATTGCGGAAGCGTGCACGAGCACGCGCGGGCGCTGCGCCGCGCGCTGGATCGCTTCGAGGAGCTTCTCGCTCGAGTCCACACGACTCGACAGGATCCGCTGCTTCTGCGCCTTCGACCAACGCCTTGCGAAGAGGTTCTCACCAGCGAGATGCACGACCGCATCGACTCCGTCGAGATCGAGCTCGTTCCACGTGCATGTCGCCACGCGGCCTTGGATCGACTGCGGCATGCGCGAAGCATCCCGGGTGACGACCGTCACGTCTTCGTCCCTCGCGAGCAATGCGTCCACGACGTCCCGCCCGACGAACCCCGTCCCTCCTGTCACGACGACTCGCATCCGGAGGGATCTTACCCACATCCTGCGCACGGCTCGCGGGTATCCTCGCCGGCATGACGGACAACGACAATCCGACGATCTTCGGCAAGATCCTGCGCGGAGAGATTCCGGCCGACGTCGTCTGGGACGACATCCACTGCCTGGCGTTCCGTGACATCGCGCCCAAAGCGCCGCATCACATCTTGATCATTCCCAAGCGTTACCTTCCCAAACTGTCCACGGCGCGCGAAGAAGATCGAACCCTGCTCGGACACCTCTTGTTCGTGGCTGGTGAGATCGCTCGCCAAGAGGGCTTTGCGAACGATGGCTTTCGAACCGTCATCAACGACGGTCGCCACGGCGGCCAAGAAGTGATGCACCTCCACGTCCACGTGCTCGGAGGCCGCGAACTCGCCTGGCCTCCCGGCTGAGCGACGGTTCGGCGCTACGACGACTCGATTCCCGCGAACTCAACACTCGGATCCATGCTCGACAAACGTACGTATCTGGTGCGCGAACGCATCGGCCTCGCCAAGCTCCACGAGGCCTTCGACATCTTCGATGCCACGGACGGCACCTTCCTCGCGAGTGCCGTCGAGAACGCCTCGGCAATGCGCAAGGCGCTCAAGCTGTTGGTGCACAAGAACCTCCTGCCCTTCGAGATCGACCTCAAGGACGCGAACCAAAACACCGTGCTCGTGATCGAGCGCGGCATCACGTTCTTGCGTTCGCGAATCCGCGTGCTCGATCCCCAAGGCTCGCTGATCGGGACGTTCAAGCAGCGCCTGCTGTCCGTCGGCGGCAGGTTCGAGCTCTTCGATGCCGACGATCGCAAAGTCGCGGACCTCAAGGGCAACTTCATTGGGTGGAACTTCACGTTCGTGGACGAATCCGGTGCGAACCTCGGCACGGTGACCAAGAAGTGGGCAGGGGTCGGCAAAGAACTGTTCACGAGCGCGGACAACTACATCGTGGCACTCGCGGACTCGGTGGATCCCGTCGGCACGGGCCCACTCCTGCTCGCCGCGGCACTGTGCATCGACATGGTGCTCAAAGAACGATGAACGGCCGGTGACCCGTATCGATCGTGGGCAACACGAGCGCGACGAGACCGCTATCGTCATGGCATGCTCACGACACTCCCGCTCGTCCTCCCCGTACTCGCGTCCGGTTTCCTCCCATGGCAGGGTTCGCGAGCCACGATCACCGATGTGGCCTCCGCGGTTCCGGGTGCGTCTCGGGTGTCCGCGGTCGAGCGATCCATCGAAGACCGCTTGGACCCCGAGGCGCAACCACCGGTCCTCGTGAGCGGCTGGCCGAAGCCGATCACGACGAGCTACAACTTCGCGACCGCGCGCGGGCTCTGCTTCGAAGATCTCGACGGCGACGGCAAGAAGGAAATCGTCTGCGCCTACTGCAACGCCGACAACAGCACGGGCAGTGTCTACGTGTGGCGCCATGACGGAACGGTGCAGAAAGGCTGGCCGCAAACCACGATCGGCATGGCGCAATACGTCCCGACGGTCGCGGACCTCGACGGCGATGGACGGTTCGAGATCGTGCAGACGACTCGTGGACTGACGAGCGGCGGACGCCTCTACGTCTTCCGGGACGATGGTACCGCGATGCCGGGTTGGCCCAAGAACCTCAACAACAACATCGTTTCGCAAGCCGCAACGTGTGCCGATCTCGACGGTGACGGCAAGCTCGAGATCATCGCCCTCGAGCGAGCGTATCCGATCGGCAAGGTGCACGTGTTCCGCCACGACGGGTCGGCATTCCCCGGTGCGTGGCCCGTGGCTCTCGATCACGTGCCCGCGACGAGTGCGGCGGTCGCGGACGTGGATGCGGACGGCAAACTCGAGATCGTCGTCGCGAGCTACAACTCCCTCTATTGCATCCAGAGCGACGGCACGATCGAAACGGGCTGGCCGTACCCCATGTCGACGAAGCATGCCGCGAACTTCTCGTACCAGTCTCCCGCGATCGCCGACCTCCGTGGAGATTCCAAGCTCGAGATCGTCGTCTGCACGCACAAGACCGGCTCGGGTTGCTACATGTTCGATGCGAGCGGCAACCTCCTCGGCGGCTGGCCACAGTCCTTCGGCGGCACTTGGAGCTACTGCGCGCCGACGATTGCCGATATCGATGGCGACGGAAAGCTCGAAGTGCTCGCCGGTCGCGATACGCAGATCACCGACTCCGCAGCGATCTGGGCTTGGGACTCTTTGGGCACGGTCAAGACGGGTTTCCCCGTCGTGAAGACTGGCGGCGGTCAGGCACCACTCACCGTCGCGGACATCGACGGTGATGGAAGCGTCGAGTTCTTCGTCGATTCGAGCGCGATGAACAACAACCAGGGCTATCTCGATTGCTACGACAAGGCGGGAAAGTCGGTAGCCGGCTTCCCGATCCGCACGCCCGGGTTCACGTATCTGAATGGGGCGACGATCGGGGACGTCGACGGGGACGGTGATCTGGAGATCGGCGTGCTCGTGCGCGACCGCAACTCGACGACCAACGTCGGCACCGACACGATCTACCTCTACGAGCTACCCGGCCCGACCACGACGCCGAAGGTCCTCTGGAAGGGTTACCTCGGCGCCAACGAACGACATGGCCGCGCCGGGGACACGGATCACTTCGTCACGAGCGGAACCGCGACGCCAGGCGGCGAGCTGCGCATGGGCTTCGAAGGACCGGCCACGAGCGTCGGCATCGCCTTCCTCGGCACCGCACCTGCCGTCGTGCCGATCGCTCCCTATGGTGTGTTGCGACTCGATTTGACGGGCGGCATCTCCGTACTCGCGGCAGCAGTCCTGACGACGGGCCGCGCGGAGCTTCGCCTACCGATTCCGAGCAACCCGACGCTGAAAGGAATCGACCTTTGGCTCCAGGGGGCGAACGTCGCGTCCGGCTCGCTTCGTCTCGACGAGCTCCGCGCGTTCCGCATTCGCTGAGTCGCGGCGACCGAGCGTACCGGGCGCCGTCTGCTCGTCAGCGCCCGGCAGCTGCGTTCTCGCGCGCGAGGAAGCGTTGCCAGGCGTCGTCCATCGCTTCGTATCCGAAGAGCGGGACGTGGCCGTGCGGCACGAAGTCCAGCTCGTCGTCCGCATCGTCGGGGTCGTGGCCGAGCACGACTCGCCGGTAGATCGCTGCCGCGAGCGACGTCCGGTCATGCCCACTGCGGCAATGGAGCAGTACCGGTCCGTCGCAGGTTTTCAGCACGTCGACGAACGCCTCGATTCGGTCGTCGTCGGTTCCGAGTGCGCTCCAGCCGAGAGCGACGTGCCGGACCCCGAGGCGCGCGCACGCCGCGACTTCGGCGTCGTACCACGGTTCACCAGCAGCGGGAGCGCGCAAGCAGATGATCGTATTGATGCCATGGGCTCGAATCGCCCATTCGAGCTCGTCGACGGTGGGTTGCGGGGCGCGCAGGGACTTCGTTCCGGCGATGTGACGCATTCCACCACAGGAGAGCAACGCCGCCAGGGACAATGCCATCGCCACGACAGCTCGCCGATCAAGCGCGCGCTGAGCTGTGCCGATGGTGACTCGCATGACTTCCGTCGAGTTGGTTTGCACGTCCGTGAGCCCTGATCGTCACGTGGCATCGTTCCGATGCCAAGGTAGTAGCGAGGACGTTTTCGCCTACTTGCCCCACGTCGTAGGCCTCAATCCGTTCTTGCTCGAGGAGGGAGACCGGATCGAGGGCGAGATCGTGCACCGCAACGGTCGCATGGAACTGATCCAAGCAGCCGCTCAAACGGAACGTCGGCGCGCCTGATATCACACGCGCATCATCGCGAGGCAGCAGTCAACAGGCGGACGATTTCGGCCTGCTTGCGCGACTTCGCGATCTCGAGCAGGGACAAACCCTGCGAACCGCCCTTGTTCGGGTCAGCTCCACGATCGAGAAGCCAACGCACCGACTCCGGACGACCGAGCACGACCGCACGCGTCAATGGTGTCGCCCCATCGCCGTCCGCGGAATCGATCGAAGCTCCTGCGTCGAGCAGCATCTTCGCGAGCTCGAGGTATCCACGGTCACGCCGCGTACCCTCCGCGAGAAACACACCGTTGAGCAGGCTCTGTCCATCCGCGTGACGGCTCTCGGGATCGGCACCGGCGGCCAGCAGAATGCGCAGCGCATCTGCGGCCATCATGGTGCACGCCGCACGCGCGGGCGATGGATCCGCCCCTGCACCTTCTGGATCGGCACCGTGGTCCAGAAGCACCTGCACGACATCCGCGTGGTTTCGAGACGCAGCCATCGCCAACGCGCTCTGCCCCTTGTCGTTCCGTGCGTCCGGTGGCGAACCACGCTGAAGCAGATCGCGAACCGTATCGCACTCACCGCCGGCAGATGCCGCCACGAGTTCTTCGTCGATGAGGACCGTCATGCGCGTGGCTCCCCGAAGTTGACATGGAAATGCAGGTGCTTGCTGTCCTGGTAATCGCCGAGGTTCGTCAACACCCGCGCGGCACCGTACTGCTCTTGGACTCGTGCAGCGACCTTGCGCACGACTTCGAGAACGGCATGCAACAACCTCGCGTCCTCGTCGCCGAGGTCCGTCAGACTCGGCACGTGTCGTTTGGGCACGACGACGATGTGCACCGGCCAGAATGGCTTCGTGTGCTTGTAGGCGACGACGTCGACCGTCTCTTCGACGACCTCGACGGAGGTCCTCCCGGACAACACCTCGTCGCAGTAGAAGTCGGAGACCATGCGTGGATTCAGCCGTCTTTCCGCTCGGCCGAACCGCTACCCGTGGGCGGCGCATCCGTTTCGCCGTCCTTGCGAACCGCTTCGCTCGGACCTTCCGAACGATCTTCGAAGACCGCGCCGGACCGATCCTGCAGAACCGTGCGCGCACGGTCGTCCTCGACACCGAGGATGGCTCGCTTGCGGTTCTTGCTATCGACGACCTCGATCACCTGCCGCCCTTCGCGCGCTTCGGTGACGACTCGACTCATCTCGTCGGGACCGTAGACGAACATTTGACCGTAGGCGTCGTCACCGACGATCCCGACCTTCATCTTGCCGTTGGCGGACCGCAAGCCGATGCCGCACGGATCGTTCGCTCGCGCGTGCAGCGCGACCTCCGAGCGGCCCGAACCGCGAACCGCAACGGACGCGTGCGGACCGCGCTCGACGACCATCCATGCGCGATCCTTGCCCTCCCCATCCCTCAACGTCACGACGGGCTCGTCCTTGAAGATGCCGATGCGAACCCGCTCGACCTCCGCCCCGTCGAACAGACTGGAACGCGGCACACCGCCCATCACTTCGTGCCGCACCCGCCACGCATCGCCCTGTCGGATGCCGATCGCCGCGCCTTTGTCCGTGGTCTCGACTGCGACATTGGCCTTGTCCTTCGGTCCACCGATCTCGAGCCGCGGCTGCTCTCCCACGAGTGCCAGGCGCCCTCGGATCTCTCCGGTCTTGCCGACGAGGAACAACCCGAGTCCCTCGCCAGCTCGGTGCTCGAGCCTGACCTCGGATCCATCTGGACCCGCGATGCGCACGACGTCGTCCCGCGTCGTTCGCGCCGAGATCGCCGAGAGCAAAGGCCAAGAAACGGAAAGGACGACGAGGAGCGCGACGACTCGCCGAAGCCGGCCGTTGGCACGCTCGAGACGTTCGATGCGGTGTTCGAGATTCATGCGAAGAGGATCGTAGCAGTTGGCGTACGCGGTTCGGGTCCCTCGGTACGTAGAAACCGGGGTTCGCACACGCGAACCCCGGCAAGCAAATCCAGGCGTAATCGTCGCCGATGAGGATCAGCTACCGACCGAGGCCGCGGCCGAGTTGCTGCCGAAGCCCTTGAACGTCGTGAACGCTCCGTCGAACCACGCGCTGTGCACGTAGAGACGCAGCAGACCGATGCCCTTGACCGCCGGCAACTTCGTCGCCGGGAAGGTGCGGCCCGACGTCGGAATCCGCGAGAGGTAGCCCGGGCAGATCGGACCGTTGACGAGGCCGAGGCCGAGGTTGGTCAACGCGTCGATGGTCAGGTTCGGGTACGGGTTGCCACTCCAGAGCAACAGGTGCCAGTCCCCGATGTTGCGCGGAGCGACGACGCACATGCCGGCCGTTCTCGGACCAGCGACGAGCGTGAAGTTGGCAGCGCCATAGGGGCTGAGTGCGGCCGTGCCGATGGCACCGTCCCACTCGACATAGCGACCCGAACCGCTGTACGGAGTGAACACGACCGCGGACGATGCGCGCGTGTTGTTCGATTCCGAGAGTTCGGTGATCGTGCCCGAAACGTCCGCCCAGCCGCCGAGGTACGCCGTGCTGCTCGTGTAGCAGCGCGGCAGCGTGTAGCTCGCGGTGCGAGTCGACGACGTGCTGGGGTTGAGCGACGCGACGGAGTAGACGCCGAGCAGATCGTCAGCGGTCGAGATCGCCGTGTTGGTCGACAGGAGCACACCGGTCGTCGAGGTCGGAGCGATGCCCGTCCCGATGTTCGCGGTCGTGATCTTGACGCTGATCGTGCCGCCACCTGTACCGGTCGTCGCCGCTGCGATCCCGGAGATCGTCAAGTCCGGCGTGCCGTCCTGGCAGACGACCTGCTGCGAACGGTAGTTGTTGCTGTTCGAACTCTCGGTGACCACGTTCGTGCGGTCGGCGTAAGCGCCGAGATAGCACGTACCGATCGGTGACGTCACCGGAATGACGACCGAACTCGAGTAGGTCGGCGCGCTCGAGAGCGCGGCGATCGCCGGAGTCGTCCAGCTACGAAGCAGCGCGTCCGACGTCGTGATGACCGAATCGGTCGACAGGTAGAAGCCGGAAGTGCACGTGGGCGAGGCGAGGTTGCCTGCGTTGCGCACGATCGCTTGCACCGCGACGGTCGCACCACGGCGGAACGTCGTCGGGGACGCTTGGAACGCGCTGACCTGGAGGTCCGCGATCGGCGTGCGGCACGTGACGGCGAGGGCACGCGTGTTGTTGGTTTCCTTCTCCTCGGTCTGGACGAACGTGTTGTCCACGTAGACGCCGAGATAGCAGGTGCCCGGAGTCGCGTTCGCCGGAACCGTCACCGTCCGCGAGTACGTCCTCGAGGCGTGAGCGGACTGCGCGACGAGCGACACCGAGCCGAGCAGCGTGTCGCCGGTCGAGATGGTGCTGTTGGTCGACAAGTAGAAACCGACCGTACCGCTCGAAGCGCTCGAACCCTCGCCGTCGTTGAGGACCGTCGAGGACACCGAGATCGAATAGAGCGGATTGAGGCTCGTCGTCGACGATGTCAGCGTCGTCGGCGTGAGGTCGGGACGAACCGCGACGTCGGCCGAACGACCGAACCACACGTAGCGCGGAATCTGATTGGTGTCAGCGCCCGTCACGGAGTTCATCGCCATGCCGGTCGCGATCCACGAGTTGGGGTACTTCGGATGGCGTGCAACGCTCATGTAGTCACCCCACGCGTTGCGGCTCGGGCCACCTTGTCCGCTGGCGAAGTAGACGCTGTTGGCCACGAGGCCGGTGTCGGTCGGATCCGAAATCCAGCACGCGACGCCCGGGTAGCGATCGCTCTGACCGTAGGAGATGACCCCACCGACATCGCCGCGGGAGTTGATCGCGGTGGCCGGATAGGTCCAGCAGCCCGACGAGTTCCAGACGTCGTTGTCGGACAGCTTGTTGAGCGTGCTCTGGGAAATTCGGACGAAGCGCGTGTACGCCATCGGGCGGCTGGTCCGCGGACCACACGTCCAGCCGAAACCGATGACACCCTTGCCGACCCAACCGGCCAGAGGACGCGTGCTCGCACGACCGAGGTAGTTGCGACCGCTCTTGTCGAGGCACACACCGCCAGAGATGTAGGTGAACGAGCTGACCCCGATCGTCTTGCTGGTCAGGCTTCCGCTGTCGGGCCACGAGTAGAGGCGACCCGTCGACGTGTTTTCGAGCTGCCACCAGTACGTCGTCGTGCGCGAACCTTCGGCCAAACGCCAGGTCGCACCACCGCTCGTGCGCTTGTAGTAGCTGTAGTTGACGGTTCCACCGGCCTTGAGCTGCGCGAGGCTGACACGCCAGCAAACCGAGCCGGCGTAGGTGCTCGTCGAGCTGTTGACGTACTTGAAGACGTTCGTCGTCATGTACAGGTAGTTGGCCGTCGTGATCATGTGCGGGAAGTCGAGCCAGTGCGTGGCCGTGAATCCGAACATGCCGGGGTTGAAGTCGTACCAGTACGAAGTACCGCTACGCATGCGATCTTCGGTGTTGTAGATGACGACGCGCTGCGTGTTCTTCTGCGTCGACGTGCTGTAGACGTACTGCAGCAGCCACGCGCAGATCTCCTTACCCGACTCGGGCGCGTAGACCGTCCACTGGTCGCAGCAGAAGCCACCGTCGATGGACGAGAACGAGCGCGGATCCCGACGCGTCCACGACGTTCCACCGTTGGTCGACACCGCGGCGTCCCAGTTGTGCGTGTAGAGGAGCGTGTTGTTCCACTGCGCTACAGTCGGCTCACTCACGGTCGACCTGGATTGACTCGTGAACGTCACCGATGCGTTGCGACGGATGACCGGAGCCAGCACGGTGGGACCGACAGCGTCGACCGGCGCGGGCGTCTCGGGGCTGTTGACCGGCGCGGTCAACGGACCTTGAGGATGCGGTGCGTCCCCGTGCTTCGGCTCGACCTTGGGTTGAGGAGCTGCGGGGAGGAAGGGCTTCGTCAGGTCGTCGGCTGTCATCACGCCGCCGACAGGGACGACGCCGTGGTGCACTTCGTGCACCTGAATTTCTTGCGCGGATAGCGCGCGGCTCGGTGCGAGCCAGGCGAGGCTGCACAAGGCGAGCCCCGGGAGAAGAGATCGATTCGGATTCATGAGAGGAACGCGCCTGCCAGGCGACTGTTTCTGTACCGTGCGGCCCGTGGTCGGCGACCTCGGACACAAACCGCACAACCTGGAAACAGCGACAGAGGCAGTCCGCGCGTGACGACGAATCTAACGAAAAGTCGGGCACTCTGAAGTGTCGGCAGGCGGCCGCGACCAGCCGTTCGATGCACAGCCGGCACGACACCGGAGACAGTCGCTACTCAAGCGCCCACACCAACGTTGAAATAGCGAGCCTCGGGGTGGTGACAGATGATCGCACTCGTCGACTGCTCCGGGACCAATTGCCACTCGTCGGTCAGGGACACACCGATCGCTCGCGCATCGAGAAAGCTGAAGAGCCTTACCTGATCCTGAAGCACGGGGCACGCCGGGTAGCCGAAGCTGAAGCGACTACCGCGATACCCCTGCGCGAACAACTTGTCGATCTCGAGTGCGTCGTCGCCGGAGATCGAGAGCTGCTGCCTTACCCGTTTGTGCCAGTACTCGGCGAGCGCTTCGGCAGCCTCGACACTGAGGCCGTAGAAGTGGAGGTACTCGTCGTACCGATCCGCCTCGAACAAGTCCTTGCAGTGCTGCGTGGCGACCTCGCCCATCGTCACGACTTGGAAGGCAGCGACATCGCGCTTCCCCGAATCGAGTGGCAGGAAGAAATCGGCGAGACACAGACGTCCCTTCTTCGGCTGGCGTGGAAAGCGGAAGCGCGCAATCTCGCGATCGTGATCCTCTGCGTCGAAGACGACCACGTCGTTCTTGTCCGCATTGCACGGCCAGTATCCGTGCACGACTCCCGGCTCGAGCATCTTGTCCGCAATCGCACGTGCGGACCATTCCTCGAACTTGGGCGTCACGACATCGCGAAGCTGCGCTTCGAACTCCTCCGCACTCTTGCGTCCGCGCTTGTATTGCCACTGCCCGCGGAAGAGCGCCGTCTTGTTGATGTAGCGCAGGATCGTACCGAGATCGAGCTCGTCGCGCGGCACGACGTGTTGCCCCCAGAACGGCGGTTCGGGCACGGCGTCGACCCGAGCGACCGTCGGCTCGACGTATTCGTCGAATGCGCCACTGAGGCGCGCTTCGCGCTCGGCTCGCGTCTCGTGGCGCACGACGCGGTGCGACGTCTCGGCCGTCAACGTCTTGGTCATCGTCGTACCACAGAGCTCGTCCATGAGGTGCAAACCCGTGAACGCGTCGCGACCGTAGTAGACCTTGCCCGGCGCATACGCGTCGCGCAGATCCTTCTCGACATAGCCGCGATTGAGCGCGGCACCGCCGCACACGACCGGAACCGTGATGCCCTTCTCGGCCATCAGCTCGAGGTTCTCTTTCATCACGACGGTGGACTTGACGAGGAGCCCACTCATCCCGATCACATCGGCGTTGTGTTTCTCACACGCTTCGAGAATGTTCTCGAGCGGTTGTTTGATGCCCAGATTGACGACGGTGTAGCCATTGTTGGACAGGATGATGTCGACGAGGTTCTTACCGATGTCGTGCACGTCTCCGCGAACGGTCGCGATGACCATCGTGCCCTTCGTGGCACCCTCGACCTTTTCCATGTGGGGCTCGAGGTACTTGACGGCAGCCTTCATGGTCTCCGCCGACTGCAAGACGAAGGGCAACTGCATCTGCCCCGAACCGAAGAGCTCGCCGACGACCTTCATTCCGTCGAGGAGAATCGTGTTGATGATGTCCAGCGGCTTGTGCGACTGCATCGCCTCCGCGAGGTGCGGTTCGAGATTGGTGCGATTGCCGTCGATGATGCGGTTCTTGAGCCGATCTTCGACCGACAGGCTCATCTCGTCCGCTCCTGAAGTGTCTCGAGACTTGCGCCCGGCGAAGCGATCGATGAATGCGAACAACGGATCGTAGTCCCCGTCACGTCGATCGTAGATCAGGTCCCGAGTCACCTTCAGGTCGTCTTCGTCGAGCGTGTGCAGCGGAATGATCTTGCCGCCGTTCATGATGGCCGCGTCGAGCCCGTGCTCACGAGCTTCACCGAGGAAGACCGAGTTGAGCACACGTCGTGGATAGGGTTTGAGCCCAAACGAAACGTTCGACAATCCGAGCAGCGTGCGCACACCGGGCAGCGCTTCCTTGATCGCTCGTAAACCCTCGAGAGTCTGAATCGCAGCGTCGCGACTGTCTTCGTCACCAGAAGCGATCGTGAACGTCAACGGATCGAAGAGCAGACAGTCGCTCGGCAGTCCGTGCCGCTTGGTGACGATGTCATGGATCCGCTTGGCAACCTCGAGCTTGCGCTCCTTGGTCTTCGCCATGCCCTCTTCGTCGATCGTGAGCGCGATCATCGCGCACCCGAAGTGACGCGCGAGACGGCAGATCTCGTCGGCCTTCGACTCACCGTCCTCGAGGTTGATCGAGTTGATGACCGGTCGCCCGCCGATCAGCTTGAGCGCCGACTCGAGGACATCGAGCTGCGTCGAGTCGACGACGATCGGACACGGGACCTGGGTCACGAAGCGAGACACGACTTCGCTCATGTCGCGGACCTCGTCACGTCCGACGTAGGCAGTGCAGACGTCGAGCGCGTGCGCTCCCTCCTTCGCCTCGCCCTTTCCGATCTCGACGAGGGCATCCCAATCCTCTTCGAGCAATTGCTCACGGAAGAGCTTCGACCCGTTCGCGTTCGTGCGTTCTCCGATGATCAGCGGACCGCTGTCCTGATCGAGCGGCACGGCGCTGTACAGCGATGCGATCTCGGGTTCGATCGCGTCGGGACGCTCGCGCGGTTGCAGTCCTTCCACCGCCTTGGCGATGGCTTCGATATGCGCTGGCGTCGTGCCGCAACAACCTCCGACTGCGGTCACTCCGTACTCGAGCACGAAGCGCCGATGGAACGACGCGAGCTCCGCGGGAACGAGGTCGTACACCGTGCGCCCGTCCACGTTGCGCGGCAAGCCGGCGTTGGGCAGCACGGCGACCATTCGAGTCGTGCGCTCGCCGAGGAAACGCACGTGCTCTTGCATGAGGTCCGGTCCCGTCGCGCAGTTGAGCCCGATGATGTCGACGGGAAGTGACTCGATCGTGGCCAACGCTGCTCCGACGTCACTGCCGACGAGCATCGTGCCCGTCGTCTCGACGGTGATCGTCACGAGGATCGGGACTTCACGACCCTCGATTTCCATCGCCTCCCGCGACGCGGCGACTGCGCACTTGATCTGGAGCAAATCCTGACAAGTCTCGATCTGTAAGAGATCAGCGCCGCCGCGGATCAGTCCGCGTGCCTGCTCTTGGTAGAACGCATGCAAGTCGTCGTAGTCGACGTGCCCGAGCGTGACGAGCCGCGTCGTCGGCCCCATCGAACCCGCCACGAATCGCGGACGCTCGTCGGTCGACATCTCATCGGCGACCGTTCGAGCGATCCTCGCTGCCGCTTCGTTGAGTTCCAACGCTCGATCTTGGAGGTCATACTCGGCGAGCACGAGCGAAGTCGATCCGAAGCTGTTGGTCTCGACGATGTCTGCACCGGACGCGAAGTAGTGTCGGTGAATGTCGGCGATGACATCCGGCCGTGTAACGCAGAGCAGCTCGTTGCAGCCTTCCTTACCGTCGAAGTCTTCGAGCGTCAGATCCGCTTCTTGGATCATGGTGCCCATCGCCCCGTCCCACACGAGAACGCGTTCGCTCATCGCGCGAAGCACGGGGAAGCGCTGAATCCGCTCTCTGGGCCTGAATGCACTTGGAACGCCGCGTTGATTCGTCATCCGTGGATCCTCGAAGAATGCCTCTGCGTCCCTCACGGACGGAGTGCGACCGCCAGAACGATCGGTAATTGTGGTGATCGACTGTCGTGCCCGACGCGATCACAGCGCACGACCTCGAGATCGGCGCTCTGCAGGAGTTTCCGTAGTTTGGGCACGGCGAAGCCGCCGTGCAGGTGACCGTATTCGGTCGAGATTCGCCGATCCCCGTGCGGACCGAGCGTCAGCACGAGGCAACGACCGCCGGGGCGCAGGATGCGCGTAGCCGCAGCGAGCGCGAGCGCGGGTTTCGCCGCATACTGCAGACTCTGCACGAAGAGCACCGTGTCGGCAGAAGACGGTTCGAGTGGCGGATCGTGCATGTCGCCGAGCAAGAACTTCGCGGTCTCATACTTGCCGGCCGCGATGCGCTGCTGTCCCGACTCCACCATCCCGGCGTGATTGTCGAGACAGACGAGGCTCTTCGATGCCGGGACGAGCCACTCGAGCAGCGCTCCGTCACCGGATCCCATGTCGATGCAGTCCCCGAGATCGAGGAGACTCGCGAATGCGAGTGCGAGACTCTCGAAGCTGCGTCCGGGCACGTAACGCCGGTCGAGGGAGCCAGCCGCACGATCGAGCCACGAGCCTTGCTGCCGTGCGAGGACGACCTGTTCCATACGATCGCGATCGGCGATCAACGTCGAGTCGCCGCTGAGGCGTCCGTCACAGAGATCCCAGAAGCTCGGACCGTCCGATTCGGCAGCGATCGCGTTCCACCGATAGTACGCCCGTGTACCGTCACGCCGATCGAGTACGAGACCGGCCTCGCGCAAACGCGCAAGGTGCGCCGAGATGGTCGACTGCCCCTGAGACAAGCTCGCGGCGAGTTCTCCGACGGTCAGCTCCTCGAGCTTGAGCAAGTGCAGCACTCGCAGCCGCGTCGGATCTCCGAGCAAGCGCAAGTGGTCGGTGATCGAAGTCAGATCCTCCATCGCTATATCGTGATACAGCGATCATACCCCGGTTGCAAGGCAAGCGCCGGGCCGACTGCACGGACCCGCGATCCGAGCGCGAGTCAGGAGTCCGTCGCGCGCATCAGTTGCGGGGTCATGTCGACGTGGTCGACCGACACCATGTGGTAGTCGATGCCTCCACGTCGCCCTTCGAAACCCGACTTGAGATCACGGCCGTGCAGATGACCGTAGATGCAGAGCTCGACTCCCGCCCCTTCGAGAATGGGCACGAAGTCCGTCACGAGTCCGAACGAGTAGACCGGTGGATAGTGGATGAGTGCCCATAGTCGCTCGTACGCGTGGCGCTTCGCATGGTCGATCGAGAGCTTCAAGCGCCCGATCTCGCGCTCGTAGACCTTGCGATCACTGTCCGAGTAGCGAGCATTGGGGTTGTCGGTACGCCCAGGGGGATTCCAGCCGCGGGTTCCGACCACGCAGGTTCCGTCCGGCAGTAGGTGGCTGTCGTTCTGCAGGATGCGAATCGAGGGAGGAAGGATCCTCTCGACTTTCGCCTTCCCACTCCACCAGTGTGCGTGATTGCCCTTGATCATCAACTTCTGACCCGGGAGCGCGTCGACGAAGGCAAGGTCGGGTGCCACTTCTTCGAGCGTGCTGGCCCACGAAAGGTCGCCTCCCATCAGCACCCAGTCGTCGTCGGTCACGCGAGCGCGCCAATTGGTTTCGACGCGAGACGCGTGGTCCGTCCAATGATCCCCGAAGATGTCCATCGGCTTGTCGCTACCGAAGGACAGATGCAGATCGCTGATCGCGAAGATCCTCATGGAAGAGACGTCGCACGCACGACGGCGTCCTCCTCGGACATCCCGGCTTCGACGCCGGCTTCGTAGCGATCGAGCAACTCACGCGCTGGAGCCACTCCGGTCCGTACGAGATCTTCGAGTGGCGTGAGGAGGTCGAGGACTTCCCGAGAAAAGCGACCAGCTTCGACCTGTCTCGTGAGTCCTGCCTTGGCGACATCGACCAACGCTTCGGCGACGGCACGTACGCGCAGCGAACCGCAGCGACCGTCGAGCCCGTGACGCGCGGCGCACGCATGGAGTTTGCGTACCCCCTCGGCATCGCGACGATCGTGGACTCGCGAAGCGAGGTCCCGAGCCTTCTCGTCGTAGGCGAGACCTGCGAAGAGCGCGCAAAACGTCTTGGCGAGTTCCGTCGGGACGCAGTCGGCGGATCGCACTTCGACGCCGCCGCGCAAACGCGCCGACGGGAAGAGCGTCGTGGAATGCAGCGAGAAGTCATCGAGCGTCGGCGCCCACTCGGTTCCGAGCATGTCCCGGAAGCGTCGATGCCCCGTGACCTCCCGCAGTTCGCCGTCCCGCCGAACGAACCAGGGCTCCGCATCGAGGGCCCAGTCGACATAGGCGCCGAGATCCGCGTCCTCGTCGAGGCACGCGACCGGAATCCCACAGCGTGTCGGGTCCGTGTCCCACCAAACGGCCTCGCGGTAGGACAGGTATCCCGATGGACGACCACCGACGAGCGGCGAGTTGGCGTAGATTGCCGTGATGATCGGCGCGGACATCAGTGCCGCACGCAGGAGTGACGCACAATCATCCGCACTCCGACTATCGAGCGTGACCTGCATCCCGGCCGTCGCACGCATCATGTGAATTCCGAGCGAGCCACGTTGCGCGAGACGGCGGTTCATGACCTCGTAGCGCGGCTTCGCCCGCAGGGCGATCGCTTGCGGCATGGTGAGTGGCTGGTGCCCGAGGAACACGACCCGGTACGGGCTGTCTTCCACCTCGTCACGGATCATCGCTGCGAACGCATCGATCTCGCTCGCGACGTCCAGCGGATCTTCGTACGGTGCGAGCGAGATCTCGATTTGCCCACCCGGCTCGAGCGAGAAGTTCGAAGAACCGATCTCGATCACCGTGACCTGATCGTTCTCGACGTGCTCTCGCAAGCTGTCGCCAGCCTCCGGACCGCGCGCCGCTACCGCATGACGCGCGAGGGAGCGCAGCAGATCATCGGGCCCGTTCGGTCCGAGGCTCGGTGCCGCCGAGGCATCACCACGTGCAATGCGCAAACACTCGTATTCGAACCCGAGCAACTGACGCCGTGTTGGCGTCGATGTCCGCGCGAACCACTGCACGAGGAGTTCGCGCAAGGCCTGAGGATCCTCGGGGAGTGGTGTGTCGGCAGACATCGGTGTCGAAGTTCGAGGAATGCGTTCTTCTGTCATCGACGTTGCACTCCTTTCTGACGACGCCGAAGGCGAGATGCTCGCCGCACGTGGCGTCGCTTGCAAGTTGCAGACGCCGCTTGCCGAACCGAGAGGAATCTTCGAAGATGTCGAGCGGTCGCGAGACGTACGACATTCGCAGCGTGTTGCACAACCGCGATCTGATAGAAAGTCCGTTCGAAATCATCGCACACCACGGCAAGCGCACGCATGTCACGATCCTCGCGGGACGACTACGAGTGTTACAAATCGCGGCGCCGAGAGGTTGCGCGTCGCGGTCCCGAACTCGGCGCCCGTGACTTCGATCGGCTCTTGCGGCGCCACGACCAACTCCAGCTCCGCGAAATCGAACGAGGCCTCTGCATCGAAGACCGGGCTCGGCTCGCCGAACTGACGCACCTGCTTCTGCTGGATCGATCGCCCGAATCATGCATGCCCGAGATCGGCATGCCCGAGATCGGACATGGCTGCGACACCATTGACGTCGCGGACTTCGAGATCCGCGACACCTTGCACGCCAGAGACGAACTCCACGCGTGCGAACCCCGATCCTTCGAAGAAGTCCGCGCTGCCATCGACGAATCCTTGCCCGACGAGTTCGCGCACGACGCAGGCTGCGATGCTCACGACGAACGGTGCGACGACGCCTCGGTCGAAGACACGGGGGACGTTCCTTGCCAGGATGCGTCTCGCCTTGGCAACCCGATTCCGTCGGCCGCTACGCGTCGGCTTCGTTGGCGACTCGGTCGTCGCGGTTCACGCACCTGAGAACGCCCAGAGTCGCGTCAACTCCCTCGATTCGTGGCGCGCCAGAGAGCAGCCGAGCTGCCGCGTGCCGCGGGGGCCTCGAGCGATTCCTCACCCTCGACGAAGCCGAGCCGTGCGAGCGACCACTCGAGGAACGACTTCGCGGCCGTGACCATCTTGGGCGTCACGACGATCGGATGCACGATCTGACACGACGGACGCAGGAGGCGACGACAAGCGTGCAGGATGCCGAGCACCGGTTCTTGTTCTGCCGACAACCCGGTCCCGAGCACCTGGACCGCGAGCGCGTGATAGTCCCAGATGTCCGGTCCTTCGCCGAGCCCCAGTTCCTTGCGATTGCGTAGGCCGTGATCGAGCAGGAGCCCCTCGAGCAGAGAGCCCAGGTGGACGAGCGTCATGCGCAGATCGTCGACGGCCTCCGCGCGGCTGAGGTCCCGAAGATCGAGTCGGACCTGCGCCCGGACTCGGTGATCCCGAACGACGTTGGGGTCGAACAGGAAGTCGAGCGGCGACTCGATCCGGGCCTCGCTCGCGACCGGTCGCGTTTCGGGTGCGAGCGCACTCGGGTGAGCGGTCGCACCGTCGGGCCGACGCGCCGTGTCCATGGGATGGAAGGCGTTGCGTACGACGTTGAGTCCGCTAGGCCTGGCGTCAGGCGCGTCGTATCCCGCACCAGAACCGTCGTACCCGGCACCAGAACCGTCATAGCCAGGTCCGTGCACGGGCATCCCCGTACCTGGTCCACCGACACCTCCACGACCGGGACCAACGGCACCTCCTACTGGACCTCCTACTGGACCTCCTACTGGACCTCCGCCATACCCACCACCGAAGGGATTCGGCGACTGGGCATAGCCAGGCTGACCGTACCCTTGCGTCGTGCCGTAGCCTGGGGCCGGATGCGGCGCCTGTTGCGGATACCCAGCCGGCGGGTAGCCAGGAGGCGGGTAGTTCGGAGGCATCGCGCCCGGAGCGGCGCCACCATATCCCGGGGTGCCATAACCACCGGGCAGGCCGTAGCCGGAATCACCGCCGTAGTCCTCTCGTCCTGGCTCCGACGCCCCCGGGACGAAGCCGGGCATCGAACCGTAGGGAGCCTGCGGGGCGGGGTGGACCCGCTCCGGCTCCTCGCCGTGATAGCCCGACCCCAACCGGATCTGACCGAAGGGCATCGACGAGCCGGTGGGGATTCGCGACTGCAAGGTGCGCACACTCGGCGTGACGCGCGACATGGCGTCGAACGCCAGAATCGCATGCAGCGGTTCGCTCATGAGCGAACGGGCTTCGTTCATCAGGAGGTCGCGTTGTTCGATCAGCCAGGCGCGCTCCTCCTCGTCGGAGACGCGTCCGCTGAGGCGCTTGTCGAGCTCCGGAAGCGCATCGGCGAGGCACGATGCGAGCAGGTTGGCGTCTTCTTCGGTGAGTTCGATGGAATTGACCACGCGCGCCCCCTCGCTCATGCGAAGGAAGGTCTCGCGGAGTCGTCGCACTCCCGCGTACTGTCGGCGGAACAGATCAGGCAGCTCCTGGCCGGCCCCCTGGACGTGGCGGTGATAGTCTCGCAAGCGACCTTCGCTGTTCGTCACCGCGTCGAGGAACACGATGAGCGTGCGCTTGTCGATTTCCTTGTTCACCATCCGCCTCCGAACAAATCCACCACAGCACGAGCGGGCACGGGGGACGGATCGACCCAGACTGGCTCGGCACTGAAGGCGGACTACCGCCGTGATCGGAATCGGAGCACGGTTCTCTGAAGTGCTTTTGCCTTCTCGGGCACCCGCGCCGTCTTGCGTTCTCGGCGAAGTGTGGCAGTCTTCCTCGCAGACGATGGACTTCTTGGCTTCCCTTCTCCGGCGCTTTCCACAGGGCCGCGTCCTTGTCGACACCGCATCGAAGCTCGCCTACGAGTGCGACGGCTTCCCACTGCATCGACGTCTGCCACTCGCGATCGTCGTCCCGCGATCGACCGAAGACGTGCGGGACATCGTCAAGCTCTGCAATGAACACGGCGTCGCCTTCGTTGCTCGGGGCGCTGGCACGGGCCTGTCCGGAGGCGCGACGCCCGGAGATCGGCCCACCGTAGTCCTCGCCCTCGCCGGCATGCGCGAACTCGTGCGCTTCGATCCGGACGATCGCGTGGCGGTCGTCCAGCCCGGTCTCGTCAATCTCGATCTGAGTGTCGCGATCCAGGACAGTGGACTGTGCTTCGCTCCCGACCCCAGCAGCCAGAAGGCGTGCACACTCGGTGGCAACGTCGCTGAGAACAGCGGCGGGCCTCACTGCTTCAAATACGGCATGACGACCGATCACGTCGTCGGCGTGACGCTCGTCACCGCGGATGGAACCGTTCGGCACTTGCGGGAGGGCGACGGCGCCGACCTACTCGGGCTCGTCCCGGGGCACGAAGGCACGTTCGGAATCCTCACCGAACTCGAGCTGCGCCTCGTCCCTGCCCCCCAGAAGATCCGCACCTGGCTCGCCGCCTACAGCGACATGTCCGCGGCGTGTCGCGCCGTCTCCCGGATCGTAGGGTCGGGCGTGGTACCTGCAGCGCTCGAGATCCTCGACGAGTTGACGATCCGAGCCGTCGAAGCGAGCGTCTACGCCGCCGGCTATCCGCAGGACGCGGGCGCCGTGCTGTTGATCGAACTCGATGGCAGTCACCTCGCCGTGGACACGGACACTGCAGTCATCGAATCGATCCTCGCCGAAGAGCCGCCACTCACGCTCGAAGCGACCGAAGACGCCGAGCAGCGCACGCGCCTCTGGAAAGGGCGGAAGGGCGCCTTCGGCGCGATGGGTCGTCTCGCCCCGGACCTCTACGTCCTCGACGGCGTCGTGCCGCGATCGAAACTCGAGCGCGTGCTGCAGGAGATTTGCGAAATCGGGCGAACACACGAGGTGACCCTCAGCAACGTCTTCCACGCGGGCGACGGCAACCTGCATCCCAATCTGAGCTTCGACGGGCGCGATCCGATCCAGCGTGCGCGTGCGCTCGAAGCCGGACGCGAGATCCTCGCACTCTGCGTCCGGGAGGGCGGTAGCATCAGCGGCGAACACGGCGTCGGCTCGGAGAAGCTCGAGCACATGGAGTTCATGTTCGCGTCTCACGACATCGAGATCTTCCGTGCCGTCAAGGCATGCTTCGATCCGAAAGGGCTTTGCAACCCGCACAAGGCGATCCCGACGGGTGCTTCGTGCAAGGAAGGCGCGAGTGCGAAGGCGCCGGGAGTTCTCGGTGCACACTGATGCCTCCGAGCGAATCGTCCCGCTCGAACCTCGGGACCAGGTCGTCGTCGAGGACGAACTCGAGCTCGCCGAGTTCTTGCGTGACTGCGACGCTCGGAAGGAAGCGTGCCTTCCGGTCGGGTTCGCGAGCCGGGAGGGCTTCGGTGCACCGGTCGACGAATCGGTGCGCCGCGTGTCGCTGCGCAAACTCGCTGGAGTCTCGAGATTCGCCCCCGACGATCTGACCTGCGGGGTCCGGGTCGGGACGCGCTGGAGCGACCTTTTGGCAACGATTGAAGCCGAAGGACTGACCTTGGAATCGGGCCCGATCCACGCAGCGGCACATCGCTCGGTCGGTGGCGTCTTTGCCGAGGCACCTCCGAATCCACGCGGGCACGATCGTGGCGCGCTTCGATCCCAGATCATCGGCCTGCGTGCGATGGACGGCCGTGGTGCCGAATTCCGATCCGGAGGTCGCGTCGTCAAGAACGTGGCCGGATACGACCTCTGCAAGCTCTTCGTCGGGTCGGGTGGAGCCTACTTCGCAGCACTCGAACTCGAGCTACGCCTCGTCGCGCTGCCACGAACGATCGCGTGCGTCCGCTCGAAGCCCATGCCTCGCAACGACGCCTCGGCACTGTGGATCGAACTCCGCCGTACGCTGCCAGATACCCGAAGCATCGACTTGGTCCTGGCATCGGACGGGAGCGCGTGCGTCGAGTTCGTCGTCGCGGGCGCACCCGCACTCGTCACCGCGCGGGCGAAGCTCGATGCGTTCGAAGTCATTGCAGAAGGACAGGCAGCCTGGCATCGAGCACCGGATTCGCTCGATGCAGCGCCCCTGATCATGCGCGGCAGAATGCGGCCGAGCCGCATCGACGACTTCATGAAGTGGATGCCGCTCGAAGCCCGCGGACGTGTGCACTTCCAAGGCGCCTTTGCGCTCGGCATCGACGGCACCGTTCCTCCAGCTCTAGAGGCGACCGTCGGGTTCGCACGGGTACTTCGAGGCCCGCGCGGCATGCTCTTGACGACGCTCGTCGACGACGCAATCGAGACGAGACTATTCCGCGTGTTCGGCACGTGCTTCGCACCCGGTCGAATCTCGTTCGACACCTCGACTCCCCCCACGCCGACTAGGGCGTCGAATCACGGATGACCGCACCACCGGACCTCCAGCGCGCCTACAAGGCCAGCCTCGACTGCGTGCATTGCGGCCTATGCCTGCCGTCGTGTCCAACCTACGCGACGACGACCAACGAGACAGACTCGCCGCGAGGTCGCATCTACTTGATGCGCGCGCTCGCCGAGGGGCGCATCGACACCGATGACAAGAGTCTGCGCGGTCCCCTCGATCGTTGCCTCGGATGCCGTGCGTGCGAATCCGCCTGCCCTTCGGGTGTTCGATACGGCGAACTACTCGAAGAGACGCGCGAAGCAATCGGCCGCGTCGATGACAACACCTGGCGACGACGTGCGCTGCGATCTTGGCTCGATCGTTTCATCGCACACCCTCGCGGTCATCGTTTTTCGATGAATCTGCTCGCGACCACACAACGACTTCGACTCGACCGCGTCTCGCGAGCACTACCGCTACCGGGCCCCATGCGACGCAGCCTCGAGCTGATGCCGAAGCTCGCTCCGAGCCGTGAGCGACGCCCTCTCGAGACGGGAATTCACGAACCGAAGGGACCGGTTCGCGCGACGGTCGGTCTCTTCACCGGTTGCATGATGGAGACGGTCTTCGGCCGTGTGAATCGCGCCCTGCTTCGCGTGCTGCTCGAGAACGGCTGTCGCGTGCACGTGCCCGCGGAGCAGGGCTGCTGCGGTGCGCTGCACGTGCACGCGGGTCTGCGCGAACGCGCACGCCCGCTCGTCGATGCGAACATCGCCGCGTTCGGCAAGGACCTCGATGCGATCATCCTCGATTCCGCAGGCTGCGGATCCGCGATGAAGGAGTACGGCCACTGGCACGAAGGGGCGGTGGAGTTCGCGAACAAGGTACGCGACATGAGCGAGTTCCTCGACGAACTCGGCTTCGTTCCCGGCACGAAGCGCTTCGAGGTTTCGGCGTGCTACGACGATCCATGCCACCTGTGTCATGGCCAGGGAATCCGCAGCGCGCCACGACGCCTGTTGGCAGCGATTCCGGGACTCACGCTGAAGCCGCTTGCGCGCCCCGAGGACTGCTGCGGTAGCGCGGGGATCTACAACCTCGTGCAGGCGGATCTCGCCGACTCGATCTTGGACCGCAAGATCGACGACATCACGCGTTCTGGCGCGGAAGTCTGCATCACCGCGAATCCCGGCTGCATGTTGCAGATCGAGATGGGGCTTCGGCGTCGCGGTTCGCAGGTCCGTGTCCTGCACATCGCCGAAGTGCTCGCAGCGAGCTACTGACGGCCCGCGTCAACCGATGATCACGCGCATCGCGTCGGAGAAGACGAGATCGAGTGCGGCGTTGTTCGTGTCGTCGATGACGGCCCACTGCATGTAGAGGTTGTAGCCGATCAGCAGCGATGACGGCGGAATCGGGAACGGAAGGGACCCGATGCCCGAACCCGGCGATCCTCCGGTAATTTGCGCAGCCACGAGATCGAGCGGTTCGGCCAACAACGTGCAGTTGGGAATGCCAATGTTGACGAGTGCGAAGGGCAACTTGACGGGCCCCCAGTTGCTGTCGCTCGAACCCCACATGAGGATCCCGAACGTCTGTGGGCGCGCGCTCGAGACGTTGATGCGGAAGTTGGGATTCCCGACGGTCGGCAGACTGCTCGCGCCGATCTTCGGCACGAAGCCACCTTGTCCCTTGCAACCCGCGCCGTAGTTCATCGTCAGGCCGTTCTGGTAGTCGAACTGCGCCATGAGCCCTTGGTTACTGAGTGGCACGTTGGCGATCGTTGCGTTGGCTCCGAGAGCGTACTGCGCAGTCACGCCGCCTTGCAGGTCGGGCGCGATCGAGTCCCACCAATAGAAGAACTGTCGGCTCTGGTTCCCGTTGCTGTAGATCTGGATGTCGAGAATGATCGCGCTCTCGCCATCCCAGATCCAATCCTGGGAGAACGGTAGCGCGAGATCGAAACCGCCGGTCGAGACCGGAAGTGTCACGAAACGCTTCGGCACGACCGTGACCGTGTCGGCCTTCATGTTGCGCGAGAAGACGGCATTGAGCGGCCCGCCCGAGAAGCTCGAGATCGAGAGCTGTACCTCGATCTGCATGCTGGAGTCACCCGTACCTTTCGACTTGAACGAGATGCCGCGCAAGCGCACGGGTTCGGACAGTTGCTCCTTCATGACCGCCGCCGAGAACGTCTGCTGGTAGTGCAACGGCTGTTCGGAGAAGGGCACGAGCGTGCGCGCAGTACCACCAGCGGCATACTTCTTGGGGATGATCGTCTGCTTGTTCTGAGCAGTCACGCTCGAAACCACGCTCGCGAGTCCGATCAGGGCCAGCACACATGGGCGGAATGGGGTGGGGTTCATCTGTCCAATCTCCTCTGCTGTCTCGACGCCAGCGACCGGGTCGATGTCAACGCCGGGTCGCGCTCGCACGATCCACTTCTTGCAGTCTAACCCGACACGCTGCGACGGGAGCAGGATGTATCCGGGGGGCATGGCAGCGCGTCGAACGACTCGCCGCCAGCCGCTCCCCACATAGTCCATACGCTCCCCGTAGCAACGACGCGAAGCCCGGCGCCGAGCGACTCTGGACCTCTCCGCGATCCGCTCGTCAGCGAATCAGAGTCTCGGCAGTCGTCACTGCGGCGTTCGAAGTGCCGGTAGCACCGCCGATCGCGAAGACCGCGCAGCCGGATCCCGTCATCACGGCGTGGGTCGCACGCGGCGTGACGAGCTTGGGCAAGGCGCTCCAAGTCCCCTTGGCCACGTCGTATGCAGCGCAGTCATCGACCGGGAGCGGCGCGAGGAACGACCCGCCGGCACCACCGATCATCGCCGGACTTCCGTCGCTGAGCACGACCGCGCCTGCCAGTCCTTTGGCGAGTGGTAGCGAACCCGTCGACGTCCAGCGATTCTGCGCCGGGTCGTAGATCTCCGATCCGGAAGTCGGGATACCGCCACTGAGGATCGCGCCACCGATGCCGCCTGCGACGAGGACCTTTCCGCCGGCGAGCTCGAAGATGCCGTGACCAGCGCGATCGACGTTCATCGCCGCAACGGACTTCATCGTGTTCGTCTTGGGGTCGAAGATGTCGACCGCCTTGCTGAACTGCGGGATCTTGATCGACAAGAACACGGTATAGGTGAGACCGCCACTCAAGAGCACACGACCGTCGGGAAGCAACAAGGCACCATGGCCGGCCTTGGCTTCACTCATGTCCGGTCCCTTCGTCCACTTGTTCGTTGCCGGATCGTAGATCTCGGTCGATTTGAGCGACGAGACGAGCGCTACCTGAGTCGTGCTCATGTCACTCAGACCGCCCGTGACGAACACGCGTCCGTCGGCAAGCACGGTCGCCGTGTGAGCCATGCGCTTGTCGTTCATCGCAGGAGCAGCAGTGAACGAATGTTGGGTCGCATCGTACAGATCACAGGTCGCCTGCGGATCGTTCATGCGATCGACACCGCCCGCGAGAAGCCACCTGTTGCCGGAGAGTGCACTCACGGTGTGGACGCCACGCTCGACCGTCATCTTCGGCCCCGTCGTGAACGTCCGCGTCGCGGCGTCGAATCGATCGGTGGTGTCGACCGAGGTCAGCGCGAGCAGCGCGCCGCTTCCACCGCCAGCGACCAAGTACTTGCCATCGCCTTCGTCGATGATCGACGTCCATGCTCGTGGATAGAACATGGCCTTGGCGATGTCCTGCCGCCACGCACCCGGCACCTCGAGCGGCACGACGAGCACATCGGACAGATCCCCGAACGTCGTCGCCGTCCCCGGATACGTGAGGACCTGATGCAGAACGCCTTGTCCCGCGAGATTGGTGTCGTTCGGAATCGGCAGCGCGAACGTCCGCCCCCCGGTCGCGTCGAACGGTGCGACGATCAGCAGCGACAGCAGCTCGAGCCCGACACCGAGCGTCCGTGTGTCGCGCGGGTCGATCGCGGACAGTGGGAAGTTGCTGCGCTGGAATGACGTCAAGAAGAGGAACGGAAACCCAGGCCGCCCGCCTTCGATCGTGTAGGTCGACTTGAGGCCGATGCCTTCGGTACACACGGTTGCTCGGAGTTGCGCTTCGCCGCGCCCCTGCAACGCGGCGAGCGCCGCGAACGCGAGAACGAAGGTATGGCCACGGTGTCCACGGACGGATGTTCCACAAGCGGATGTGCTGAGCCTGCGCATCTTGCTACCTCGATCGAAAGACAGGCGAGCCATCGTAGCAGCAGGTGCGCATCCCGGCCCGAGCCCACCTTGCTATCCTCGCGATCACCGACTCGAGGACAACGCATGGGGTATCCACCGGACTGGCGGCGCCACGAAGACGCGGCCGCCGTCGAAGCGCTTCTGAGCCGCGATCCGTTCGCGCATTTCGTGACGTCGCACACGGGCTTGCGGAGCACGCGCATCCCGTTGATCGCCGACTTCGAAAACGCGGCTCCGGTGCGGCTTCGCGGTCACCTGAACAGGCAGAATCCGCAGGCCGAGGATCTGGACGGCCAGCTCGCCCTGGCGACGTTCGATGGTCCTGCGACCTATGTATCCCCCAATTGGCGCACGAACCTCAAGGTGGCGGCGACCTACGACTACGAGGAAGTCCAGATTCGAGGCACGGTGCGTGTCGTCTCCGACATCGACTTCTTCAGGTGCCTCGTCGACGACCTCGCACGGATGATCGAACCGCAGCATTCCGAGGTTGGCGCGTATCCGGTCTGGCAAAGCTCGATGACGCCACCCGGATACGTCGAACGCCTCTTTCCCGCGATCACCGTGTTCGAACTCGAGGTTCAGTCGACCCAGATGATCTCGAAGCTGCATCAGACCTACCCGGAAGCCGATCGTCGGAGCATCGCCGACCACCTCACACGATCGCACCGCGAAGGCGCTCGCAGGATCGCAGAAAAGATCCGGATGCAGCTCGAAGACTGAAGCCGACAGGTCCCCGCGCTACGATCGCACGATCGATGGACATCTACACGAAGACGGGTGACGACGGCCAGACGGGTCTCTTCGATGGCACGCGGGTCGACAAAGAAGACGTGCGTGTCGCCGCCTATGGCGACGTCGACGAGTTGAACTGCCATATCGGAGTGCTGCGCGCGCTAGGTGTCGCCCAGGACGTGAAGGATGCACTCATTGCGATTCAGCGAGATCTGTTCGAGATCGGTGCCGATCTCGCGACACCTGGAGGTTGCAAGTCGACCGAGTTCTTGCCGCAGCGGATCCGCGAACTCGAGCTCGGAATCGACGAGATCATGGACCGACTACCGCCGTTGCACAGCTTCGTGTTGCCCGGCGGCAGCCCGGCTTCGGCACAGGCTCACGTCTTGCGTACGGTCTGTCGTCGCGCCGAACGGGCGTGTTGGCACGCACACCGCCTGTACCCGTACCCACCAGTCCTTCTCGTGTACCTCAACCGTCTTTCGGATTGGTTCTTCGCACTCGCACGGGACCTCAGTGACCGCGATCGAGCCGAAGAACGGACATGGACTCCACGCTGATCGAAGAGTGTTGAAAAAGTCAGGCTCGATTGCGGGAACTCGATCGGGCGGGCGCGTCCGAGGCTCGACCATGAACAAGCACTTCAGCCTCACACTCCTTGC
The DNA here is from genome assembly GCA_020426005.1 of Planctomycetota bacterium. Lineage (GTDB taxonomy): Bacteria > Planctomycetota > UBA1135 > UBA1135 > JACKHW01. Next base: position 18,955 of record JAGQQW010000008.1, on the reverse strand, counting down.
CGCAGCTTCGCTCGGGCTGCCTGCGTTCGCGATGCAAACCCACGACAGCGATCGTGACGGCCTCCCGGACGAGCTGGAGATCCACAAGTATCGAACCGACCCGAAGAAGGCCGACAGCGACGGCGACGGGATTCCCGATGGCGATTGGTTCGAGCGACGAGAGTATCAATACACCGTGCGTTCGATCGTCCGCGTGATGCGGCCCGTCACGCCTGAGTTTCTCTCGGACGACTATCAGGATGCGCGCGTTCTCGATCGCACCGAGCACTATGTCGAACTCGAGGTCGTGCACTACCCCTTCGCCGATGGCCCGAAGATCGAGGCAGATCCGCGTTGGCGACGTACGGCATCGAAGATGAAGGAGTGGACCGAACCAGGTCCGACGAACGACTGGACACCGCAGCTGCGCAAGAAGCTCGTCGCGGCGCTCAGGAAGGACGGCATCGACGTCCAGAAGCTCGACGACAAGACCCTCGTCGAACGCGTGTCGCGTTGGCTCTGTGAGCGTGCGAAGAGCGAAGCGGGATTCACGATCTTCACGACCGCGTTCGATGACGACGGCAAGCCGTTCGTCCCTCCCGAGTTCGCGACTTCGGTCGAGAAGAACGAACGCTCTACGGGTCGCAAGCGTACCGAACAGTGGAAGCGCGAGGTCTCGGCGTCGGGCATGTTCGACGAATGTGTGCGCGGCACGTGCTCCTCGTCGTCCATTTACTTGAACGGTTGCCTCCGAGCACTGGGCATTCCAACCCGCACGATCTTGTGCATTCCCGTCGTCGATGCCGGAGACGCCAACGAACGCGCCATGCTCGAGGGGCTGCGACACAATCGTGTGCGCAGCGTTCTCGTCGCCGCGATCCAGGACCTCGAAACAAGCTGGGCGTCCCACACATTCAACGAAGTGTTCGTCGGCGGACGTTGGGTTCGACTCAACTACGACCGACTCGGCCAGGGCATTTTCGATGGAGCCCTGTACGGCATGCTGACACACGTCGCGACGTGTTCGGATTGGGCGGACTTCCGGTTTTGGGACACTATCGGACGGCGCCAGAAGGTATCGAGGCCGGAGGACGACCCGTTCGGCGGGAACAATCCCTACTCGACGATCGCACTTCGTGACGAGTTCGGTCCCCACTGCAGTATCGAGAACCCTTCGGGACCGACGGCTCGGATCACACGCGTCTCGCGGTCGGCCGATCCGGCGCTTCCTCAGGACATCCGTGAGTGGTTCGAGCGTCGGAAGAAAGTCGGCCTCATCGTCGAAACGGATGCGACGAGTCCACGGGGCTCGGAGATGAAGTCGTTCCTGGAGTCCGTGGACCGAACGCTCGAACTCGTCACGAGCGACGACACCCGCTTCACGGTTTCCATCGAACGCGGCATTTGGTGGAACAGCGGCGGGCATCTCGCGGTGCTCTTCGATGAAGCAACGGCGCGCGCGCTCGAGGGCGCCCGAGTCATTTCGGTCGCATGTCCCAATGCGACCGACAATGCGAAATGGACCGTACCGCCGAAGTTGTCCGTCGACCGCTGATCAAGCAAGAGGTCGCCCCAACCGCGGGCGAAGGGAACAACCTGCCGGGCGGGTCGTTCCGCGCGCTACCCGTCGAGTCGTACGAGTACGTCGACGACTCCGCTGTCGCGCTTTCGCTCGTACCGAAGCTCGACCCAATCACCAGCGTAGTGATGACCGACGGCGTCTTGTAGATGCATCGAATGGCGAACCGACACGCCGTCGACCGCCAGGATCTTGTCGCCCTTCTTGAGGCCGGCACCGTGGCCGGCCGAGCCTCGAGGTGTGGACACGACCATCGCACCCGGACCGAGAGAGGACGGGTCGAGTGCGATACCGAGCTTGCCGCGCTTGAGCGTTTCCCCGGCTTCGAGTCGCGTGATGACGTCGTCGAGCCCTTGGAGCTTGGCGGCAAACCCGATTCCCGAATCGTACCAGTCGACACCGGCTGCTTCGCCAGCAGGCGCGAGGGGCACGATCAAGCCGAGCACGCGACCTTGGATATCGACGAGTGGTCCACCGTAGTTGGCAGGCGACGTGTTGGTGTCGCACTGGATCGCCTTGCCCGAGATGCGATCGAGAGCGCTGATCGCACCTACGTGAACGGTCGGCCCCTTGCCGGCAAGCGAACGCGCAATCGCAAAGGCCCATTGTCCGACCTCGATCGTGCCCGGTGGCGCGAACTCGGGAACCGGCAGATCTTCAGCTTCCACTCTGAGAAGGGTAATGCCCCGCGTCTCGTCGGTACCGCCGACGCTCGCGGTGAACTTCCGACCGTCATCGAGAGTCACGAGCACGGTCGATGGATCCCAGTTGAGCGCGAAACTACTCGTGACGATCCAGCCGTCCTTCGAGATCACGAGCCCCGTGCTCGCCCCTTGCGCCTGGATGAACCCCGGCATGCGGATCGGCCCCAGGCCCTTCTTCTTGTCCTTGTCCTTGTCTCCATCCTTGCCTGGCGGTTTGGGAAGGCCAGGCACGGCAGGAACCTTGGGCTTGCCGCCAGCACCCTCGAGCACCTTGCGAAAACCGCCAAACGTCTCGACTGTGACGACCGACGCACGAATCGACTCGGCAGCACGGTGCACGACCTTGGGCAACAACCAGAACTCGGGAACTTCCGAGTCCGCCTGACCGTGTAGCGGCGCTGCGGCAACGAATGCCAGAGCGAGGACCGAGGCGGGAAGTCGATGGTGCGGCTTCATTGTTTGGCCTCCAATTCGAGAGTCACCTTCATGACCGTCGCGCCGCGCTTGAACGTGAGATCGATCTTGTCGCCGGGTGCGAACGTGCGGATCGCACGATGGAATTCGGCACAGGTTCGGATCGGGAAGTCGTTGACGCGCACGATCAAATCGTCGGGACGAAGCTTCGCACGCGAGGCGGGAGAGTTCCGCCTGATTCGGTCGACGTATGCGGGCGGCGAGCGATCACGCCCTGCTTCGAAGAGCTGTATCCCGTGCTCGACCGGCGGCTTGTCGACGTCCTTGTTGATCTCGGCTGCGATCTCGCGTGCTTCGCGCTTCTTTCCGGTGCCCAGTGCAACGAATGCCGCGAGTTCGTGCGCAGGAATCGCCATGTGCAACTGCGTGTTGGTCTCCGCCGATTCGGAGATGGGCGTGAGCATGCCGTAGAGCTGCCCGTCGAGACCGAACAACCCTCCACCGTGAGACCCTGGACCGGAAGGGGCATCGACGATCAGGACTTCGCCTTGGAACGGGAAACGTCGCAGATTGAGCCGCAGGTCCGAACGCAGTGAGCTGACGACAACGCCGAACGTCACCGAGAGCGGTTCGGCGAACTCGGCGAGCTTGAACATGTTGCTGATCGAGAAGACCGGAGTCCCAGGCTCGAGCTCGGTGCGCGTCGACGGGAACGTGAGCGATCGCACGGAATCGAGGTGCAGCTTCGGGATCGGCAGCCGTGGGCGCAGCATCGTTGCACCGAGATCCGGGTGTTCAATCTGGCGCATGTAGTCGTGAACCGAACCATCGGGGAAGACGACGCGCGCATTCCCGTCGAGCAGATTCGCGTGACTCCAAGTCAGCACGTCCCCCTCAGCGGAAACGACGAGGCCACTGCCATACGCTTCGATCTTCGCGAAACCGCTCTTGCCGAAGACCTTGACGACCGAATGCATCAATGGCTCGAGTCGCTTTGCGACGGTGTCGGACGGAACCGGCACGGCCTCCGTCATCGCCAGGAAACTCGGGGCTCCCTGATCGATCTTCCAAGTCTCGCGCACGCGCAGTCCCGCTCGAACCTCGGCTCGCGTCGGCGTGACACGATCCCCGTCACGTGCGAACTCCGTGATGCGAATCTCGATCAAGCTCCCGATGTCCGGATCGCGGTAGCGACACCCGAGAGGAAACCCGAACTCGGCATCGACGAAGACCGCGCGCTTGCCGGGCCCACGCAGTGCCAGGACGTAGGCGATCCGACCACCGATCGCGATACCGTCCTCGACATAGGCATCGTCGAGCGCGGACAGGACGCGTCGCGGATCGAGCAACGGGTCCAAGAGCAACCGACGGGACATGCTCGTAGCCACGTCCTCGACTTCGGAATCCGATGCCTTCACGACCGAACCGGCTCGCTGTTCGAGTCGATCGCCTTGCACGATCACGACCACGTTCTCGCCTTCGACGGTCGCAGTGTCCGCCTCGCTGGCGCCGCCGCCGGCCTTGTCGTCTTCCTTCGCAGGCGTCACGAGAACCATGAGTTCGCGCTCGCGTGCGACATTGCCCAGACTGCGCTCGAGCCTCGTACGCAGTTCGGCGACGACGCCATCCATGTATCCGAAGAGCGCACGCTCGCGCTCCACGTCCCGTTCCTTGGGAAGCTTGGCGAGTTCGAGCGCCTTCCATCGAGCTTCGAGTTTCTTCTGAAGCTTCGAATCGAGATCGTCGACGCGTTTGGCGTCGGACTTTTCGGGTAGCAGCTTGCGAAGCTCTTCGGGTAGTTCTGCGAGATCCTGCGGTAGCTTCGGTATCGACTTCTTTCGTTCCTCGAGCTCCGCCATCTCCTTGGCGAGTCGATCGAAATCCGGTCGATCGGACCAGTCGGGCACGTTGGGCGCGGGATCCCGACTCGAACCGGTGTCGAACGGCGTGAGTTGCATCGACAACGTCTGCACCTGACCGTAGCGCCGTTCGTCCGGCTGCCACGGCTGATACTGGAGCGCGACTTCGAACCCGGCCGGCAGCACGCCTTGCCAACGCGCGAGATCATTGACCCACAGGATGTCCCGGCCGTCGAAGCGTAGGAGCTTGTCGCCCTGACGCAGCCCGAGCTTGTACGCCTCGCAATCGTCGATCATGCCCTGCACGAAGATGGCCTCTTCGCCAGTGCCACGATTCGGATCCTTCATGTGCCAGGCGTTGATGCTGAGCGTGCCGTGCTCGGTATGTCGACCGGCGAGCAGACTCGGCAGGAAGTTCCGGATCTGATCGATGCTGACGGCGAAGCCGACGCCCGTGTTGACGCGTCCGCGATCGCGAATCGTGATGCGGCCGTTGATCCCGACCAGCAAGCCGTTCTCGTCGAAGAGAGGACCACCCGAGTTGCCCGGATTGACCGCCGCATCGACCTGAATGCAGTCGGGATAGCTGAGATTGCGACCGTTGGGCCCTGTTCCACCCTGATAGCGGTGGATGCCCGACACGACACCGACGGTGACCGTCGGCTTGAAATCCGTCGCGAGCAAGAACGGATTGCCCATCGCGTAGACCACGCCGCCGACCTGCAACTTGCTCGAACTACCGAGGCGAGCTGCGGGCCACAGGCCGCCTTCGAGAGGTCCTTCGCCGCGAAGCGCACAAACCGCGATATCCCCACCCGGATCGATGCCGATCACGTCGGCGAGATGGAACTCGCCGTCCGGCAACCCGATCTTGAGCACCTTCTCGGTCGTCGTGACGTGGAAGTTGGTCAGGATCCAACCCCGCGGATGAAAGATCACGCCCGAGCCACCGCCTTGACGCTTGAGCGACATGACGGCACAGACGGACGGCTCGAGCCGCGCGATAAGCTGTCGGCGGGCGTCTTCGAACGCCCGGAGTTTCGTCAGGGCATCGTCTTGCGACGTGGTCGCGCGCGCAGTCGTGAACGGCACGAGGCATGCGAGCAACGCGGCGCTCAGCCGCACGGGATTCGAGAAGCGCGCGTTTCGCACCGATCCGATCCTCCTGTCGGGTTCACGACCCGCACTGTCCATCAATCCGCGATCAAGCGCAAGTCGCCGAGCACCACGCGCGAACCGCTATCGAGTTCGGGTCCGACCACGAGTTCGATCGTGATGCGCTCCGCGTCCCCCAGCGGGATCGAGAGGGGGTGCACGGATCCATCGGCTTGCAAGTGCAACGGCTCGCACAGCGGACGATCGCCTGCGAGGAAACGCAACGACGCGCTGCCGATGCGAGCCACGGGCATTCCGACCTCGCCGACGAGGCGATCGAAGCGGCGCGGGAATCCGAACACCATCGTGCGCGGCGGGACGGCGAACAAACCACGGCGATAGGTGTGATTGCCGATCGCGAGCTTCCGGTTGCCCGGGCCGACGTCGCGCAACAATGGCCAGACCCGGCCGAGTGCGCCGACGGCGACGCTACCTTCCTTCAGCTCGAGGTCGGAAACGTAGACGAGTCGCTCACTCTCGAGTTCGCAATCGACGATCGACGTCCACGGCACTCGGAGCACGGGTCCCGCGTCGAGTTGAACGCCGACGCGCGCTGAGTCGAGCGAGACGAGCTCTCCCTCGAGACGGACGCGGTCTCCGAGACGGAGGACCACGCGTCGATCGGAAGCCCGCCGCTCGGCCTCGATCCCGCTGATTTCCGCGAGCACGAGTCCGTAGACCTTGTCGATCTCGACTTGACCGCGCTCCACGATGACCGCGTCGTTTTCGATTCGTTGGACGCGACACGGCACGCGTCGCAACTTGCCGGACACGATGGCGAAGAGGAGGTCGCGATTCTTCGGTGGCGAAGCACACGCGTCTGCAAATCCCTCGTCACCGGCCGGCGCGGTAGCAGGCTGTGCAGATTCGGCGCTCGACGGTTTCACCTCGGGCAGCTTGGCCCCGAAGCGAATCGCTTGGACGTGCCGCAACGGGACTTCGGTCTCCCCACCGAATCGCATATCGAAGCGCAACACCGTGCTCTGAGCTCCATCGGTGCCCCCGTCGCTCGATGACTTGGCACCGACGAAGCTTCCGAACAGACGCGGACCCTTGCGGATTTGGACGAAGCTCTCGGCCTTCGACGAAGCAGTCACGTTGCCGGCCGCGATACCGAGTGGCTCGATCGTCCAGAGGTCTCGGACGGGTAACGACCAGGCCGACCCGCTGTCCGCATTGCTGCGGCTTTCGCCACGAAGGCGATCGCCATCCAACCGGAGTCCTGCGACGCGATGCGCCGTCGCGGCGCGATCCGTGACTCGAAACTCGGATTGCGCGCGCGCTAGCGCACACAACGCGCAAACGACGATTGCCGAACGGCTGCGATATCCCACGACGGACGTTCTCGATCCCCAGACTTGCCGATCAGTTACCGCCGGCGTTGACGCGCTTGTAGTAGTTCTCGAGCAGGACTCGATAGCGCTCGGGCAACTTCGTCTGCAGCTCGTTGAGGATCTTCGCTCGATCCTTGTCCTTCATGTTGCCCCAGCGGTCCTTCACGCCGCGGCTCCCATGGAGCTTGCCGACACGCCCCTGACCCTCGGGCAATGCGGAGTTGTTCGCGGGTCCGTTCGGGATCTGGTTGCCACTTGGCGGACCGCCGCCCTGCTGCTGCTTCTCCATCTCCTCGATGAGCTGCGCGAGCTTCGAGACGATATCGAGTTGTTGCACGTTGAGCGGATCGCCGTAGCGCTCCTTGCGCAGTTTGCGTTCGGCAGACTTCATCTCGTCCGCGAGCGCGTGGAGCGGGCTCCGCCATTGCGCTTCGAGTTCTTGGAGAAGCTGCTCGGCATTCGCCCGATAACGCTCCCCGGCGTTCGGATAGAGGTCGAGGAAGACCTTCAGGTTGACGATCGCGGTGTCGACTTGCGGGATGAGGGACAACGCGTACGCGTAGTAGAACACCGCTTCGCCGTCGAGCATCGTGAGTCCGCGACTCTCGATGACGAAGTCGCTGAGCAGTTGCGACGCTCCTTCTGGGTCGTCCTCGTCGAGCAAGGCGCGGGCGAGGTCGTAGCGCGCGTGCGCTCGGGTTACCGCGTCGCCGGTCGAAGCGACGATCTTCGTCAACTCGAGCACACCGTCGGGCTTGCCATCGAGCACGAGATCGTAGGCCTTTGCATAGACCGGATCGATCGCGAGCAGCGCACGGTGCGTGATCTTCGCGTCGGGGCCAGCCTTCCAATCGGACTCGAACGCTTCGATTGCGGCGGCTGGCGCTCCCTTCTCGCGCATCCACGCAACGAAGGCATCCTTGTCGAACTCAGGCACGCGCTTGCGCGCCTCGGCGAGGAGCATTTCGCGCGCCTGTGCTGCGGCCGCGCGGCGTGCCGCTTCGGCCTTTGCCGCAGCGTCGACATCCTGAGCGGGTTGGGCCGGAGACGATTCACCCGGCGCATCCCCTTGCGCTGTTGCACGTGTCGACAGTCCCCCCGAGGCCATTCCGAGCCCCAGGAGAACCACCAAGGTAGCGACGCTGCGTCGAGTCATTTATCCGTCCCGTCGGGATCGTCTTCCTTCTGGATCTTGCGCGCGAGCTTGCGTGTCAGGTCTTCGACCCGAGCCTGCTTGACCGCGAGCGCCTCGGTCTGCTTCGTGCGCAGAGTCGAGGGATCCTTCTTCTCGAGGCGTTGCGTGTGTTCGTTCACGCCTTCCTGGAGAAGCTTGAGCATGCGAAGTTCTGCCGTGATGGGGATCAACTGATCCGCCCCGCCAAACTTTCACGTGCCGGCTTCGCCGCAGTCGATTTGCTCGATCCTCCTCGTCAAGGCGTCGAGCAGTTGCGTAAGCGTCTTTTCGATCTGCTTCTGAATGCCTTGGGTTTCTTCGTCCGTCGCGAATCCGTCGAGCATCTCGGCAGCGAGTTCGAGGTCCGCACCGAGTTGTTCGACGATCTCCGGGAACACGGCACCCGATCCTTCGGCGCGGATGAGCTGCAGCGCGTCCTGTGCTTCTTGGCGCAGGCCGTGCTCGCCTTCCGCGAGCCGGTGACAACGCTCCTTGACCGAAGTCGGCGTGACGCCGGCCTTCGAGACGGCTTCGACGCGCTCGCGCCACTTGTGCGTGAGCATCGTGTTCGCACTGATCGAACGCTGCTTGGCGAGCATCTCGGAGAAACGCTCTTCGAGCGCACGCAAGACCTCTTCTTGCATCTCCTGGCGAAGCTGCGCCAACGCGTCCTCGAGGCGCTTGCGAGCCTCTTCGAGCTGATCCTGCGCATCCTGCTGTTGCTGCTTGGCCTTCCCGGGCTTGATCTCCTTGAGCGAGCCGGCGGCGTTCTTCTGCTTGGGAAGCGCTTGTTCGATGTTGTCCGAACCAGGGGTCGGCTTGCCGTTGCCTTCTTCGCCGTCCTTGCCGTCACCCTCGGCATCCTTCTTCATGTCCTTGGACAACTCGAAGGTCGCACCGAGCGTCTCCTTCTGGAGCTTCTCGAGCTGGTCGAACGGTAGTTCGAGGAGGCGTGCGCGCGCTTCTTCTTCCATCGCCTCGAGCGCTTTCTCGACGGCGCCGAGTTCTTCGATCGCCTTCTCTTGGTCGTCGAGACTCGACTCGGGCTGCTTCACACCGAGCTTCTGGCCGGATTGCTGCATCGACTCGGCGGCCTTGCCGGCCTTGCTCGCGGCCTTCTTGGCTTGGCTCGACGCCTTCCCAGCGCTGGGCTGACCTTCGCCTGGCTTGCCCTCACCGGGCTTGCCGTCGCCTGGTTTGCCTTCGCCGGGCATGCTTTCGCTCGGCTTGCCCTCGCCAGGTTTGCCCTCGCCGGGTTTGCCTTCGCCGGGTTTGCCGTCTCCCGGCTTCCCTTCGCCCGGCTTCCCCTCGGCATCGAGATCCCGTGCTGCTTGCTCGAGTTCCTGGAGTTCTTTCTCGAGGGACTCTGCGTCCTCGTGCAGTTCTTTCTGGCGCTGGGCGAGCGGATCGACGTCCTTCTCACCGGCCCCCTCTTTGGCGGTCTCGTCGTGCAGCTTCTGCTGCGCGGCCTTGAGCGCCGACGCGCGGGCCTTCGCCTTCGCGATCCGCTCGAGCTGCTCGGCGAGCGCTTCCGCCTTGCGGGATTCGTCCTTCAGCTCCTTCTGCTCTTCGATGAGCTTGTCGACGCGCTTCTTGTAGTTCTCGAGTCGAGCGATCTCCTCGAGCAGCTCTTGTAGATCGACGTCGCGATCCATGAGCAATCCGAGCAGCGTGGCGAGATCCTTCTGGATCACCTGCATCTTCTCGATGCCGGCGTCCCAAGATTCGGTCGACAAGAGGTGCTCGACCTCTTTCATCGCCTCGCTGATGTTCTTCTCCTGAATCCATTGAAGCCCCTGTCCGAGGCGCTTGGACTTGTCGGAATCCGTCGCCGCGAGTTCGGCCTTCAGGCGTCGCATCGACGCCTGCAGCTCCTGGAACTTCTGGAAGGCTCGCTGCTGCAACGACAGCGGGCCGTCCTCGGTCTTGGTGACGGCCTTCTCGCCTTGGGTTCCAGAATCGCTGTCCTGCGCGGCGAGCGGCATCGCGAAGAGCGCGGCGACGCCGAACAACAGACTCCATCGGGTTCTCGTCATCGGATACTCCGAGTTCGAACAAGCTTCAGTGGGGGACGTCCGAGCAACAACTACGAGCGACGTATCCAAAGTTGGAAACTTCCCTCGAGATCGACCAAGACGCACGCGATGCTGAGCATAACCGAGATCCCCCTGCGATGGTGGGTGCAGGTTCGGTCGGCACATGGCGTCGTGGCACGCTCGAGCAGGGTCTTCTTCCTCACTTCCCGAAGAGCGCCTTCAGGTCGTCCTCGAGCCGCTTCTTGGTCGTCTTCGATGTCTTGTCCTGGAGGCGGATCAGGTCCTTCAGCTGGGTCAAGACTTCGGTGAAGCTCTCTAGCTTCATCATTTCGTCGAGGATGCGCTTCATCGTACGGAGGATCTCGTCGAACGACTCGGTCGCGATCCGCTGGTGGTCGGGATCGCCCGAGCGCTGGTAGCGTGAGATCTCGCCGGCGAGAGCCGGCATCGCGGCGGTCCCGAGCGCTTCGAGACGATCCACGATCGCCGTGCGCAGCGCGCGGACCCGACCTTCGCCACCGATCCCGTCGGCGACGCGGTTGTTGATCATCTCGTCCAGCACATCGCCGTACCGCTGCGCCGTCTCTTGAACACGCTTGGCGAGCGAGCGCTGCTTGCGTGCCATCGTCGCGAGCCTCGTGGCGACGCGGATTCCGACATCGCCCTCGGCCTTCGGGCTCATGAGCTCGGCGAACTCGGATCGGTCCGCGATCTCGGCTTCTCGGATCTTCTCGAACTGAGTGCGCAGCTCTCCTTGTCGCCGATTGAGTTCGCGAAGGAGCTCGGCCTCGGTCACGACCTTGAACGTGAAGCTGTCCGAACGCGCCGACTTGCCGACGTCGTTCGTCTTGCCGCCCTCTTCGCTCGCATGATCGTTGTCGTGCGCCTCGAAGCGAACCGCGACGAACGAACCGGGGCGAACCGGATTCTCCGCCGCGCTGAGGTCCTCGACATTCTTGATCAGCGGCAGCAGGTCGTGGCGCACCAGACCCTCGAACGACACCTCACCCGGTGAGAAGCGATCGAGATCCTCCGTGGCGGACTTCTCGAACTTCTTGTCGAGTTCGGGCGACGTGCCGATCGCGGCACTCTCGTCGACCGCCCACACCATCCGCAGCGATTCGAGTCCGAAGTCGTCGATCGCTTCGAGTTCGATCGGGATCCGCGCCTTGGGCGAGATCATCGAACCGAGCCCGCGCAACCGAGTGCGCAGAATGGGAGCCTTGTCGGGCACGACGCGCACGACGAGGCTACGACCCGGCCCTTCTCCGAGTCCGTCGCGGTCGACGAGTTCGACCTTCATGAGCCCGGAATCGGCGGGCAAGATCTTCCCTCGAACGGTCGTGCCGTCGGCGCCGATCTCGAGTTCCGCCCGTTCGCGCTCACCGATCACGAGCGCGGCTCGCGCGAGCGCCTTGGACGAACTCGCCGTCACGTGAATCTCCGTGCCACGCGGCAACGTGACCTGAGTCGTTTCCCGATCGATGACGGTCGCGTCTTTCTTCATGTAGGGCGGGTACACGAGCCGGTAGTCCTCGCTGCCGAGGACCGGACGATCGACGAGTCGCACGCGCACGTCTCCCGTCACGCCGTCCCCACCCCACGCCTCGAACGTCATCGGTTCGAGTACGCCAGGGAATGTGTAGCGGAACCGCCGTTCGCCGACGTTCTGCGTCATCGTGTCGGATCCGCGAGTCCCGCTCGCGAATCGGTAGTCGACGCGCAACGCGTCGGGAACGACGCCCTCGGCATCGACCTCGATCGTCAGATCGTCACCGCGTGGCACGACGAGCTCGCCGTCGACTGCGCCCACCACCCGGAGCTGCGTCGCACGTGGCCACTCCTCCGAAGACAGCAGCAAGTTGCGTTTTGCCCAGAGTCCAAAGCCCGCGTAGAGCACGCCGGTCAGAACCAAGAAGCCGATCCCCCCGACGACGTACAGCCAGCTCTTCGCGATGCGATCGCGGCGCAACGCATCGTGGAAGCGCACGCCTTCGAGCGCCGCCGGCAAGTCGCCGACGACCTTCTGCATCATCTCGGGCGAGTCCCCTCGAAATTCGCCGCGTGTGAAACGCTGCTCGAACTGCATCGCACTGATCAAACGCTGCCCGAGTGGTGCGTTGGTGCGTTCGACGGCGAGCGCGAGTTCTTCGTCCGCGAGTTCGAACAGGAGTGGCTGGACGCAACGTCGGATCAAGAGCCAGAGCAGCACGCAGGCGAACACGATCAGCAAGACCGCGCGCACCGGTGTCTCCAACCGGAAGAAACGATCGACCGGCCACGTCATGACGAAGTAGACCGCGAACGCGATCGCAACGATCGAGAGTCCTTCGATGAGGATGCTCGTCCTCACGCGAGAACGCAGCCGTTGCAGTGCAGCGTGGAAGCCATCGAAGGCTCCGCGCATCGCAGTGATGTCGACCGGAGGGGTCGTCGTCGGTCGCTCCGTCGGCGCTTCGGGCGTCATCGTCATACCAAGTTCCAACGCTTCCTCAGGATCCACTCGAGCGTCAGCACGATCAGGATCAACGCCAACGTGAACCACCCGTCCCACAGTGGGAAGGGCAGGGTGAAGGTCTCCTCGGTCGAGAACGACTTGAGTGCACGCGCACGTTCGGCGAGTTCGGTCGGTGCGATCACGCTCCCGCCTGCAGCTTCGGCTAGACGATCGAGTTCGGCGATGTCCGCCTTCCCCTTGCTCTCGAGCTCCGAAGGCAGGACCTCGAAACGAAGCGCGCGTCCGACCGGTTCGGTCCCGGCACCTTCGTCGCTGATCGCCTGAACACTCCAGATCCCGATCGCGGTCGGGCGGAACGAGCCCTGGAAGCGACCTTCGCCGACCGGAGCTCGCGGCAGATCGACATCGACCGTCGTCTGGCCCGGACCCGTGACCCGTACGCGCGACGTCGCGGCGGCCACGGGCTCGAAACTCGCGTCGAGCGCACGCAGGTAGATCTCGAGTTCTTGACCGAGCGTCGTGCGATCGTTGGAGATCCCGAGGCGATAGCGCGACGAACCGCCCGTCAGCTTCCCTTCGTAGAGCCAGCGCAGCCCCTTCACCCAGATCTCGTCGTAGGCCTTCTCCGCGACGCCGCGCCAGCGATAGAACTCGTCGGTCCCCGTGTAGAGCACACGACCGGCACCGACGAACTGCAGCGCAAGCATCGGCCGACCGCCGTCCTCGCCGCGAACGCGATCATCCGGATGCCGCACGAGCACCTGCGCCGCCGGTTTCGCACGCGACACCGGGAACGACCAGAAGAAGCCCGGTAGCTTGGACCACAGGTTCTCGTTGACGACCTGATCGGGTGCGAGGCTTGCAACTCTGTGCCCCTTTCCTTCCGTCGTCAACAACCACGGGTACTGCGTGGGGTGCACGAGACCGATGCCGATGTTCTTCTCCGCGAGACCGACGTCCGGTTCTATTGGAAGGAGTTCGACCCACGGCGTGAGTGGCGATCCCGCCTGAACCGCGCGCAGGGAGAACTTCTCGCCCATGACCCACCAGAGCCCGAGGCCTCGTTCTTGGATTGCGCGCGCGACGAACGACACGAACGCAGGCTCGACGAGCTGCGGATCGGGATCGAGCGCGATGATCGCGTCGAACTCGTCGAGCTCTTTCGCGTCCTTCGGTAGCTCTTCGATGACGGTGTTGCCGTCCTGCGGGAAGTCCGTGTCCGCGCTCTGCAGCCAGCACGAGACGTCGATCTCGTTGTAGCGAATCAACTGGTTGCGAAGGATGCGATACTCGGGAGTCGGTGCACCGGCGAGTAGCAGAACGCGGAGCTTCTCGCCGAGAACCTCGACACGATGCGTGCGCTGATGGCGCGCTTCGACGGCTTCGCCCGGCGGCGGTTCGATGCGCACCGACAAGAAGTGCTCCCCTTCGCTTTCGAGCGTCACTTCCTTGAATTCGAACTGCGCCGTGGTCGCCTCACCGCCGACCGTCGTCGTCTCCGAACCGAGCTCTCGAAGCACGTTCCCATCGGCGTCGACCTCTTCGAGCGTCGCGACGATCGGTTGGAGTTCGTATCCCTGCGAAACGACGATCGCCGATACACGCAACGGATCGCCCTTGAAGACGCGCTCCGCCATCGTGACTTCGCGAATCCCGACCGTCCACGTCTCGGCCGGATCGCCAATCGGGACGATGACCGTCTCGCCGACCTTGCGTCGCGTGAGGTAGGCGCCGAGCTCCTCGACGGAGGACCCGGCATTCCTCCGCCCGTCCGTCATGACGATCACGGCCGCGACGCGAGCGTCGCGGCTGCGCTCGAGCGCCTGACGCACGCTCGCCGAAAGGTTCGTGCTCCCCTCCGCGGCCTCGATTCGATCCGGATCGAGCACCGGCGGCGGCGGCAAGGCTCCGGTGCGTGTCGCAGGATCGGAGCCCGTCTCCGCGTGCGAATTCACGTCGTTCGACGGCGCAGGACCTGCAGGTGCCGTGCCGGGTTTCGGTTCGAGCTCGACGACCGGCATGTCGCGAATGCCGCCACCGAAGACGTACGGTCGCAATCGATTGCGAGCCGCGAGTTCCTTGATCAGACCGTCCTGCGCGAGCAGCGCCTTCGCGAGATCGATGCGGGGAAGTTCGGCCGGGTCGCTCACGCCGATTCCACGCCATGCAGCGGCCTCGGTCTCGGACCTCCGGTAACTGTCCTTGTGACTCATCGATTGCGACGTGTCGAGCAGCAGCAGCACCTCGCCAGGTCGAATGGCCTTGCGCACTTTGACGATGCTCGGCTCGAGCAACATCAGCGCGACGAACGCGAGGGCGAGGAGCCGCAGGAAGGCGAGCGTCGTGCGTCGACCCCGCGATAGACGCTTTGCGTCTCGACGGTAGATCAGGACGACGAGGGCGAGGACCGCGACGAATCCCGTCAGGACGAGGAGCCCGAAGCCGCCTCGTGGCACCTGTAGGAACTCGAAGTGCAACGATTCACCCGGCGGGAGTTCTTCGTTTCCGAGTCCAGCGAGCCATCGTAGGAAGGCGTCCATCAGTTCCTCCCGACCTTCCATGCGAGCAGCGTCTCGACGAAGAGACCCGCGAGCAGCGCGAACGCGAGCACGCGCCAAAACTCTCCGCCGTCGTCGAGTTCTTGCGATGTCTCCTTGGTCACGACCGTGCGCTCACGGTACTCGGGCGGAAGCGCGGAGAGCGTCGCCCGGTCGTCGAGCCGCGCCGTCTTGCCCTCGTTCGACCACGGCCGCACGGCGAAGTAGCGCTCGTCGTTCGACCCGTCCCCCTTGCTGAACGTCAAGCGGTACGCGCCGGCTGTGGGCCAAGGGCGACCTTTCTCGGGCTCGGCATCGATCGCCAGCACTTCGGGCGTGTTCTCCAATGGCGCGAGTGTGAACCCACGCTCCGGGAACGCGTCCTCGTCGTCCCGCCCCGCCGTGAGCCGGACATCGAAGCCGTAGTGCGCAGCCGGCACCTCCTCATGGACGTGTCCGTACGCATCGATGTTGCGCGTGGACAAGTCCTGCCGACGCACGAGCAGTTCGCCCGCGAGGCGCATCACGACCAGGTACGACGGGTTGGATGCCCAGCTCGTCCACGCGGCATCCGCCGTCGTCGTGAACAGCCCCGACCTACCATCACCGACGCGGCGCTCGATGAAGAGCGGAGGCCCCGCTTCGTCGCCGACGCGCAGGACGGCCTTCGCACCTTCGGGAAGCTGCCCTTCGTCCAAATTGTCGAGTGTCGAACCGACCGAGAACCAGCGACCGACATCGGCCACCTGCAACACGGCAGCGAGCGCCTCGGCGGAGTTCTTGTCCTTCCACAACTCGTGCTCGCGGTCGGACACGACGATCGACTGCGGTTCGTCGGGGTCGCCCGCGACCTCGAGGAGCGGCGCCGCCAAGAACCCTTCTCCACGGCGCCAGAACGCCTTGTTCCAGAGGGCCGCTTCGACTTGGTCCCCGACGAAGGCGCAAACACCTCCGCCCGCACGCGTCCATTCGACGATCCGTCCCGAAGTCTCTTCGTCGAACTGTGGAACGTTCGCGAGCAGAATCAGGTCGTACTCACCGAGGTCACGCTCGGCGACTTCGTTCTCGTCGACACGCGTTACGTCGAACCCGGCCGAGCCATCACCGATCGGGTCGAACGCGATCGAGAGATAGAAGGTCTCCTGCAGTTCTTCGCGCTCGCCCGGGTCCCCATCGACGAGAAGAATGCGCGCGCTGGGCACGACATCGAGGGCGAGTGCGAGGGTGTCATCGACGCCGAATCGATCTTTCGGCAGGTCCGCTTCGACCCAGTGACCACCTGCGGTCGTCAAGGTCGTCCGAAACACGATGGCCTTGCGCTCCCCTGGTGCGAGCGACGGGAGCGGCAGCGTCTTGCGCCCCTGACCGTCGACCGAGAAACCGATGTCGCATGCTTCGCTCGCTCCATTGCCGCGATTCTCGACGAGGACCTCGAACTCGGTCGGTGTGTTCCGGATCGTGCGCGCAGTCCTCGGCTGCACGTCCACGATCGCGAGGTTCTCGTCACTCTCTCCGCCGACGGGTTCGATCACGATCTTGTCGGGATCGAGGCCGCGAAGCCCTTGGAGGATCTCGTCGCGAACACGCCCTTCACCACCGACCCAGTCGTCGCGGCGCATGTCACTCACGAAGTAGAGCCATTCCTTGTCGGCGCGATCCCCGAGTTTGTCCGCGACCTTCTTGACGGCGTCGAGCGCCACTTTGGGCGTGAACCGCGCAGGCGTCTGTTGCGCGGATCCGAGTCGCTCCCGAAGGTCCGATACGAGTGCGAGCGTGATCGGTCGCGCCAAGAAGTCGGGTTCTGTTCCAGCGCTCCGCACGAGCGTGAAGAAGTCGTCACTCGCTCCTCCCGACTTCGCGAGTGCTTCGACGCGGGACAACACGCGGCGCTTGGCGGCATCGAATGCCGTGCCTGAAGCGAGGCGTTCTCCCATGCTGCCCGACTCGTCGAGCACGAAGACGTGGTGCACGGCACTTCGCCACGGCCCGAACTCGTCGTCGGACGCGCGCGGACGTGCGAGCAAGAACGCGAGCAACGCCACGACCGCCATGCGCAGCAAGAGCAACAGCAGCTGCTCGAACCGCATGCGCCGCCGATTCTCCTTGAAGGCCTTGAGCAGGAACTCCATCGCCGCCCAACGCACCGTCTTGAACCGCCTGCGGTTCAAGATGTGGATGATCAGGGGAATCGACGCGAGCCCTGCCCCCCAAAGGAGGAAGGGATTGAGGAAGGACAGTGCGAGCAAGTGGATCAGCGCTGGTAGATGGGGAGGTTCGCGTACGGGAGCTGCAGGATCGTGAGCGCAACGGAGGTACCGTACGTCGCGCCGACACCATCACCCTGCCAGGATCCATCGGACTGCTGTTGTCGCATCAGCCACTTCGACATCGCACCGTAATAGTCGTCCCAGTCCTTGCCGCCGCGCTGGTACATCGCCTGCGCGAGGTAATAGTGCGCGTAGTAGTGATGACCGTTGCCACCGCTCACGGGCAGCGTGCGCTTCGCGTACGCCAGCGCTTTTTCCGCCATCGGGTCGTCGTACTTGCCGGCGTTGTAGAGGACCGCGACGGCGGCTCCCGTGATCGCGGGACGCGAACTACCGCGACTGCTCTTGCTGTAGCTGATGCCTCCGTCCGGGTTCTGACAGTCCGCGATGTACTGGATCGCGTTCTTGATCACCTTGGTCGGAACCGCGATGCCGGCGTTGCGAGCCGCCCGTAGCCCCTGGACCTGCGTGATCGTCACGCTGCCCTCGTCGCCGTTGTCATCCGGAGCGTAGAGCCAACCGCCGGCGGCCGATTGGCTGCGCGCGACGAGCTCGACGGCCTTCTTGACGACGCGGTGCACTTGATGCTGCCGAGCGACTTCCTCCTCGATGCCGTAGACCTCCGCAAGGAAGACGAGCGAGAAGCCATGCCCGTACATGGGGCGCGCTTCTTCTTGCAGGCTCGTGATCAGCCCGTTCCCCATCGCGTTGCGAAGCAGATAGTCGACGCAGCGGCGGATCTTGATCGCATACGGTCCGCGAGTCGTCGTGGATCCCGAACACGCGAGCGCCGTGCCCGCGAGGGCCGTCATCGCGACCGGATAGGATCCGTAACCTCCCGCCGAACGCCACGATCCGTCACGGTTCTGCGTGCGAGCGAGATAGTCGAGACCACGTTTGATCGAGACTTCGATGGCCTCGTTCACCCCTGGCGGCCGAAGTTTGTCCTGGCTCGCATCGGGCATGCGCGCCGGTGCGGTCGCCGGTGCCGCTCCTTCGGACTTCTCGTCCTGGCCTCCGCCATCCTGTGCAGCGGGTGCATTCGCCTGCGCACACACCGGGGCAGCAGCGACGCAAGAAAAGAAGAGGATCGTCGCGATTCGAGAGACCATCGTCATTTGCCGTCCATGCTAGCGGGTGATTCGGATGCGGAGATCTCGAGTGGCAGATCCGCGATCTTCTCGCGCAAGGTTCGGATCTCGCGCGCATCGGCTTGTGTGTCGAGAACTCCGATCCGGAAGAGCAGCAGCCGGGGATCGGGAGAAACGCCTGCGTTTTCGAGTGCCTGAGCACACCGATCCAGCGTCGCGAGCGCCGCCGCGCGCTCGGCCTTGCTCGCGAGTTCGCCGGCAAGACGCACGGCGAACGATGCAGCCTGATCTCTCTTCGCGCCACGCGCGACATCCGAGAGGCGGGCAAGGAGCGTGACGAACGCCTGATCCGACTGACCACCTGCCGC
>JAGQQW010000089.1 GCA_020426005.1 Planctomycetota bacterium | reverse complement strand
CTGACCGACGACTCCGCGCGAGATCCGTGGGACGGGGCGGAGACTCTCGAAGCATCGCCAGAACTCGAACGCGAGCCGTTCGGCGAAGCCAGCTTCGACGACTTGCCGAGTGCCGCGACGCAACCCGCGAGCTACAAGGCATGGTCGAAGAAACTCGTCGACACGTTGTATCGTGAGCAGTCCTTGACGCTGCGCAAGTGCAAGTTGCTCGACGCGACCTCGCTGCCGGGTGAGAGCGAAGGGGACTTCCGCGCACGGCTTTCGCAACGAGCTCGTGAACTGCGGGACGAGAAGGTCGAGCAGTTGCGCGCCAAGTACGCGCCCAAGCTCGAGCGCCTCGAAGACCGGATTCGTGATCAAGAACGACGCGTCGAAAAAGAAGAGGCGCAGTACAGCGATCGCAAGCTCGACACCGCCGTCTCGATCGGTCGGACGATCCTCGGAGCGCTCTTCGGTCGCAAGGTCGCGAGTGCGGGCAACGTCGGCCGTGCGGCGACGAGCGTGCGCAGCGCGAGTCGTGCTGCCAAGGAGAAGGCGGATATCGCGCACGCCGAGGACAAGCTCGAGGACCTCAAGAAGGACCTCGAGGAACTCGAAACCGAGTTCCAGGACGCGACACGAGAGCTCGAACAGGAGCTTCGCGTCGAGGCGCTCGAGCTCGACGAGAAGACGGTGCGTCCGAAGAAGTCCGAGATCGACGTCTCGCGTGTGAACCTCGTCTGGCTGCCGTTCCGCCGCCACGAGGACGGCAGGCTCGAAAGCCTGCGATGACCGCATTGGCATCGGGGCTTACGCGAGGACTGATCGTCGCGGGGCCTCCCTGTCGACAAGGGACGGATAGGCTGACCGCGTGACTTCGATCGATCGAGAACCTCAGACCGAGAACCACGGGGATGTCGTGCGCCGCCTCTATCGCGAGATGCGGCGCATCCGGCGCTTCGAGGAAGAGCTCTATCGTCTCGTGAGCACCGGGGCGATCGGCGGTACGACGCACCTCTGCATCGGCCAAGAGGCCGTGCCCGTCGGAGTCTCGTCGCTCCTGACGCACGAGGATCAGATCACGTCGACGCACCGCGGACACGGGCACCTGCTCGCGAAGGGCGCACGCATGGATCGTGCACTCGCGGAGATCGCCGGCAAGAAGGACGGCTACTGCCAAGGTAAGGGTGGCAGCCAGCACGTCGCGATTCCCGCGATCGGTCACATGGGCAGCAACGGGATCACCGGTGGTGGACTGCCGATCGCCGCTGGCCTCGCCCTCGCGTTGCAACGGAAGAACACGGATCGCGTCGTCATCGCCTATCTCGGCGACGGCGCTGCCGACGTCGGGAACTTCCACGAGACGCTCAATCTCGCAGCGCTCTGGCGTTTGCCCGTGATCTTCGTGCTCGAGAACAACCTCTACTCGATGTCGACCCCGATCGAACGGACGTCGGCGTGCGAGACGTTCGCGGACTGGGCGTCGCGCTACAAGGGAATCGAAGTCGCGCGCGGCGACGGCAACGACGTGTTTTCGGTCATCGATCTCGCGCGCCCGCTCATCGAGCGGGCGCGGTCCGGAGAGGGAGCGGGCTTCGTCGAGTTCCTCACGTATCGCCAGAGTGGACACAGCAAGAGCGATGCGCGCGTGTATCGCACCCGCGAGGAAGAGGCCGAGTGGCAGGCGCGAGACCCGCTACACCTGATCGCCGTCCATGGCGAGGACCACGGCGTGACGGCGGACGACATCCAGGCGCTCGACGCGGTCGTCGAAACCGAGGTCGAAGAGGCCACGCGCTTCGCGCTCGAGAGCGAACCGGGTGGCGCCGAGATCGCGCTTGGCGAACTCGGCGAGCCCGTCGCGTCCGATGCGCGCGTCGCTGGTCCCAGCGAGACGACTCCCGGCGCGACGATCACCGTGACCGAAGCGATCCGCGAAGTCCTGCGCGGCGAGATGCGGCGCGATCCGAACGTGTTCGTCATGGGCGAGGATATCGGGACCTATGGCGGCGCGTTTGGTGTGACGCGCGGCCTCCTCGAAGAGTTCGGCGCCGAGCGCATCCTCGAGACACCGATCTGCGAGAACAGCTTCACCGCGCTCGGTGTCGGCGCCGCCACCGGTGGTCTGCGGCCAGTCGTCGAGCTGATGTTCGGGGACTTCGTCTGCTACGCGATGGACGCGCTCGTCAATCACGCGGCCAAGCTCCGCTACATGTATGCGGGGCAGGTGCGCGTGCCGTTCACGCTGCGCATGCCGGTCGGTCGTCGCAAGGGCTACGGCGCGACGCACAGCCAGAGTCTCGAGGCATGGTTCGTGCACACGCCTGGGCTCTGGGTTGCGTTCCCGAGCACCGTCGAAGACGCGGTCGGCCTTCTGCGCACGGCGATCCGCTGCGATGCACCGACGATCTTCCTCGAGCACAAGCTGCTGTATCCGGCGCGTGGAACGTGGCCGGGTGACGATCACTCTCTGCCTTGGGGGCAGGCGCGGATCGTGCGCGAAGGCGCCGATCTGACATTGATCACGTACGGCCTCTGCGTCGACCTGTGCTCACGTGCAGCCGAACAACTCGCGGCGCGCGGCATCGACGCTGAGATCCTCGATCTTCGCACCTTGCAACCCTACGACCGCGAGGCATGCATCGCTTCCCTCACCAAGACCGGGCGCGGCGTCTTCGTGCAAGAAGCGACGGGAGTCGCCGGTGTCTGCGATCGTGTGATCGCCGACGTGCTGCCGGACGTCTTCGAATGGCTGCACGCACCGATCCTCAAGGTGACCGGCGCGCACGTGCCGTTCCCGAGTTCGCCGATGCTCGAGGACCTGATGATGCCGAACGTCCGCGACGTAGTGCGCGCCGCTCTGCAGGCCGTCGCGGACTGAACCGCGCGGTCTCCGCGATCAGCGGTAGACCATCTCCTTGGGAGCACTCAAGAGCGTGAAGACGCGGCGCTGCGTCATCGTCGCCGTGTCGATCTCGTGCAGTTTCTTGGTCGAGCCAATGACGAGATACGCCGTATCGCCGGCGGGGGAGATCAGCACGTTGTAGAGCGTGTCGTTGGTCGCGAGACCCGTCGTGTAGACGACGAACTTGCGATAGTCGGGACTCGTCGGATCGACGTTGACGCGTACGAAGCGCGCCGGCCCCGACACGCTGCCGCTGACCGAGATGTAGAGGTAGCGGTGGCGAGGTCCGACGGCGACCGACCAGCAAACGCGTCCGAGCGGCGTCACGGGAAGCGTCACTTCCTTCCCGATGTTCTGGATCCCGGGTGCTCCCGGATCCCAGTCGAGCACCTGCATCGTCTTGGCGTCGACGACCGCGATCTCGCCCACGGAGCCGAGCGCCGCGACCGAGACGTAGAGCTTGGTGTCGTCGGGGCTGATGCGTGCATCCCAGACGAACTTGCCCGAGAACGTCGTCGTCCCGTTCCGTTGGTGGAAGGTCGTGCTCGCCGGATCCGTGTCGTAGCGGAACACCGCAGGGGACCCACCGATACCGAGCGTCGAGACGTATCCGGTCTTGCTGTCCTTCGTGAACTCGATGCGAATCGTGCTGAGCGAGCCGGGATCGATCGTCGGTCCGGGAAAGGGCGTGCCCGCGAGCGTGCTCGGCCTCGCGTAGAAGCACTCGACCTTGGGCGTCGTCGTGGAGGGTCCTTGGTTGGCGAGATAGATGCGCGAACCGTCGGGCGTCACGGCCGCCGTCCACGGATTGGTTCCGGTGTCGACGACGGGGAACGTCTTGACGTACGGAAGCGTGCTCTGCGTCGCATCGAAGATCGCAGCGCCAGGTCCGCCGGGCAGGCGACCGGCGACGAAGACCGTCGAGCAATCGGGCGACATCGCGATCGCGTTCGCGCTGCCGGTGTTGCTGCCGCCGAACGACGTCACGTTGTTCGTCGGCAAGTCGATGCGCGCGGACGGTGCGGCGAGCAAGAACCCTGCGGCATGGCCGACCGTGCGCAAACCCTGCGTCGCGGAGAAGCCGAGCCACTGACCACCGGTATCGAGCACGTAGGTCTGGAAGTGGAGTGGCAAGCCTTCGAGCACGGCGAGGTTCGGGAGGGGAGCTTGGAGCGTCGCATTGCCGTTCCCGTTGCCGCTGCCTTGCAGGACGACGACGGGCAACGGCACGGCGATCGTCAAGTCGACGAGCAGGCGCAAGCCCGAGATCGTGAGGTCGGCCGAGTTCGGCGACATGTACGTGATCGCGGGAGCACCGCCGAGGCCGCCTTCGATCTCGAGCGCGAACGCGTTGTTGCCCGGTCGGGGCGTGCTGTTGCACCAGAGCGATGGGACCGCGGCGCCCGAACCCGGACTACCGCTGCCGTAGGCGCGGACGGCTTCGCCATGGGCGGAGAGCGGACTTGCGAGCGAGACACTGGCGAAGAGGGCGAGCGTGCACGCGGTGAGCGTGCCACGGTGAGCATGACGAAACTGCGGCATCATCGAGTGGTCCTCGTAAGAGGCCAAGAAAAGGCCCTGCGAAGTCCCTGCGGACAGCAAGGCGAAGCGAAAGGCGAACACGAGTCGACATGCGCTTTGCCCGAGCCCCCGGAAGTGAGACGGACTTTTTCGGAGAAATCGATCGGTGTGTCGAGTGCTCGCGATTCGGCTCTTCGGTGGGGCTCGCGGTGTCGTCCGCGACGGGATAGCTTCGAGGGATGCAACCTCGTAGCGACGAAGACCTCCTCGTTCGCTTTCGCGACACGCGCGATCCCGCAGCGTTCGCGATGCTCTTCGAACGACACGCATTCGACCTGTGGCGTCACGCGTGTCGCTCGTCGTACGAGTCCGATGCCGATGACCTCGTGCAGAACACCTTCGTGTCGATGATCGAGAACGTCGATGCGTTCGACGAACGGCGCGCGGTGCGGCCATGGCTCTTCGGCATCCTCGCGAACCACATGCGCATGCGCTCGCGCACCGAGCGTCAGCGTGCGCTCGATCCCGATCGGCTCGACGTCGGACCTGCTCGCGCGCGTGCTTGCGTGCCGACGGACGAGATCGTGAGTGATGCAGAGATACGCGATCGACTCGACGGCGCGGTGCGTGGACTTCCCGAGCCGTACCGCGATGTCGTGACCGCGCGCTTCGTCGGTTCGGAGCGCACGCGCGACATCGCCGAGCGGCTCGGGCAGAACCCCGGGACGGTGCGCAAGCAGATCCATCGTGGGCTGCACATGCTCCGGCGCGCGTTGCCCGTCGAGATCGCTATGGGGGCGCTCTTGTGGCTCTTCCCGCGTCGCGCTCGTGCGGCGAGTCGCGTGTCGCTCGAAGGACGATCCGTATGGCTCGCAGGCGCCGGATTCGTCGCAGTTCTCGCGATGGCAATCTTCGTGTTCGGCCATTCGGAGTCTATCGAAGCGCCGGTTTCGAGCGCGCGAGTCCAGGGCGACGACGCGCTCGTATCAGCGAGTACGGATTCGATGGAGTCGACCACAGCGAGGCAGATTGCTGACGCTTCGATTGCGACCGTGGCGCCTGTCGACGCACGGCGTCGTCTCGCGGTGACGTTCCAGGACGGACGTCCCGCCGCGAACTTCACCTTGCGCTTGATGCCTGCGGAAGGGGACTCGTTCGCTGCATGTCAGTTGGACGATCGTGGTCGCGATGTTCGAACCGATGCCGAAGGTCGTCTCGACATCGGATCGCTCGCGTATCGATCGATCCTCGTGCCGGCCGGCGGACTGCCGCGCTTGTATCTCGGGACGTCGACATCGATCGAGGCGCGGTCGAAGACGTTTCGCATCGGCCCCGAGCGCACCGTGACCGGTCGTGTGCTCGGCGCGCGCGGGTTGCCTGTCGCCAACGCTTCGCTCTGGATCTCGTCGACGATGGGACGCGGCGATGCGGGCATGCCCATCGGACGCACCGAGATGGACGGCTCGTTCCGATTGCGTGTCGGTTGTGAGCAGCCGTTCGTCTGGGCGAGAACCGAGCGCGATGGGCTGTCGGTCCCCGTGCGTCTGACCGACGCCGCGACGCAAGATGTCGAACTCCGTCTCGACAATCCGGGTCGCGCCATCGCGGGGCGCATCGTCGGCGACACGGGCGAAGCGTTGGCCGGTGCGCTCGTCGCATGGTTCCCGCGCTCCGATCTCCGATTGTCGTTCACACCCGTCTATGCGCACTGCAACGACGTCGGGCGCTTCGATCTCGGGAACGTGTGCGCCGGCGATGGGATCCTGATCGCACGACACGAGGGATTCGCGACGAGTTGGCGACGCCTCGACGAAGAGCTGGACCCGGGTGAACTCCTCATGCAGCTCGATCGCGGTCATCGCCTCGAAGGAATCGTACGCGATCCGCTCGGAAGCCCACTCGTGAACGTCCCGGTACAGGTCTCACCCGCGCCACTCGGGCAAGATCAGATCGACGGTGGTCTGCGTGTGCGAGATACGCGCACGGGCGAGGACGGTCGCTATTCCGTTTCGGGCATCGGTGTCGGCGAAGTGTGCGTGTTCACGCTGGATACGCGGCAGGGCTTCCGCGCCAAGCGCTTCGTCGAGATTCCGGAGACGCGCGTCTGCGATCTCGACTGCGAAGCGACGGGGTTCCTCGCGGGCACGGCTCGCGATGCATCGGGGCAACCGCTCGTCGGTTGGCGCATCGAGGGGATTCCTACCGAAGGCGCGGATCCCGCGCTGCGCGCACGCTTGATCACGACGTGCAAGACGAAGGAGGACGGGAGCTTCTCGCTGCAATTGCCCCGGCGCGTGCCATACCGCCTCGGTCTCTTCGAACCTGGACGCCCATCGACGCATCCCGCGAGCCAACCGCTCGCGGTCCTAGGCGAAGCCATTGCGGGAAGCGAAGTCGCACTCGTCGCGCCCGAGCGATGTTCGTCACGCATCCATGGTCGCGTCGAAGTCACCGACGATCACGACGCGACGATCGTGTCCGTCGTCGGCGATCGTTGGGCAATTCCTCGGCGTGTGCCCCTCGATGGCGAAGGAGGCTTTTCGATCGATGGCGTTCCGCGCGACCACTACGAGTTGGTGCTCGAGCATCCGCGCTTCGGTCGCAGGGTCATCGCGGAAGTCGATGCGGATGGGGGAGCGTACGATGTCGGCTTCGTGCCGTTCGCGTTGCCTGGTGCAGTTGTCATCGACGTGCCTGGTGCGCGCGAGGCGTCCGCGGTCCTGCGTGATGAACGCGGTACGTTCTTGCACCGTCGGCTCACGTCGCGCGACGGGCGCATTCGCTTCACGCCCATTGCTCCGGGTCGCTACGTCGTCGTCGTCGCGTCCTCCGAGCGCGAACCCGTGCGCCGCGAGCTCCTCGTGACGAGCGCACGCATCACCCGCCTCGAAGTGCGCGCGATGCGCGCCACGCCGTGCAGCATCGCGATCGACTACGACCCGGTAGGGATGCCGTTCTTCCCGAGAGCGCCGCTCCACGTACGCGTCGTCGACGAGTTCGGCGAACAGGTCTTCGAAGACTTCGTCTTCGCCGGCCGCGACGCGGTCGCACGCTCGAATTGCGGCCTCAAAGCCGGGCGCTACCGCATCGAAGCGACGGGCCTCGGCGGCCGCACCGCACGCCAGGAGATCGCCGTCGCGAGCGAGCCGTGCGAAGTGGCGGTTTCGCTGCGGTGATCGTGGCTGGGCGCTACAAGGTGTGCCGTGTCAGGTGCCCTTGGCTTGGTTCTGCGCTCCGTTCACGCGACGTCCAGCTCTCGATGGCGTGGTGGGATGGCGGCCTGTTGCCTGAATTCGTCATGGAATTCGCTCACCTGATCGCCGAATGTTATAACGTTGTAATAACAAGGCGGGAGTGTCCATCATGATCGAACTCAGACTTCGGCGAGTCGGGAACTCACTCGGCGTCATCCTTCCGAAGGAGGCTCTCGAGGCGCTCGGCATCGACAACGAAGAAGGAGCGAAGCTCACACTGGAGAAGCTTCCCGACGGACGCGGGATGGAACTGCGGTGCGTCGACGAAGAGTTCGAGAGGAAGCTGGAATTGCTGCGCGACACCATGAAGCGCTACAAGAATACGCTTCGTACGCTCGCGCGGTGACAACCCCTCCGATCTGGATCACCGAGTTGGATGTGATCCTGTTCCATCGTGAGCTCATCGCTGCATTCGGCGGTGATCAGGGAATCCGAGACAGGAAGCTCCTCCAGAGCGCGCTGGCGAGACCGCAGAACCATCTCGCCTACAACCGAGATGCAACGCTCCACGAGTTAGCGGCGGTCTACGCTCATGGCCTCGCGAAGAACCATCCGTTCGTCGACGGCAACAAGCGTATCGCTTTCACGGTGGCGCGAATCTTTCTCGGCCTCAACGGCATCGCGTTCGACCCACCGGAAGCCGACGCTGTCATCGCTGTCGAAGGGCTCGCGAGTGGCGATCTCGAACTGGACGACTTCGCCTCCTGGGTGACGTCGAACTCGAGACGGTTGCACGAGGATTGAGTGATTGAGTCGGGTGTTTCGTGCACGCACTCGCGGTGCCTCGAGACTCGATGCAGTTTTTGACATGACGCGCGTTCGTTTGTGGAGGGCTCGGCGTCAGAGGTCCCCGATCGTCGCCATGCAGCCGTTGCTGAGCGTCGCGCCGAAGGCGTTCGCGCCGGGATCCAACACGTAGGCTTGCGAGAAGAACGGCACACCGGCGAGCGACGCGCTGTTCGGGATCGGGAATCGCCAATCGACGACACCGCTCGCGATGGATGCAGGCACGACGACGTCGGGCCCGGTCCCGAGTTCGCAGCCCGTCATGCCCAGGGCATCGAGTTTCAGCGGTAGAGGCACGGTTCCCCACATGGTTCTGGAAGAACCGAGGAACAACGCTGCTGCTCCGGTCTGCGGCAAGGAACTCGTGCGAATGATGAAGGTCGAACCGAGCCAAGGACCACTCGACGTGCGATCGTGATTCGGGATTCCCGTCGAGCCGCGGCAGGCGGAACCGTAGCGTTCGAACTGCGCGTTGTTCGTCGCCGTGTACGTCCACGTGTCGTTGGGCCGAGCCGTCGTGGAGCTGAGACCGCCGAACATGAGCGTGTAGCCTTTGTTCGGCAAGTAGGCCATGCCTTGCAAGAAGCGCACACTCGGAGCGATCGACGGGTTCCTCTGGATCCAGTAAGAACCGTCCCATTCCCACGTGTCGTTGTAGCGCGGGTTCCCGCTGCCGCCGCTACCTCCGCCGAAGAGCACCGTGCGCTCACGCGACACGTCGTAGACCAAGAGCGTGCTGCCTCGGCGCGCACTCGGGCTCGTGGGCGGAGTGCGCATCGTCCAAGTCGTCCCGTTGTATTCCCAGGTCTCTGCGCTGTCCGAGTTCAGCGTTGATGCTCCGCCGAACAACACGCACACGCCACGTTTGCTGTCGTACACCATCGAACCGCAGCAGCGCGGCGATGGACTGTTCGCCACTTGCACCTGCGTCCAGTTCGTGCCATCCCATTCCCATGTGTCACCGAGCATCCCCGCGCTTTGGCCATAACCTCCGAACAGGACGATCCGCGCGCGGCGTAGGTCGAATGCCATGTAG
The DNA here is from genome assembly GCA_020426005.1 of Planctomycetota bacterium. GTDB lineage: Bacteria > Planctomycetota > UBA1135 > UBA1135 > JACKHW01. The sequence continues at coordinate 11,113 of JAGQQW010000089.1, read as the reverse complement.
GCGCAGCATCGTGCGCTCGGACTGGACGTCGGGCTCAGCTGAGTCCAGTTCGTTCCGTTGTATTGCCAGGTGTCGCCGATGTACGCACCCCCGAACAGCAGCGTGACTCCGCGAATCAAGTCGTAGGCCATCGCGAATTGTTGTCGCGGCGGTGGACTCGTCGTGGGCGAGCGTTGTGTCCAGTTCGTACCGTTCCACTCCCAAGTGTCATTTCTCGAGCCGGCGACGTCGGCACCTCCGAACATGACGGCGACACCTCGACGGAGATCGGCAACCACGCCGAGCCCGTGACGGCCAGTCGGCATCGTGGAAGGAGTCTGCTGGGTCCATCGACCTTGCGCACCGAGCAGGGGGGCGAGGAGCGGAACGATCAGGAGAGAGCGATTGAGGACTGGGTGCATGGCATGGTCTCCAGGGAACGGAAATGCCCGGGAAGCGGCAGCGTCTCTGCGCGTTGCGTCGGCGTTCGAGTTCTCAGTCTACGTACCCTTCCCAACCTTGCCGACGAGCGCCTCGAGCTCGCCGAGCCAACTCCAGTCGTCCCTGCGACGGTGGATCAGGTAGATCAACGTCGTGTCGGTCGCGGGCCAGTGCTTGACGTAGGAGAGGAAGCCGCCCCAATCGCCCGTGTGCCCGACCCACGCGCCGTCGTCGTCGAGGGTCCAACCGAGGCCGTAGCTCGTGACCTGCCAGCCTTCGTTGCGCACCGGAGCGCCGCCACGGAGTTTCGCCTTGGCGAACGCGGCATCACGAAGTTCACAACCGGTGAGCTGCCCCTTCGTGAAGCTGCGTACGAAGGCGAGCAGGTCGCGTGCGGTGCCGGCGATGCCACCGTCGCCGATCGAGCCTCCGAGGCGCTGGACGAATTCGAACTCGGGCACGGCCGATCGTGGGAGCCACGCATCGCTTGGCTTCACGTAGTCGACGGCCAGAGCTGCTGGTGCGCTTCCCATTCGACCGGATCCTCCGAGTACGGCGGCGGACTTCATGCCGGCGGGAGCGAACACCTCGCGTTCCAAGAGTTTCGCGATCGGTTCACCCGTCGCGGCCTCGAGGGTGCTCGCTGCGATCGAATAGCCGATGTTGCTGTAGCGCCACGATGTTCCCGGTGGCTCCGCGATCGCCGCTTCGTCGGCGACGAGCATGCGAAGCACGTCCGCGTTCGTGACCGGACCGGTCGCGGCGAGGATGTCGCGGGTCTCTTGTTCGTGCTTGCCGAAGAACGCGTAATGATCGAGCAACCCCGACGTGTGCGACAGCAGGTGGCGCAGCGTGATGTCGGACGACGGGAATGCTGGCAGGTAGGTCTTCACCGGGACGTCGAGATCGACGCGAAGGTCGCGTGCGAGGCGCAACGCGAGGGCAGCCGTGATCGGCTTGCTGATCGAGGCGTAGTCGAAGAGCGTCTCGGGCGAAATCGCGCGCCCCGTCGCTTCGTCTGCCACACCGAAGGAGCCTTCGTAGAGGATCTCTTCCCCCTTGGCGACGAGGGCCGCGCCGTCGAAGCGATCCTCGCCGTGCATGCGCTCGAAGAACGCCGCGAGTTCGGGAACCTGACGTGGGACGCGTTGGGACGAACAGGCGATACAAGCGACTGGTGCGAGCAGACCGAAGATCCGCGAGAGGCGAGGGTACGACATGGTGCGGCAGCATACTCAACCGCGATGATGGTCGGGAACTCGCCGGAATCGCGGACGTTGGGCGCGCGCATGACTCCCGTCCCGTGGCTGTTCGCTGCTTCCCAGGTCTTGATTCTCTCACACCTGGCCACCGCGCAGCCGGCGAGGAGTGGGCCTGGCGCGCATGCCGCGCTCCAGGACCTGCGATCGATCGACGGTCGAGCCGTCGATCCTCTCGATGTCGCACGTTTCGAGCTCTATCTGCTCGAGGCTCCCGCGATCGATCGCAAGATCGACAGCATGCTGGCCGACGACGAGATCCGACTTCGTGTGGCTGCGGGAGTCCAGGCGGCCGACCTCGCAGTCAAGGAACGAGACGTTCTGCAAGCGGAAGAAGCGCAGCGGAAGCTCCTCGAGCGCTTCGGCACGACCCTCGAGGAACAACTCGCGAAGCGCGGCGAGAGTCTCGATGCCTTTCGGAAGGAGCTTCGCGAAACCGTCCGCATCGACACCGTGCTCTTCGGTGGTCGGCCGAAGACCTGGACCGAGCGGACACGCAAGGCTCTGCTCTCGAGTGGGATCTGCAGGCCGATCGACCCTCTCCGTTCGGTGCTCATGGGGACGATGGAGGCGTCGAACCCGATGTGGCGCGCCCGCGTCGAGGATGCACAGACGCGCGAGAAATGGCGGCGCATCGTGCTGGAAGCCCTGCGTCGCAGCGAAACGATACGAACGGCGTGCGACGGTCTCCCCGCGGACGAGATTTTGCGCGTCGGCGCACAGGTCTGCACGACGCGAGACGCCGTGCGCGAGATGGGGCGATCGCACTTGCCCGAGGACGTACTGCGTGCACGCACCTTCTTCGTCGCCGCCCAAGTCCTGCGTCATGCGCTCGAATCGTCGGGCCACTGGAGTACGGTCGAAGAGGCTCGAATGGCCTACGAGAAGGAACGCAGGCTCCGCCCGATGGAGATGCCGAGCGAAGCCGAACGCATCGTCTGGCGCATCGAGCGCGCCTACGAGCGCAGCATCGCCGACACGGTCGACGCCGCTGCGCTTCGCGCGCACGCCGAGGCGGCGCACGGCATCCTCGGGCGCGCGCGTATGAGCGCCGACGTGCTCCGCTTCCGCATCGAACCCGGCGAGACTCTCGAAGCTGCGCTCGCGCGCGCCGATACGTGGCTCGAGAAGCTCGCGGAGGGCGACGAGTCCTTCGACAGTCAGGCGCGCAAGGTGTGTGCGTCGAACTCCGTCGACTCGATCGAGATTCGAAACGCGCTCTATTCCGAAGTGCAGCATGCGATCGGCGAGACGTCGGTCGGGAACTTCGTGCGCGGCTACTCGACAGCGCGCATTCTCTTCGCAGAGCATGCCGCGGGCGTCTGCTTCGGTCCGCTGCGTGGAGAGCACTCGGTGTTCGTCGTGCGCAAGATCGCCGAGTCGCCTCCGGAATGGACCACCATCGACGCGGCAACGCTGCGACGCGACTACGTGCACACGCGCTTCCTTGCGTGGGCGGCGGAGATCCTCGCGGGGGTTCGGCTCGGCTGACGAGCGGACCCGTTGCGCGACCTCACAGTGGGATGTGCTAACGTCGCGCGACTTGCAATCCACGACTTGCGTTGGCAGAGCCGCACATGACGTCCAAGGAGGAAACGGCGATCTCGGACCTGATCGACGCCGCGATGCGCGGGGATCGTGATCGCGTGGACATGCTGCTCGACGGAGATCCGACGCTCGGCCAGTCGTCGATCCACGCGATGGCGGCCATCGGGGACGAGGCGGCAGTGCGGCGACTGCTCGAAGACTCACGGGACGCCGGCATCGCAACCGAGCCGCGTTCAAGCGGATACGCGCCACTCGTGTATGCGTGCTGCGCGCGACTCGGCGCTGGCGCTTCGGACATGGTGCACGCTCGAGTTGCGATTGCGGCAGTCCTGCTCGATGCCGGAGCGGACCCGGACGCCGGTATGCGCGAATCGGAGTCGCTCCGCGGTTATCGCACGGCGCTCGGCGGCGCCATCGACTGTGTCCGAAGCGCGGACTTGGCAGCGCTCTTGCTCGAGCGCGGTGGCGACCCCGCGGACGGACCGACGCTCTACGAAGGCACCGCGCTCTGGGCGGCAGTCGGGCATCGGGATCATGCGGCGCTGCGTGTGCTGCTCGGTGTGGAGACCCCGCACTGGCAGATCTGCCATGCGTTGCCGCATGCGATGTCGTTTTGCGACGTCACGATGATCGATGCTCTCCTGGGTGCCGGCGCCGACCCCGACTGGCAGATGGGACCGCGATCGTTCCAGGGGACGTGCCTGCACGAGGCCGCCCATCTCGGGTCGTCGCCCGGTGTCGTCGCATCGTTACTCGCGCATGGCGCGCGTGTCGACGCCGTCGACCGGGACGGACGCACGCCGCTCGCGATCGCGGTTCGATGGTCGCGCACCGAACTCGTGCGCATGTTCCGCGAGCATGGCGCCACCGAGGCCGAGGTCCGTCCCGTCGATCGTTGGTTCGCGGCTTGCCTCCGCGAGGATGCCGACGCGGCGCAGCGCGTGCGCGACGAGGCGGGCGCGTTCGTGGTATCGCCGAGCGACGCAGCATGGATCGTGCGTGCGATTCGCGAGCAACGCTTCCTTGCCGCGAGGTTGCTCGTCGAAGGCGGTTTGCCCGTCGACGTCGCCGATGACGATGGCACGCTACCGCTGCATGCAGCGGTCGAAGCGAGGCAGCTCGACTTGGTCGAGCGCCTCCTCGTCGCGGGAGCGGACGTCGATGCGCGCGACTTCGAGGATCGTACGGCGCTCGACATCGCGATCGCTCGCAGCGATGGGGTGGTGATCGCGCTCTTGGAGAAGCATGGTGCACGTGTCCCGACTGTGGAGTTGCCGACGGGTGCGTCCAAGTTCGCGCTCTTCGAAGCCGCCGCCGACCACGTGGTCGAAGGAGACCTCGATGGGCTGTGCGCCATGCTCGCCAAGGACCCTTGGCTCGTGCATGCGCGTTCGCCGCGTACGCATCGAGTCACGTTGCTGCATTATCTGGGTGCCAACGGCGTCGAAACGGAGCGCCAGAAGACGCCGCCGAACGCCGTCGCGATGTGTGAGTCCTTGCTCGGCGCGGGCGCCGACCCCAACACGCGCAGTTACACGTATCGCGGCGGACCCGGTTCCACGACGATTGGTCTGCTGACGAGCAGCAGTCACCCTCGCGAAGCGGGACTGACGTTGCCACTCGTGGCTGCCCTCGCGCGCCATGGTGCGGAGCTCGATGCCGGGTGGAGTCTGCTCGTCGCCCTGCACGAGAGCGCTCGTTCGGGTATGGAAGTCCCCGCGATCGATCCCGAGACGACCGAAGCGCAGCACGCGTTGATCGAGGCCGTTCGGCACCGTGATGTTGCCATCGCCCTGCGCATTCTCGATGCAGGAGTCGATGTCAACGCTGCAGCCGATGGTGTGACTTCGCTGCATCACGCCGCGATCGACGGTCATGCAGCTATGGTCGACCTCTTGCTCGCACGCGGCGCAGACCCGACGCTTCGCGACTCGAAGTATCGCGGTACCGCGTCCGGTTGGGCCCGAGCCGGTGGACACCTCGAGCTAGCACGCCGGCTTGCGGACATCGCGAACGGAATTTAGGCACGCAACCGCGCCAGAACCTCCATTGCCGCTTTCCGGACGCGTTCGTTCGCCGACCAGAGCTTCGCTCGTAGTCGGTCTCCGGCAGCTGACAACACGTCCCCCTTCGACCCCATCGACGGCAGGTCGCGCATTGCATGTGTTGAGACGTCCGGGTCGCCGCACTCCATGGCGTCGCACACGATGGCGAGCATGGACGATGAGTGGATTTGCGCACACAGGTGCGCGATGCGTTTGCGATAGCAAAGCGTGCCTTCGAAGCGTTTGGCCAAGCGCCAGATTCGGACGAGGTCTTGTTCACCGAGTTCGTCCGCGCGCAACAGTGCGGCGTGGATGCACAGCTCGGCAGTTCGCGGATCCTTGGTGCCGTCGTCGGCCAGTAGTTGGATCAGTGCTCGCAGGGCTTCGATCGAGGGCTTATCGCTGTGGCGAACGAAGCGTCGCACGAGAGCTTCGGCCGAAGCCCGTTCTGTCGTCGAGCGACATCCACGGATCCTGTCGAACGTGACGACACCTTCAACGACGCCTTCCAAGCCGATGCCGAGGTCGCGGCTCAGGATGTCTCGGGACGCAAATGACAGCTGACGCATCGCATCGCGATGTCCTCGCACGTGTTCACGCAACACCCATTTCGTGTACGCTTCGACAGCTTCCTGCGCCACGTCGACGTGCGCAACGGTCACGTGAAGACTATCGACGACACCCTTCGGCGAGAGTTCACTCGCTCTAAAGAGCTCGCACATCGATTCGACCGATGCGGCAGTCAAATGCGCGCGACGCAGGACCGTGGCGACGTCATGGATGTCTGCCTTCATTCGCAAACGCTGTCGCAAGGCATCGAAAGTCGCTGCGGTCAGCTCGTCGCTCAGCGACAGTTCCGCCAGATACGGACTCGCACGGCCGGACTCTGCGATGTGGCGGAGGGCTCGGACGACGCGATGGTCGAGGCCATCCTGAAGGGTTGCGCTGAGCAAGGCGGTGCTCGCTAGCAGCGGCACGAAGAGCGAAAGCTGTCGTCGGCGTTTGCGATTCACGTCATTGTTCATCGTTTTCGATTGTCGTGTTTGGAGCGCTGAGGGTGCGTGCAAAGTCCTGCGCTCCGGAGCTTTCTCCTGTACGTCGCACGATACACGTCGGATTTGCCACCGCCGGACGCGACTTTCTCGTGTTCCGGAGCGCGACGTGCCGATATGCCAGGGACATGGTCTCCCTCCTGACCGTGCCGTATCTCGGCACCGCCGAAGAAGACGTTCTCGTCGCCGACTGGCTCGTCGAAGTCGATGCCCCGATCCGCAAAGGACAAGCGATCGTCGCCCTCGAGACGCTCAAAGCGAGCTTCGAGGTCGAAGCCGAGAGTGATGGCGTTCTCGTGCGACGGCTTTCGGAGCGTGGGGAGCGGGTTCCGCTCCATGCGGCGCTCGGCGTCGTCGCCGCGGCGGGAGAGACGATCGACGAGGATTCGATCCGGAGTTTGCTCGAAGAGCATCGTTCGCAGCACGGCGCATCCGCGGATGCGTTGGCTGTCGACGACGGGGCGGTGGAATCCGGCAGCGAGCCGACCAACGGCAAGGCGCGCACGGCGCACGGCGCTTCCTCCCGGACTGGCGGAGTCGCCGGCGGTGGCCAAGCCGGCAAGGGTCGCGTCCCGGCAGCTCCCGCCGCACGGCGCCGCGCTCGCGAACTCGGTGTCGATCTCGCCAAGGTCACCGGGACGGGTCGCGGCGGCATGATCACCGTGGCCGACGTCGAAGCTGCTTCCGTCACGCCCGCGTCGACGATCTTCGCCGAGGAGGCTCCCGAAGGGCGCCTCGATCCGGAGTTCGTCGTCCACCTCTACCGCGACGCGGAGATCTTTGCAGCGCTCTCGAGCGAGTCCAAAGTCGCGCTCTACCGCAAGCACGGCGCACGCATCGGGCAGGGCGTGCACATCGCGAAGGGCGCGCTCATCCTCTGCGAAGAGCTCGTGCTCGGCGACGACGTGCGCTTGTCCGAAGGCGTTCGCGTGCGTGCGCACGTGTTCCACGCCGGCGAACTCACGCAGATCGGTCCGCGTGGCCAGCTTCGCGCGACCCGCATCGTGTTGGGTCACAACGCGTACTTCGCCCCCGATGTCGAAGTCGGTGGTGGTGGGGCGATGGATCCCGAAGCCTCGCTGCGCATCGGAAGCCACGGCTTCGTCGGCGAGCACGTGCACCTGAATCCCTGCAGACCGATCGTCATCGGCGACGAGGTCACGATTTCACGCAACGCGTCGATCATGACGCACTCGTTCGCGGGTTCGATGCTCGAGGGCTACCCGAACCGCTTTGCCGGCATCACGATCGAGGACGGTTGTCAGATCGGCATCGGGTGCACGCTCTTTCCCGGCGTCACGATGGGGGAGGGATCGATCCTGTTGTCGAACTCGGCGCTCGTGACGTCGCTGCCCGCGGGACGGGTCTATGCCGGGTCGCCTGCGCAGGACCTCAAGGCCGCGCGCGAAGCCATCGATGACAAGAGACGCCTTGCGCTCGCGCAGCGCATCGTGCGGGACTTCGCGGTCGCACTCGCGGCGCGTGGCTTCGAGACCCGATTCGAGGAGCATGGGGACACCATGCACCTGCGCGTGCTCGATGGGGACGCGTCGCACGACCTGTGGTTCTCGGAACGACTCGACACGAGCGAGCGCGAGTTGGTCGTCGAGGATCTGCGCGTCGGACTCGAGTGCGAGGATGCGGCGTTCGAGGCGTTGCCGTCCGAACTCTGCGGCTTCGATCTCGTGAAGAAGCGCGTGCGGGGCGAGTTGGGCGAACTCGGAAAGGCGCTTCGCGAGTTCTTGCGCAAACGCGGGATTCGGCTCGAGCCGCGCACGTGGACGTATCGCGGAGAGTGGCTGTGACCGGCGACAAGGGCGACACCGACAGCAAGCGAGTCGATCCCGAACACGCGTATTCGCTCGCGCATTATCGCTACATGCTGCGGCGCGCGACGGAGCTCGGCTATCGCTTCCCGCTCGTACGGGATGTGGCGTTCGGGGTGCGCGAGGGGCGTTTCTTCCTCGTGCGGCACGACGTCGACATTTCGCCGTGGGCCGCCGAAGAACTCGCGACGCTCGAGGTCGCGGAGGGTGTGCGCACGACGTACTACTACCGGTTTCATGCGCCGTACTACAACCTGCTCGACGAGAAGGTCGCGGCGAGCGTGCGCCGCGTCGCTGCGCTCGGGCACGAAGTCGGCCTGCACTACGAACCAGGCTACTTCGAAGCACTCGGCGACGATCCGACCGAAGGGATTCGCCGGGACATCCGGGTCTTCGAAGAGCTCGTCGGGTTCACGACGAAGACGATCGCGCAGCATCAGCCTGCACAGGGACCACTCCTCGGTGAGATCTCGAAACAACATGCCGATGCGTATCAGCGAGAACTCGTGCGCGACATGCCGTATTTCGGCGACAGCGGCTTCCATTGGCGCGAGGGTTGTGTGTGCACCAAGCTCGGTCAGCACGAGCAGATCCACACGCTGATCCATCCGCATTCGTGGACGATCTCGGGACGGCCGTGGCAGGACGTCTTGCGTGCGCACGCCGAGGATCTCGGCGGGCGACTCGCTTCGGAGATGGAAGCCTACATCGTCGAGGTCACGGACTACCTCGCGCGGCGGGCGCAGCTCGATGCGGAGCGCGCGGCCAAATACGACGCCGAACAATCGTGATCGGCAGGTCGCACGTAGCGACTTCGCCAGGACCGATCGTGCATCGACCCGATGGATTCGGTCGATCGCTTCGCAACGAATGCAAGCCTCCGATCGGCATCACTTTCGTTCGGCTTTGGAACTCCGTCCTCGGGCGGTAGGCAAGTGTTGCGCCGATGGCTAGGCTGCGCTCCATGAACGGAGGAGTTCGAGCACACGAGATCGGCATGCGCCCTGCGTTCTACCAAACCTGAAACGTGCTGTCGTTCGCGGCACGGTCGTGCGCGGCTCGTCTGTAGGACCCGCCCCGCGGGCCGCCGCGGGGAGTCGAGTTCCGATCGGAGCGAGGGCGACGATCGGAGATACGGATGAGCGACAAGTCATCGGACGGGATACGCCCGCACGAGTCCGCAAGCGGTAAGCAAGACACGGTGAGTCCAGACGCGGCGAAGTCCGCGGGCGGCATCGACCGCCGAGCTTTCTTGACCACGGGCGCGGCGCTCGGTCTCGGCGCGGGGGCAGCTGCGCAAGGGCAGGGCGTACGGAGCGACCTGTTCCTCGACGAGGAGCACTGGCGCGCGCGCATGCAAGCGCCGGACGACGGCAAGCGCTATGGCTGGGTCGTCGATGCGCGACGATGCTTCGGTTGTCACGGCTGCGAAGTCGCATGCAAAGCCGAGAACGACGTACCACTCGGCAGTTACATCCGTCAGACGATCTACCACGACTACGCGAAGTCCGATGGTGGAATGGCACGCGTGATGGTTCCGATGGCGTGCCAGCACTGCGAGGACGCGCCGTGCATCAAGGCGTGTCCGTGTGGAGCGTTGCACAAGGGATCGGGTGGTTCGGTGCAGGTCGATTACGACGTCTGCTCGGGTCACGCGGCTTGCAAGGACGCGTGCCCGTACGGCGCGATCTACATCGACCCGGTCGCCAATCAGGCGATCAAGTGCCACAACTGCACACACCGCGTCGACGTAGGCATGGACCCAGCCTGTGTGACGACGTGTCCGAGTGAGGCGCTCTACTTCGGCGATCTCGCGGATCCCGATTCGACGGTCTCGCGCATGAAGCGTCGTCTCGAAGCCGAGGATGCGCTCGCGCAGCTCCGGCCGGAGAAGGGGACGAAGCCACGCATGTGGTTCGCGCAGAGTCCCGATCGTCAGGTCCGAGAGTGGGAACCCAAAGTGCCGCGAGAAGGGCAGAGTTATTCGGGCGATGCGTACTCGGTCTACGAATGGAAGGCGGAGTCCGCGCCCGCACGGAGCACCGGCGACAAGGAGGGACGATGAGCGCTTCGTCACGACGTGCGTTCTTGAGGTTGTCGGCCGCGCTTGGCTCGACGGGGATCGGTGCTGCGGCACTCGGTGGCTGTGCGAGTTCGCAGGGCGGCAAGAAGGCCGGACCCGCGACCAAGGAAGACAGTCTTCGCGTGTGGAAGGCCGGAGCCGGCACGCCGTACGACCTCGGCGGCCAAGCACACGTGCCCGGCGTCTGTCCGTTGCCCGGGCCCAACAAAAAGGTGCGGTTCCCCGATCCCGACAAGTATCGCGACACGCAGCGCGTGCACGGGATGTGTCAGCTGTGTTCGACCGTTTGTGGCATCACCGGTCACGTCAAGGACGGTCGGATCATCAAGATCGAGGGAAACCCCAACGATCCCAACACGCGTGGCCGCGTTTGCGCGCGAGGGCAAGCGGCGCTCAATCATCAATACCATCCCGAGCGCTTGCTCTACCCGCTGAAGCGTGTCGGCGCGCGTGGTGAAGGCAAGTGGAAGCGTATCTCGTGGAGCGATGCCTACGACGAGATCGCGGCCAAGTTGCGCGAAGTGCGCGAGTCGGGTCGGCCCGAGGAGTTCGCGTTCCACCAGGGGCGCAATCGTTCTGCGGATGCGGCCAAGCGCTTCTTGCAGGCCTTCGGGACCAACACCTACCTGAATCACCGTGGTCTCTGTTCCGCAGCGAGACGTGCTGCGGCGCTCACGTACCTGTTCGAGAGCGATTGGGACCTCGGCGACTACGAGCGCTCGAAGTACATCCTCAACTTCGGGTCCAACATGTTCGAGGCGCACCAGGGTCACGTCGCCGGTGCGCAGCGCGTCCAGCGTGGCCGCTTCGACAACGGCGCGAAGCTGGTGACGTTCGACGTGCGCATGTCGAACACCGCGGGCAACAGCGACGAGTTCTT